>NZ_PHNG01000604.1:0-795 GCF_002803435.1 Bacillus sp. mrc49 | reverse complement strand
GCCAGCCGTCACTAATCGCCTGCTGTGTGGCATCCAGCCGGTTGAAGTAGCCTTTTGTCACATTCGGACCCGAAACAACGATTTCCCCCGCCTCACCAGGTCCGGACACCTTGCCATCCTTCTCGATCCGTAGCTGCGAAGGAAATAATGGTTTTCCTGCCGAACCGATTTTCGTCATGCTGTACTCCGGAGCCAGCGTCACGATCTGAGAAGATGTTTCCGTCATCCCATATGATTGATAGACCGGGATTTTTTTTTCCTTGCAGGCTTCCAGTAAATGAATGGGCGCAGGTCCTCCGCCTAACAGCATGCAGCGAAAGTCGTCTGGATAGCTTGCTCCTTTCAAATCATGCACCATCCTATTAAGCATCGTCGTCACGACCGAAATGATCGTCACGCCATTTTCCTGGATTGCCTTGTTCGCTTCCCGTTCATCGAACCGCTCGGCCAAGACGACCTTCATCCCATAAATCACGCTTTTCATCAGGATGGAAAGACCGCTGATATGAAAGATAGGAACCGCACAATACCAGGTATCCCCCTCGTGCAATCCAAGGTTCAACACCGATCCGACGGCACTCCACCAATGATTGCCGAAAGATTGGATCACACCCTTTGGATTTCCTGTCGTGCCCGATGTGTACATGATCGTAGCGGTATCCTCCAGATAAAACTCCTGAAGGATCTCTGCCGTTCTTTCATTTGGCAATTGTTCGATAAAAAGAAGGGGCAACTCAAGAAGATTCCCCGCCATATCATCAAGCTTGCTTGCGAAGGAGCCTTCAGAGAGCAAAT
>NZ_PHNG01000603.1:0-795 GCF_002803435.1 Bacillus sp. mrc49 | reverse complement strand
GGTAAGGATAGGAAGAGGGAAGACGATCATTCATTGGGCGCAGACGGGTTTTCAACGGACTAAGCAAGCCGATTCGAAAAAGACGACACCGCGTAATTTATTCGGTTTTAAGGATGGTACGGTCAATCCGGATACGAATGATGCCAGTGAAATGAATCAGCATGTTTGGGTAAAGGCCGGGGACGGACCCGACTGGCTTGTTGGCGGCAGTTATATGGTTGTGCGCCGAATCCAGATGTATATCGAGGTTTGGGACCGTACGATATTGAAAGAGCAAGAAAACACGTTTGGGCGTCACCGGGACAGCGGAGCTCCATTAGGGATGAAGAATGAGTTTGATCGCGTTGATTTAGAAGCTAAAGACTCAAATGGAAACCTGACCATTCCGGAGAATTCCCATATGAGCCTAGCCAGGGGAGACGGCAAAGCAAAAATCCTGAGGCGTCCTTATTCATATGCGGATGGCATGGATCCCAAAACAGGCAGCTTCAATGCTGGTCTGCTATTCATTTGTTTTCAGCGAAGCCCGAGTAAACAATTCATCCCCATACAAGAGCGACTCGCAAAAAATGACAAGCTCAATGAATATATCGTTCACAGGGGAAGTGCGATGTTTGCGTGTTTACCAGGTGTGAAAAAGGGTGGGTATATAGGAGATTCCCTGTTTGGATAAATTGAATTTCAGATTTAGGACGTAAAATCGCCAGCGTGGATTTAATCCGGGTTGGCGATTTTAGTTCATGAATGAGGAGTGGCGAATATGAACGTTTTTAAATGGAAAAGTGGGATAGTGGT
>NZ_PHNG01000602.1:0-797 GCF_002803435.1 Bacillus sp. mrc49 | reverse complement strand
GGGATTGACCTCCATTTATCATAATAAGGTTTGATACTTGAGGTAAACCTCGGAGCTAAGAAATACAGGGAGTGATTCCTTGTATTTCTTAGCATTTTTTTTTGAAAGTGGTTTTTCAGTTAAATGGATATCATATAGGGGAGACTTAAATACATTCAGTTTTTTAGAATTTTAGGGGAGTAAGATCATTGTGATTTATTATAGGGGTGTAATAATGAAAAAGTATAAAGCCGCATCTGGCATGTACATCAACTATTTTCTACTAGGGATGGTAAATATAATCCTTGCCTCAAACATGTCTTCGTTAACCGAGCAATGGAATACGGATTCCACAGGCATCAGTTATCTCATTGCCGCGATAGGGGTTGGGAGATTACTTACTTATGGGCTCTCGGGAGTGCTGTCAGATAAATTCGGCAGGAAGCCATTAATCATAACCTCTTCGTTCCTGATGGGAGTTTTTTTGCTTGGGATTCCGTTTTCCCCCACATACGAAATCGCGTTCGTGTTTGCGTTGCTGGCAGGAGTTTCCAACTCAGCCATGGATGCTGGTACATATCCGGCGTTAACGGAAATGTTTCCTGAATCGGCTGGGTCAGCGAGTGTCATGGTAAAGGCTTTTGGCTCACTTGGTGCCACGATATTGCCATTCATCATCTTGTTTCTATCCAACAATCATTTATTTTATGGCTTTGCCTTTTTAATTCCTGCTGCGATCTATTTCATTAACTTGCTTCTTATACTTTCAGCTTCATTTACGAAAAGTAAATCGGATGCTGCCAGTGATGAAGATGATT
>NZ_PHNG01000601.1:0-796 GCF_002803435.1 Bacillus sp. mrc49 | reverse complement strand
TGTTCCATCGGCAACCTTTTCGGCACCAGCGGATAGTTGGTTTGCCCCTTGGACGACACCTTGGGTTCCTCCATATACCTTTTTTTGCCCTTCCAGCAACCCATTCAGTCCTGCCTCTAAATCAGTGGAGCCCTTTAAAGCGTCTTTCAGTCCCTGTGAAATTTGGTCCGTTCCCCCAGCCAAGGTTGGGGTTTGGCCAGCCAAATCGCTCAAACCTCCCGCGACCCTTTCACTTCCAGCTACTAACTGCTGATATTCAGGGCTGTCTTTAAGGCCTGGAACTTGTTCTCCAAGCTTTTTGATACCTTGCACTACATCCTTTGATTCCGGGGCCAACTGGCCAACTGCTGCATCCACGGCAGCCGCTCCTTTGGCAGCATTGCTACTGCCAGCTTCCAGTTGTGATAAACCGGTCTTCAATCCGTTGCTGCCCGCTTCAACATTAACGAGGCCATCCAATACTTGCTTTGCTCCTCCATTCAAATCCTTTACGCCAATGACTAAACCCTTCGTGCCCATGTTTAACTCTTGGGCACCAGCGTTCACTTGATTGGCGCCCCCGGATAATTCCTTAGCACCAGCAGAAAGGGAGCCGGCACCATCATTCACCTGTTGGGCACCATCATTCACTTGATTGGCGCCCCCGGATAATTCCTTTGCCCCGGTATAAAGGGAGCCTGCTCCATCCTTTAGGTTTTGTGCGCCATCATTGACTTGATTGACGCCTCCGGTTAACTTCCTTGCTCCTGCATAAACGGCATGAGCGCCATCATCCACCTGACTGGCCCCGCCGCTA
>NZ_PHNG01000600.1:0-797 GCF_002803435.1 Bacillus sp. mrc49 | reverse complement strand
CTTTTGTTCAAAAGAATAAATATTAAGAACTTCAGATTGTGGACTTTCCTGTTTAAGAGGGGAAACAATTTCAAATCCCCTTGATAATAAATCCTTGATAGCCTGTTCAGCTTCATGCTTCCTTTGGCGACGTATAATAACCGGCTGCATTTGCCTGGCCATTATTTCTTTTCCTCTAGAACTTGTTCGGCAATAGCGACAGCCACAGCAGCTACATGAATTAATTCAGTGTATAAATTTGAAGCGTCAGAATCTTTTCCCCATCTTTGATCCTTTTGCATTGCCTGAGCAACCTCTCCGACTTCTTCAACCAGGATTTTCAACCAGTCACCATATGAATGACGTTGTTTACCCCACAATGCATCTTGTCTAAAACGTTCTGTCTCAACAGCAAGCAGCACATCATTTTTTAATTGATCATCAATTGTATTCATTTAACTTACTCCCATCCTTAAATCCTTTTTCATAAGCACCTGCAGAAAATAAAGACATGAAGAACATCCCGACCCAAGCCCCAACAATGAATGCCACCATTACGAAAATGAACATCTGCCCACCCCTTTTATTTTCTTTCTTCAAGAAAACCGGACTTCACAAAGATGTTTCTCCAAGCATGATTCAAGCGATCCTTTTCTCTTTTGGCTAGAGACTTTTTCAACCGGCGTTTTTGTTTATCCGTCATGTTTCTCCCTCGCTTTTTCTGCTTTGTAGATATCCTCCAATTCGCTCAATGTTAGTTCGTAAAGCTGCAATCCCTCCGGCGTTTTGAAATACCCCATATTTAGCAGTTCATTTTT
>NZ_PHNG01000599.1:0-805 GCF_002803435.1 Bacillus sp. mrc49 | reverse complement strand
AGTTTCAAGAAGAGGCGGCCTTGAAAGAGAAACAACTGTTGGTCATTGGCTGCAGTACAAGTGAAGTGATGGGAAAACGGATCGGCACGGAAGGAACGCTCGATGTTGCCGGGATGATTTTTTCCGTTGTGAGCGATTTTCAAGAAAAAACCGGTGTCCAAGTGGCCTATCAATGTTGCGAGCATCTTAATCGGGCCTTGGTCTTGCAAAGGGAAACGGCTGTGCGAAGAGGGTATGAAGAAGTGTCCGTCATACCGGTCAGGACGGCAGGCGGATCAATGGCTACATACGCCTATCAACAATGGAAAGATGCCGTAGTCGTGGAGCATATTAAAGCGGAAGCGGGCATAGATATTGGGGATACCTTCATTGGCATGCATTTAAAGCATGTGGCCGTTCCGCTTCGATCTGCCATCAAGGAAATAGGGCACGCACATGTGACCATGGCAAAAACCCGCCCCAAACTTATCGGCGGGGAGCGGGCCGTCTATCAGGACATTTCCGTCAACAAGAGTTGTCATTGAGTAGACGGTTGGCACGCACGCCTGGTCTCGTATGAGGCATGTTCAGTGTATAAGCAGGGTTTCGGAGGTCTCATTCCGGAACCCTTTTTGACGATTTGGATGGCCTGCACAAGAAATGAAGTCATCCTCTGATAGTCCTGATCCGAGCGGAAAGTGACGTTTAAAGGATAATATCTGCAATGCTTCTTGAAACGGACAGCGCCTGACTGTAGACAAGTTCCATCAAGCCATGCCATTTTTAAATCGTCATAAATGGAAGGGAACTGTATTTCAGGGGGGGT
>NZ_PHNG01000598.1:0-810 GCF_002803435.1 Bacillus sp. mrc49 | reverse complement strand
TTCACGACCTCTTTATCCACCATTTCCTCAAGTACGTCTTCTCCATATCTCTTTTCGAGCTCATTAATCCATGCTTCCCGGGAAATATCCTTGGATCCAACCCTGGCGGCTGTCTCCTCTCCTATTACGGATTTAGAAGTGATTAATGGTTTTATGACAAAGATAATGATAGTCAAAAGGTTCAGCACAGCAAGGCCGGCAATGATCGCCCGAAGCTTTTGTTTAGGCAAGACCTTTTCCTCCGTCAATTATTTTTCTGTTTCTGCTTCCAGTTCTTCAAGATCTTCTTTCGAGAATTGGTAGGTTTCATTGCAAAAATGGCATTGCGCCTCCGCTTTTCCTTCTGTCTCGATAATATCCCGAATTTCATCTTTCCCAAGGCTGATCAATGCATTGGCAATTCTCTCCCTTGAGCATTGACAGGAGAATTCGACATCCATTTTTTCTAAAATGTTCACATTGCCTTCACCCAAAATTTCCGTTAGGATTTCTTCCGGCGTCAAGCCTCTTTGAATCATTTTCGAGACAGGCTCGATTGTGCTCAGGCGACTCTCGATTTTGGAGATCGTTTCATCGGATGTTCCAGGCAGCAATTGGATGATGAATCCACCCGCCGCAAGAATCGAATTATCAGGATTCACCAGGACCCCTACACCCACTGAAGATGGCACCTGTTCAGAAGTGGCAAAATAATAGGTGAAATCCTCACCTAATTCGCCAGACACAATTGGCACTTGCCCTGAAAAGTTATCCCGAAGACCGATATCCTTGACAACCGTCAGCAACCCTTCCGTTCCGACAGCTTTCCTG
>NZ_PHNG01000597.1:0-816 GCF_002803435.1 Bacillus sp. mrc49 | reverse complement strand
GCGTGATTCTTTCATGTCTTGATTTTTTTGATTGTTTTTCCGTATCGATCCGAGTCAGTACCTCGACTGTACGAATGCCAATAACATCCGCCAAAGCCTGTGCCTGGTTGAACCCCCGCTCCCTTAGCCGTTCAGCACTTAGCGGGATGCACGTCACAAGGTCATGCTCCATATCCTGCAGCACCTCCCTCAAATAGGGAACGAAAATCGCTGCCAATGCATAATCCCCGCGGTACTTATATTTGGCGATGATTTCTTTCAGGTGTTCATTATAGTGAAAAAGCGATATATTCTTGGACAAATAGCCGGACCACTCCTTATCCCTTTCCCATCTTGAGCAATCGAAGCAGGTGCCCCCACCGCTGTAATGGCCGTCCATCCCCCTTGAACACAATGAACATCTCTCCCCGGTTATCCTATCCAGTTTCGCCTCGCATCCTTTGCAGATCGCCTTGGCCTCGCCCCGCTTAAGCAATGTTCCCCATGTCAGGGCCTCCTTCATCGCTTCATCACAAACCAAACATCTACGCATCGAGCAACCCCCTTTTCAGGGCAGCCTCATTCATCATTCGGATGTGATGGATCGCCTCGATCATCGCTTTACTTTTACCATAGTGAAAAAAAGTGATCGTGCCGCAAGGGTGGGCCAAGCTTCTTCCAACCCGGCCGGCAATCTGCACGAGGGCGCTTTCTGAAAACACTTCATGCTCCGAGCCGATCACGGCCACCTCCAGGCGTTCGATTGTGACGCCGCGTTCCAGGATGGTCGTGGTCAATAACCCAGGAACCTCCCCTTTCCTTAATGCCAACACCCTT
>NZ_PHNG01000596.1:0-817 GCF_002803435.1 Bacillus sp. mrc49 | reverse complement strand
TTTTGGGGTAAGCAATCTCCAAATATTCACCTGGTTATCTTTCATCGGGGCCGCAATCGCGGCAACAAGTATATATATGATAGGAAGCATGGGACGGGGCGGTTTGACACCGATGAAGCTGACTTTGGCTGGAGCAGCGATGTCCGCGATGGTAGCTTCATTGACGCAAGGTCTTTTGGTTTCCAATGAGGCACTATTGGATCAAGTTTTGTTTTGGCTTGCCGGATCGGTTTCCGGCAGGAGTCTTGATAATTTAGTTGCGGTCCTTCCTTACCTTTTAGTTGGATGGGGACTGGCCTTGATCGTTTCCGGAAAAATGAATGTGTTATCCATGGGTGAAGATGTGGCAAAAGGTCTCGGATTGAATGTCGTTATTCTAAAATCGGTCCTGGGGCTGGCAATCATCCTGCTCGCCGGTGGATCCGTTGCGGTGGCGGGACCGATAGGGTTCATAGGAATTGTCGTCCCTCATCTTACCCGTTATATAGTAGGAACCGATCATCGCTGGCTGATTCCATTTTCCGGACTACTCGGTGCGGTGCTTTTACTTGCAGCCGATATCCTATCCAGGTATATCCTGATGCCCAGGGAAGTTCCCGTCGGAGTCATGACGGCGATCATTGGCACCCCATTCTTTATTTACATAGCTAGAAAGGGGTTCAGCAGCCGATGAAGTCATATAAGAGTTTTCGTTTATTTAATGAAAAAATATCATTCTTAATGGATAAAAAAGCGATGATTATCGTTTTCATATTATTTTTGGTCACTTCCTCAGTATTTGTACTCAGCACTGGATTGGGAGAAATGAATATCCATC
>NZ_PHNG01000595.1:0-822 GCF_002803435.1 Bacillus sp. mrc49 | reverse complement strand
GCTCCGATATAGTGGTCCGGCTAACCTTCGATGTCTTTATCAGCCATTCCTGCGATATTCCCCGATCATCTAGCCATCGACCTAATTTAGAGCGCGGCTTACCTCCAAATAATCCAAACATATTGATCTTCCTTTCACTCGCTTTTTAATTCCAGTCATGCCCGCCGATGAAACAAGTTATACCCGCCGGCGGATAAAATTATTTTCGCGGACAAGTAAACGTGGACAATCGGTACCACATAGGCTATTAACACGAAAGCAAATAAGTTGGTAAACGGTAGCGTCATAGAATCGGATGTTT
The DNA here is from genome assembly GCF_002803435.1 of Bacillus sp. mrc49. Taxonomy (NCBI): domain Bacteria; kingdom Bacillati; phylum Bacillota; class Bacilli; order Caryophanales; family Bacillaceae; genus Bacillus; species Bacillus sp. mrc49. Next base: position 521 of record NZ_PHNG01000595.1, on the reverse strand, counting down.
TAATTTTCAATTTCGTAACAGATTCAACTCAGTTATATAAGTGCACTTGTATAAGCAGTAAAGCCGGTTTAATAAGCTTCCGGAAACCTGTTAAGGAAGGACCGGAGGGAGAGAGTGAGGGGAGAGCGCGAGAGGGGAAAGAAAATATTCAGATAATTCTAATGAACGGAGATGAGCGAAATGTTCAGAAAACAGCAGCCAGAAGTAATCGACTTCAAAACATTCATGGCAGGGACATACCGTAAGCCTAAGCGCTCCATAAATACGCCCATTTATAGTTTCATGCCTTCGATAACGGTTAGTAGTTTTTTATCGCCTGATGTAGCCGGCATATATGCGGTCGTGTTGGGCGTATTTGCAATCGGAATGCTATCGCACGGTTTGGAGAATTTCGCCGCCAGTTCGGGCCGTGAGGAGCTTGCGTGGGCCATCGAAACAGTGACGAGGTTAGCTTTCACGATTGGCGGATTCAGTTCGATCGCATGGTTCCTACTATCCCTTTGAGGAGGTTATCGCATGAT
>NZ_PHNG01000594.1:0-1016 GCF_002803435.1 Bacillus sp. mrc49 | reverse complement strand
TTCATTTTATCGACTGCATTACTTCTTAACTTATGGAAATCTTTTATTACAGCAATAGTAAAGTCTTTGACCTTTTTTCCGCCCGCTTTCAAGGCGTCAAAAACTTTATTGACTATTTTTCTAAAACTCTCGCTATGTTTGTAAGCATAGATTAAACCCGCAACAAGTAATCCTATAGCTGTAATAACAAGACCTACAGGGTTGGCCCTCATGGCTGAATTAACTATTTTAACAGCGACGCCTACGCCTTTTAAGCTGCCTTTTAATACATTTAGCGCTCCCTTGGCTAAACCCGTAATGATTGGGCCAATTTTTTTTAGTGCGCTGGCTGCTCCTTTTGATACATGGCCTATCATTGAGAGTTTCCCGGTTGTCTTGTCGCCTCTTCCGTTAAACAAACTAAAAAGATTAATCATTTTAGTTACTGATCCAGCTAATAAACCGAAGCTAAAAACAACAGGCACAGCCGCTGCACCTATAAGGCCTATAATAATAGCAATATTTTTACCTGTCGGCCCTAACCCATTAAATACATTTGTAACCTTTGCAAGGGCAGCATTCACTTTCGGTAAAATCGCAGTTGCTATATTTAAAAGCATATCGCCCGTTGGTTGGAAATCCTGTTTAAACTTGGCCCAGGCTGCATTAAATTTAGTAACCGGCATGGAATCTATATCTTTTTGCAAATTTTTAGCTGCGTCGCTATCCACTTTTAAGCCGTCACTATTTACAATGGCCTCAATAGTACCTAAGTCAATATCTTCCCCTTGAGTACCCGATACGGCGGCCCATGCTCCTTTTTGGTCTTCTTTAGACGCCCCTTTTAAAGATTTTTGTACCAATTCCAAGAATCCTTTATAGTCTACTTTTCCGTCTTGGTACTGCATGTATTCTTCAAAAAGACCCGCTTTGTCGTATGTTTTAGGGGCTTCACTATCTAACCGTATAGCCCCTTCTTTCATGAAATCTTGTATTTTGTCGGCACTCCACCCGCCGGCCTGCAGCCCGGATTGTAT
>NZ_PHNG01000593.1:0-829 GCF_002803435.1 Bacillus sp. mrc49 | reverse complement strand
TATCGGAACTTCACGGCACCGATTTTGAAACCCATATGGAAATCTATGTACATTTGCATTCATTCGACATGAATCAATCCATTGCCCTTAAGGTGAAGCTGGACAGAGATTCTCCAGCCATTCCCTCCCTGGTCCCGTTATGGCAAGGGGCCAATTGGCCGGAATGTGAGGCCTATGATTTATTAGGCATCAATTTTCGTGGGCACCCTGACTTAAAGCGGATTTTACTTGGTGATGATTGGAAAGGGTATCCCCTTAGGAAAGATTATCAGCCTTATGATGTGGAGGTGTAACCCCAATGTTAAGGACGGAAGAAATGCTTCTCAATGTCGGACCTCAGCATCCGAGCACGCATGGCGTTTTTCGGCTCGTCATCAAGATTGATGGCGAAATTATAAAAGAGGCCACCCCCGTTATCGGGTATTTGCATCGTGGTACGGAAAAGCTGGCGGAGAACCTGCAATATACGCAAATCATTCCATATACCGATCGGCTCGATTATCTGGCGGCCATGACAAATAATTATGTGTTATGCCATGCTGTCGAAACAATGATGGGATTGGAGGTCCCTGATAGGGCTGAATATTTGCGGGTGATCGCCATGGAGTTGGGCAGAGTGGCGAGCCATCTTGTTTGGTGGGGGACATACTTGCTTGATATAGGAGCGACGAGCCCTTTTTTATACGCGTTTCGCGAGCGTGAAATGATCGTCAACTTATTGACCGAATTGTCGGGGGCACGGCTTACATTCAATTATATGCGAGTGGGCGGAGTGAAATGGGACGCCCCCGAAGGCTGGATTGCAAAGGTCGCCGAGTTCGTGCCTTAT
>NZ_PHNG01000592.1:0-7119 GCF_002803435.1 Bacillus sp. mrc49 | reverse complement strand
AACATTTCAAATAAATTGCTCACTGGCGCTTCCTCCTTTTTAGATACGTTTCCCCTGATTGTACTATGTTTAATCATTTAACCATTCTTTCCTACCCTGCCTTTTTTAGAATACTCCAGCGGCCCGGTAAATTCCAGCCACATCTCAGCACCGAAAACAGTGATGGCGTTTGCGGGTTGACCTAAATTTCCTTATACTGAAACTATGTTATATTAAAGCTATAATAAGACTTAGGAGTGATCGTAATGAGTGAAGCAGCACAAACACTGGACGGCTGGTATTGTTTACATGATTTCCGCCTGATCGATTGGGCATCTTGGAAAACGTTATCAAGTGACGAACGCCAACTAGCCATCTCGGAGTTCCAAGGTTTACTCGATAAATGGAATATGACCCAAAGCGACAACGAAGGCAGCCATGCCCTATATTCCATCGTTGGCCAGAAAGCGGACTTCATGCTTATGTTTGCCCGCCCGACAATGGAAGAATTGAATGCAATCGAAAATGAATTCAATAAAACGAAGCTTGCCGAATATTCCATTCCGGCTTATTCATACGTTTCAGTGGTGGAGCTAAGCAATTACCTTGCAGGAGGAGATGGTGAGGACCCTTATCAGAACCCTCATGTACGTTCCAGACTGTATCCCATCCTGCCAAAGGCGAAACATGTTTGCTTCTATCCAATGGACAAGCGCCGTGAAGGCGATGACAACTGGTATATGCTTTCCATGGAAGAACGCAAAGGCTTAATGCGTTCACACGGCTTGATCGGCCGCAGTTATGCTGGCAAGGTAAAACAAATCATTTCCGGCTCGGTCGGATTTGACGACTATGAATGGGGCGTAACACTTTTCGCGGATGACGTCCTTCAATTCAAGAAATTAATTTATGAAATGCGTTTTGATGAAGTGAGCGCCCGTTACGCTGCGTTCGGCTCTTTCTTTGTAGGCAATATTCTGCCTGAAGAAAACATAGCCTCTTTCCTCTACGTATAAGATACTTTAGCTTCCGGCTTCCGGAAGCTTTTCTCTTTTTTCACCCTCCTCCTTTTTATTTTCCCCAGCTATGGAATAAATCCAACACACATCCCATACATTTTCAATAGTGATGAATGTAATTTTTACCGGCTCATTCGACGTCACAGGAAAAGAAAACAAGGCAACGCCTAAATCCAGCGAGGTGAAGGAACGTTACTTCTATTTAGATTACGTTTAGCGGATATCACTTTACCCGCGTAAACCAGGAAAGGCAACGTTATGTATCGCTTAAAATTCATTGTGTGTTTTTAAGCTGCCGGGGATTGTATCGAGCGGTCGCTATAAATCGCACTGTTGCTTCAAGTACTCGGCTTTTCGCCACCAAAATCAAAAAGCCTTGAATTTTAGGAGGGAATGCAATGTCACAAAATAATCCTTATGGTAACTACCCGTATGGTGGAAGCCCCTATTACCCGAATGAAAACAATGAGTCCAGCCAGCGGCAGCAGACACCATACCAGCAACAACAGTCTTTCCCGCAGCAAGCCTATCAACAGCCGGCATACCAGCCTCAACAGCCAACCATAGCCGGCACGCCGCAGCAGATCCCGATGCCGATGAATCAATCGACATCTCCACCACAGGTACCTGGCATGCTTCCAGTCGAAGCATCATACATCGAAAACATCCTGCGTTTGAACAAAGGGAAATTAGCGACCGTTTATACAACATTTGAAAATAATAAGGAATGGAATGCAAAGATCTTCAAAGGAATCATCGAAGCTGCAGGACGTGACCATTTGATCATAAGCGACCCGCAAACCGGCAAACGGTATTTAATCCCGATGGTGTACTTGGACTACATTACCTTTGATGAAGAAATCGAATACGACTATCCATATGGAGGGGCAGGGCTTGCCACCTATTCGCCAAGGTGAATGAGATGATAAAAAAGGGGCCTCAGAATCTTATCGATTTTGAGGCCCTTCTTCATGGAGATGTTTTTTTTGATCCTGCGCTTACAAGTACTTATAGGCAGCAATGACCATCAATACCCAAGCTGCCAAGAAAGACACTCCGCCAAGCGGTGTGATGGCGCCTAACACCTTGATCTGCGTGACGCTTAGAACGAACAGGCTACCGGAAAAGAGGATGATCCCGATTAACATAAGCCAGCCAGACCAATTGACTAACGGGCTTGAGATTTTTCCAGCCAATAAACCGATTACTAATAAACCAACCGCATGGAACATTTGATATTGAACGGCCGTTTGCCATGTTTCCAAATATTTATCGGGTATCTTCCCTTCGAGCCCATGGGCTCCGAATGCACCTAGTGCGACAGCAATGAACCCATTGATTGCGCCTAAAATGATGAACAGTTTCACTATGATTTCGCTTCCCTTCGCTGCTTTTAAAAATCGAATAAGGACTCTCCATTGGCTTCATCCATTTTGACCGGCTCTACATTCGGTGTAGCCGTCATGATGGGCTGAGACAATGTGATTGGCTTCGAAATGCCGCTTCCCACTTTTTCATCAACCATTACTTCACATAAGGCTTTAATGGCAATGACATATCCCTGCACCTTATCCTCTGAATTTGCCTGCTTTGCCTTCGAAGCAAGCTCTTCGATTTTGTCCAGCATTTTTCTTGAAGAAATATCCAAATTTACCACCTCGTCCATATACAGGTCAAAACTTTCATCACTAGCATAGCAAAAATCAAGCAAGAAAACACCCTTGTAAAACCCTCTACTTCATATTTTTCTTGGCTGTAAATTCGAGGCACACCTGCCCCGATGATCTAAACACATCAAGAGAAGGCAGGTTTGCGGTTTTGAATTGAAAGGCACGGCACCCTTTTGGAAAGTTGGGATCCCACGTGACGTAAAAATGACGGCACAGCATGCAATTCACCCGCTTCATGTTCCTTTTCGACTCATCGCACCCGAGATTTCCCAATCAATGGGCGATTCCCCCATTTCCATAAGAAATTGATTGGTTTTGGAAAACGGTTTGCTGCCAAAGAACCCACGGGAAGCCGAGAGCGGACTCGGATGCACGGATGTAATGATTTTATGGCGGCTTTCATCAATTAAAGGGATCTTCGTTTGTGCCGGTTTCCCCCATAAGATAAAAACGATCGGTTTCTGCCGCTCACTCAGCAGGCGGATGACTTGATTCGTAAAGTTTTCCCACCCTTTTCCCCGGTGTGAGTTCGCTTCTCCTTCACGGACAGTCAAGACGGTATTCAAAAGAAGCACACCTTGTTTTGCCCACTCAACAAGGCATCCCTCATCTGGAATGTCAGTGCCTAAATCGGCATGAAGTTCCTTAAAGATGTTTCTTAATGAAGGCGGAATGCGCACCTCCGGTTTAACGGAAAAGCTAAGGCCATGCGCTTGATCGGGCCCATGGTAAGGATCCTGCCCAAGAATGACGACCTTCACGCTTTCATAGGCCGTATAGTGAAGTGCATTGAAAATATCGTCCTGATCCGGATGAATGACCTGCTCTTTGTACTCTTGCTTTATGAATTCCCTTAGCTCCTGGTAATATTCTTTTTTGAATTCCTCTTTCAATAGAGGCCACCAATCATTTGTTAATATGTGCTTTGCCATATGCATAGCCCCTTTCTTCTTTTAAACTATATTATATCAAAGATCGGCCTTCGCCTTTTTGATAGACCATGATATATGTTTCTTTATACCCCTTAATTGGGAAAACAGATAGTTAGCAAGCAATTTAACCATGTTGGAGGATTCCCTATGAAAAAATGGTACAAAAGAAAACGATTTTACCTGCTGGTTGGCATTTTGCTCGTCATTACGGCAGTGATCGTCTATAACAGCTACAAGCCCCTTCCCAAGGGCATTTCCTATGAAGGGAAGGTTCATCATGTCGAGGATGTCGACTTCATCTATGATCTTTCCTATCACGATGAACAAGGGAATCTTAAACATGAGCAGCGAATTTTTCAAACCATCAATAATGCCATCGAAGAGGCGGATTCTTATATCATAATCGATATGTTTTTGTTTAATGATTTTTATGATGAAAAGATAAACTTCCCAAAGCTAACCAAGACACTGACGGATAAACTGGTTGCCCAAAAGAAAAAGAAACCCGGACTCCAGGTGATATTCATTACCGATGAAGTGAATACTTCCTATAATGCTTACAAGTTGGAGGCGCTAGAAACCATGAAGCAAAATGGCATCGATGTCGTCGTGACCAATTTAGACCGACTTCGCGACCCGAACCCTCTCTATTCCGGCGTGTATCGGACCTTTTTCCAATGGTTTGGCGAAGAGGGAAAAGGCTGGATCGTGAATCCAATGGCTAAGACTGCACCAAAGGTCACCTTTCGTTCTTACCTTAGGCTGATGAATATTAAAGCCAACCACAGGAAAGTGGTCGCGACCGAAAAAACGGCGATCATCTCATCTGCCAACCCCCATGACGCGAGTGGATTCCATTCCAATATCGCGTTTCAGATGAAGGGGAATATCATCGGTGATTTCATTAAAGCGGAGGAAGCGGCTTCGAATTTCTCCGGCGGTCCAAAGGCATTCCCGGAATTCAACGAGGCGGCCGAAGAAGATAGGGGACCGGTCTCGGTGCAATTGCTCACGGAAGGAAAAATCAATACGCATGTCCTCAAAACGATAAAAGATACCAAGAAAGGGGACAAAATCCACCTTGCAATGTTCTACATTGCCGATCGTGAAGTGGTCGAAGCGTTAACGGACGCCGCTAAACGGGGCGTGAAGATTCAGATGATCTTGGACCCGAATCAAAACGCCTTCGGAAGTGAAAAAATCGGCCTCCCGAATCTCCCGGTTGCCGCCGAATTTGAAAAGCTGGGGGATGAAAATATTTCGATCCGCTGGTACAAAACCGATAAAGAACAGTTTCATACAAAGCTGATGATGATACAAAAGGAAAAAGAAACGATCGTTCTTGGCGGATCAGCCAATTACACCTCACGTAATCTCGATGACTTTAACCTTGAAGCGAATGTTGAAATCCATGCACCAAATGATGCGGACATTTCTTATGATGTCGCTGACTATTTCCAAAGACTTTGGACAAATCGCAACGGAACATACACTGCCGATTATAGTGAATATCAGAAGGACCTTCCCGTTTTCAAATATTTAGCATACCGCATCCAGAAGGTGTTTCGCTTCACCACTTATTAAATTATTTTGTCATAAGATGTTTAGGCACTCGGAAATAAGGTTATATACTACTATAGCTAATTAACAATCACGATAAACAAGATTCCATTTACCTATATTCCAGAGAATCTTACATTAAAATTCAAGGAGGAGTTTATATGTATCAAGTACATGTAGTAGAAAACGGTTTACAAGCAAAGGAAAAAATCGATGAGTTAGTCACTTCAGGATATACGAAGGACGATGTTTACTTGTTCGCTCATGACAAAACCCGTTCGAAGCACCTTACCGAGAATACGAATACGGAAGATGTAGGAATGAAGGAACAGGGCTTCCTCGATACGGTTGGCAATCTCTTTAAATCACGCGGAGATGAGCTTCGTAACCGTATGAGCAACCTTGGCCTTAGCGACATGGAAGCAGAACGTTACGAGGAAGTGCTTGACGAAGGAAAAGTCGTCATCGTCGCTTCTAAATAATTCAACAGACATAAGGTAGCATTTACCCTATATATAAGAAACGGGGCCCATCAACGGGCCCCGTTTTTTGCTATTCATTATCCTAGTATACTTTGGTAGGCTGCCTTTGCCTGGATCATATCCTTCGTACCGTGTATCAGCGCCCTGCCATCCTCAAAAATGACCATCCGCACTCCATCTTTTTCGCAGGAGAGGAGAAAAGGATTGAATTTCACTGCATAGCCACTTCCAACCAGACCTTTTGCCAGCTTCTCGAGCTGGAGCTTAACTGGCTTGGGCGGCCTGACCTGCACAGTGTCCCTTCCGCAAAGGACCGCTGTTTTCGTTGCGTTATCTCCGGTTAAAAAAGGATAAGATCTCTGCTCGCCGCAAGAAAGGCAATCCTTCTTTTTCGCTTTTGTTAATTTCACAGATTGGTATTGGTTTCGCCACAGATCAAACGTAACGAGTGCCGGACGAATCGCGTCCCGATTCCCTGAAAGGATTTTCAAAGCCTCGGCCATTTGGTGGGCCGCCACCATCGTGACCGCAGGTGATATGATTCCCCCTGTGTCACAGGTCATGCCCTGAATGGGGATCGTTTTAAGCAAACAGTGCAGGCAAGGCGTATTTCCGGGAAGGATCGTCAAGGTCATGCCGACACTGCCGACGCATGCCCCATAAATCCACGGAATAAGAAGCTTTTGTGACAAATCGTTAATGATCATCCGAGTTTCAAAATTATCGGTTGCGTCCAATATCAAATCAACCCCGCCAAGCAGCTGCTCCAGGTTTTGCGCGGTTGCGTCCATGATGATGGCATTCACTTCCACTCCATGATCGATCTCTAGCAAATGACGCTTTGCGGCTTCAGCCTTTGGAAGCCTCTCTTCGACGTCCCGTTCCGTATACATTTGCTGGCGCTGTAAATTACTAAGCTCCACATAATCCCGATCCACGATCGTGATTTTCCCTACTCCCGCACGGGTAAGGGCCTCTGCGTTTGCAGCTCCCAATGCGCCTGCCCCCAGGAGTAAAACATGCTTCTTTTGGATTTCCAATTGACCCCGCTCACCGATCGGGGCAAATAACGTTTGCCTGGAATATCGTTCTTTCACATCGTACACCATATCCAATTCGCTCAACCTCCGCTTACAGGTGGAATGAAGGCCACTGTATCCCCGTCCGTTAAGATCGTCTCATCATCGGCAAATTCTTCATTGACTGCCGTCATTGCGGCTTCAAGGCTACCCAATTGATAGTCCGCCTTCAATTTTCTTTTCAGCTCGTCCACACTCCAGCCATTTCCTTCTATAGAAATGGACGCTTTTCCTGATTCATCCCTCAATTGGGCAAATAAAAGCACGTTAATCATGGATGTCCATCTCCTTCGGTTTTCCTGATGGATATGGTACGGTCTCCAACTGGTTCCCGACCCACGTTTCCCCATCCTCCCAATGTTCCTTCTTCCAAATCGGGACAATTTCCTTGATTCTTT
>NZ_PHNG01000591.1:0-834 GCF_002803435.1 Bacillus sp. mrc49 | reverse complement strand
TACTGATGATATAAGGAGCACTCTTTGGATAATCCGGAAATAAATCATACGCCTTTTCCTTCGGGAACGTTTGCAGCAAATACTGCCTGAACGCCTGGTCCTCCCAGTTTCCGCCTAAATCAAAGGCCATATATTTCCCGATCGTCAGCGAATCGACGGCTGTCCACCGCTCCGGCTTATATCCAAGTAAAGTGAACTCGACCGGCCATTTTCCATTCTCCTTGAGCTCATCGATATAAAGATTGACTCCCTCCGCAAACACATCCAACGCTTCCTTGCCCTCACTTGTATAAGCTGCATAGGAGGCCTCTGCCGCCCGTCTCAATCCAAGCGTGCGGAAATACTTATCATTTTTCACCGTTTTCTCGCCAATCACCTCGCTCAATCTTCCTGACGCCTGACGCCTGCTCAAATCCATTTGAAATAAACGGTCCTGCGCCTGGACATACCCTTGAGCTAAGTACAAATCATGCTCATTCGCAGCATTGATATGCGGGACCCCGCTTGAATCCCTCACCACCGTAACCGGTTTCAAAAGACCCGGCAGCGAAACTTCCCCCTTCGTTTCAGGCAAGGTCCGCGCAAGAAATACATTTGCGGCAATCAGGACAGACAGCAAAAGCACAATCAAAATCCCCAAACTCCATAATGCCCGCCTTCGCCACTTCCGTCTCGGCCTTTGCTGAGGTACGGCAACTTCCATCGACTCATCTCCCTCTCCCATTGAAAACTCTCATTCTTTCTACTTAAGATATTCCGCGCCTCCCTCCATCTTTCCTACCAACTTTCATGAATTTTGGCAATTTCCTAGAAATTATGGAGTTGCCCCCGCAG
>NZ_PHNG01000590.1:0-843 GCF_002803435.1 Bacillus sp. mrc49 | reverse complement strand
TTTAGCGAAAGGGAAATTTACTATAGACGCTGTAGAGCTTAAAACAGGAGAAGACAAAGGCGTAGAACCTTCTACAGATACAGTAAACGGCGAATTTATAGCGCGTTCATCCGATGGGCTTATTTATTGCAAAGGCCGCAGCACAGAACCAACATTTACAGAAGCAGCATTTAGAACATTGATGTTGCCAGGCTATGTACCGCCAGCACCATAACATTTTTAGCGGGGCCTATACTGGCCCCTGTTTTTTTCTAACCACAAAAATAGACCCTCAGAAAGAAGGAAATTAATCATGATAAAACTTAAACTAAGAAACCCCGAAACAGCCAAATTTAAAACATATAGCGAAGACTTTGTAAGTGGCTCAGCTTTCCGCCGTGTTGTTGCTTTTGGTGTTAAACAGGAAACATTGGCAGCTCAAGGAAAAGCTCCTAACGAATTAGAACAAATAGACGATTTAGTTGAATTAGTAGCTTCTCTTTTTTCTAGTGAAGAGGTTAATTTAGAGTCTGTTTATGACGGGCTACCCGCGGCAACTATGACCGATATATTAAATGGAATTATTTCAAGTGTATTGGGCGGGGAAGATGAGGAAGCAGCTGCAGAGGGAAAGTAAATGAGGAAGCCAGCTTTACTAAATCTATGGAGAATTTAGAAACACTCTATAAGGATCTGTTAGACGCCGGCTGGAAACTGAATGATATAGATAATATGGACATTAACTTTTTCTTGAAATTAATGCACGAAAAACAAGAAGCTGCAAAAGAAAAAGAGCGAATGAGTGGAATAGACTTCTTTAATTCCATTTAACAAAGCAGGGATAGGGCTTTTATGGCTTCTATT
>NZ_PHNG01000589.1:0-2484 GCF_002803435.1 Bacillus sp. mrc49 | reverse complement strand
CTTTAAAAACTGATCAATATCGTTTAAGCCTGGGTAGCTCCTTATCCCCTCTTTAACCCTAAAAAAATAGGACGCATTCATATGAAAGCGCCCGGTAAAATCTATATTCCTTCCTGCAAATAGGATTTTAATTAACCTTTCCCATACATCGTTTAACTACACTCGTCCTATATTGCATATAACACTTACTAGCCCCTTCCTGAGCTGCTTTAAAATAAGTTCCCTGCCCTACCTTAAAACGTTTGTATGTTGTGCTGTAGCAGATTTTACTTTTATTGAACTTGTCATAGCTTAAAAAAGGGTCGCCACATACTAGACATAACTTCCAGCGCTTCGGGGTTAGTCCGATTAAATCTTGAATACCGAGCTTAATCCCTAAAGCATCCTCACAATGGTTTAAGCCTTCTTCTAATATCTCTAAATAGGACTCGTCATCTTGAAAGCTCGTAAAGTCCTGTTGTAAATCCAATTCGTTTGAATAGTAGTCAGAGGTGAAAAAGGGCAACAAAAAAGAAGCCAGCGCCTTAAAATAAAGCTGCTGCTTCTCGTTATCTATAAATCGCAGTTTATTTATAAACACTGTTTTTCACTCCTTTAAACCCATCGCTCGTTTTCACTGTGCCGCTACGGGTACCTGTTTTAGTAAGGGTTTCGGGGTAGTTTGCCAAGCTGTAATGATCCACACCGTTATTAATATCTTGCTTATAAAAATAGTCGTACCCATCTTTAATTGGGTTGTATGGCTTGCCTGTTGGTTGTTCTATAGCCAGGCTTGTCCCATGGTATGGGTAGCGGTCCGGTCTGTAAGGAAAACGCCCCATTATATCGTCTATTTCTTCGGCTGGCGGTCCTAATACACGTTGTTTCAATGTGCTTGCTGCTAATAGATCGTTGAAGTTATAAGACAATAAAGAAAGGTAGTCGCTCGTAACAGCTGCAGGCATATCGAAAATATTAATTTCGCCGCTTTCCACCTCGCGCAGCCATTCTTTTATATTGGCAGCTCGGCTTTTTCTATGTATATATCGTTTGGATTTATAACCATTTATTACGGCTTCTAAAATCTCGGTAGCTTCGAATAGGTCGCTCTTTACGGCCTTCATGCTCCTGCGGGCCAGCTTGGCAGCTCGTAGCATATCAATTTCTAAAACGTAAAACAGGGTCAAGCTTACCCTTTGATTTGGTGTTAATAGGGTCGAAGATAAGGCCCGATCTAAATCTATCTTTATGTCTACGCTGCTGCTATCCTTCGAAAGTTTAGAATAGCCATTTAGCATGGCCTTAATACCTTCAGTATTATAAGAAAACTTGTCCTCTAATCGTTTTAGTTTTGAATAAGTGTCTATGCTTACAGCACCCATTTACTTCCCCGCCTTATTTATAATAGATTCGTTTTAACCCTTCTAAGCCTCTTATGTAAAGCGTTTATTGTAACTTTATCCCCATGTTGTTTATAACTTGTGTATAAGTCGGACTATTACATAATAGTTTACGTTTACGTGTAAATACATTTTTATCTTTTAAATCTTGCATTTACTAGAATACGTGTATATACTGAAAAACGTAAACGTAAATACATGGTAATTACATTTACATTTATCAAGCAACAAAAAAAGAAAGCTCTTCGTCGAAAAAGAGCTTTCTTGTCTCTCTCTCAATAAGTTCTAGCCGCGAAACTCGTACTTATTGAAATTCTGTGTTAAAGCTCGTTCAAAGCTTTGGGTTGTTTCCCGGAGATTTCTATTTGTGGCTTTCCCTGTTAAAGAAGCCATTTTATAGTTATCGCCTTCTTTGATATTATACTAGACTTTAGTAGGTATTACAAGAAAATAAAGGAAGTGCTTGACAATGAAAACAACCATACATATTAACTTAATAACCGTCGTGAAATGCCGTAAAACTCGACGTAAAATAACAAAAATGAAAGGGCCGCCTTCCCGCCGCAAACTAAGGCTAGGATAACATTAAGGGCTTTTCCCTGTTTTGCCCGTTATCTGAAATGTGTAAGCTACATTAGTGCTGGTTGCGGATATGCTGCGTCCCTATGGGGCGGCGTAACTCTTCCATACTTTATATTAGGGCCAGGCCTTCAAGACCGAAGGAAACCCTTTAATTAGTGAAAAAGCCAAAGCTGTAAATTAAATATAAAGTCCACCGTCTGAGGGCAGCAATAAGACGCGTAGGAAGGTTAGAACGAAAGTTCGGCGGCTAAAACAGGGCCTTTTAAACCTCATACCCGATAGGTGATGTTGATTGTTATAGCCTGCTCGTTCCTGTTCCATATTTTTTTTAATATGAGAATAGGGCGGGCAACTCTGCCTATTTCCCTTTCCCCCCTCCTGGTTCCGTTGAATGTAAAAACCTGTAAACATTAAGTGATTAAAACATAAAGGCTTTAAGGTCTTAAGGATCTTAGGAGAAAAGAGATAAACAAAAGAAAAGGTAAATATAGATTAATTGGGGTTTGGTTGGGGAATGAAAGCC
>NZ_PHNG01000588.1:0-844 GCF_002803435.1 Bacillus sp. mrc49 | reverse complement strand
CAGCAGGACCGCAATCATTCCTATAAGCTTCACGATTCCGGTATTTTGCCCAAGTCCTTTTGCCACCTCTTCCCCTAAACTAAGAATGGAAATGGAGCGGGAAAGAACCAAAGCTACCAATATCCCCACCACTATAAATGGAAGCGTAAATAAAACATGCTGTGGCTGCACACTTGAAACCCCTCCGGCAAACCAATAGCTGATATCTTTTGAAATATTGAATTTGATCCCGACCGCAGTTGAAAGCGAGCTAAGCAAGGATGCTATCGCCGAGCCGGCGAGTGCGAGCTTGACAGGCGTTATGCCGCCCCTTGAATACGATGTGATTCCGAAAACCAATGCTGCGCCCAACCCTGCACCGGCAAAAGAGAACATCATTAAGCCCAGATACGTTATACCCGGCATGACCACAAGCGCAATCGCAATGAAAAACGATGATCCGGCGGTTACTCCCAGTATGGAAGGATCAGCCAATGGATTTCTCGTCATTCCCTGCATGATTGCCCCTGAGACTGCTAACGCAGCTCCTACACACACTGCAGCGATTGCCCGCGGAAATCTTAATTGGCGAATGATCGTATGAGCGGGATTGTCTTCATCAAATTGAAATAATGCATTATATACATCACGATAGCTCAAATCGGCGGCACCGAGATTGATTGAAGCAATAATCGAAACGAGTAAGCATGCAAGGCCCACTATCATGATGACCAAGCTGGTTACTCTATTTTTATATGTATTTAGCGGTACCTTGTCGATTTTTGTTTTTGAATTCATCTGTACAACTACTCTCCAGAGGGATTATCCCTAAAAAATAACGATTGACAATGAATGATTTCTATAT
>NZ_PHNG01000587.1:0-2538 GCF_002803435.1 Bacillus sp. mrc49 | reverse complement strand
TAGAGAAGCTTTCCCCTGCTGCAATGTCTGCAGCTGTTACCAAAGATCCTCTATAGCCTTGCGCCCAATAGATATGATTATTTTTTGTGTCTACAGCTGCATATTGAGCCACACTGTAATTAAAATCTGTGTCGCCTGGGTTCGGTTCATTTTGAAGGCGACAAAAGAAAGCAAAGTCTTTTTCTTCTGCAAAAATGATCGGCTTTGTTGTTTCGTCGTTTACGCTGCAGCGGATTGTATAAGTTGCTACTTCTTGGCCTACCTCTATTACGTTCCCGACTCCTATATGAGCATTTTCCCATTCTTCTACATGGGCGCCTTCATTGTCTAGCATTTCCCATAAAAAGCCCTCTTTTGGTATTTGGGACGTTATATTGTCCAGGCCCTCAAAAACGCGAATAATAAGCCGTTTCTTTTCGCTGCTGCTACTAAAATCTAAACCGTCGGGAGTAAATATTTCCACCTTCCAACTTTTCTTTTCTTGTAGAGCCTGTAGAGCCTGAGAAGCAAGCGCTTGAAGTT
Organism: Bacillus sp. mrc49; assembly: GCF_002803435.1. NCBI lineage: Bacteria > Bacillati > Bacillota > Bacilli > Caryophanales > Bacillaceae > Bacillus > Bacillus sp. mrc49. Next base: position 2,016 of record NZ_PHNG01000587.1, on the reverse strand, counting down.
TCCATATCTCATTAGGGGTAACGGTGTTTATCGTGACGAATTCACCTAAGAGGACGTTATTCGTTGAGCTATCGGCCTGGCTGTAGTTGGTTTCCAATACGCGGGCCGTAATGGTCAAAGGTGGATTCATTTCATGATCTATAACGGCTATTGTATCGCCTAGACCTGGCAAATAATCTAATAAAGCGACGTCTACGCTATACGTATATTTAGGGTGGTTATATGTCTTCATTTGCTCTTGGCCCCATTCTAACAGGCCCTCGGGTTTTCCTATATCCTCATTCACAATAAACCCTTCTAAATACGCGTCGCCGTTATTATATTTATCATTTGCTTCTTCATCTAAAATAAAAGGAAGATATTCATAGTTATTGGATCCTGGTATTTTCACTTTGTTTACGCTGGTAATTGTAGAGCGTTCGCCCTTTGAGTTTTGCCCGCCGAATACATATAGTTTTGTGTAAAAGTCTAGGTTTGATTTGGTGCGGGTTGCCCCTTTCAAATTATGCCGATACTCAAAACGTTCCCCGGTCACTTCTCCTAGTTTTTCAGTGAAAAAAGCCCGCTTTTCTATCAAGTTTCCTTTTTCTATAACGGCATAAGCTTCTATTTCGATAGAAAAATCTTTAGTTGCATTATCTAACGCAGCCTTGGCTTTTCCTTCGCTTACTGTATAATATTTTGTTCCACCATTAAAAAAGTCGTTGAAATCATCCAGTGTCCATCCGCTACGTTGAAAAATATATGAAATAACGTCTTTTGAACTCGCAGCCGTCCAGCTCTTTTCCTCTAAAAAAGTATGGTTTAATTTCCAGGCTAAAGAATTAATAGCCTCCACCTTTTTTAAATGGCCCAGCCCGTTTATAACGTCGTTTTTGTCGTAAATCGTAAATAATTTAAAACGATCATTACTATCTGCTATAAGTAACTGTGTGCCTGTATCTAATAAATCCGTTTCCTCATAACCATATGGAACCTCAAGGGATAGAGTCTCCGCCCATATCTTCCCGCTATCGTCCGCTATTTTATTGCTATGAGCATCATTATAAAACGGACAGGCCCCGGCGCTGTTATTGTCTAAATATCCTATAATTTTATCGTCGCTATTTAAAATATAAATCATCTATTTTCCTCCTTAGTTATAACGCGGGCTATAATCCATCCACCAACTAGCTTCGCTTACTGGTTCGGGGCTAACAGTAAAGCTGCTAGGCACCCCGCCATTCATCGTTAAAAATTCGCTGCCAATGTATAGATTCTCTAAAAACATAGAGCCATTTTTATAGACTTTGTTTTCTTCGCAATTTATTACGATTTCATCCCCGGCCCTGGCTACAATCTCCACTGTATCGCCTAAAACCTCATAGACTTTTAAATCTGTTAAAGCTGCTGGGTTCGGCTTGTATGCCACATTTTTAGAATCCTCGGTTATATCGTACTTGGCTATATAAACGGCTACCCCTGCTATGGAGTCACCGTATTTTTTAGCACTATCCGTATATGTACCGCGCCATTTCTTCCCTGCAGGTTGGCCGTTATTGTTACATTTTTGGAATGAAGCTGTATATTTGTTTCCGACCTTTTCAAACGTACATACTCCATAAAACCCGGTTAACGTGTTTTCGTCTAGATCCTGGGGCAAAGCCATAGTTTTAGAGACTACTTTAGTCGACGTTTTTTTCTTTTTGCCTTTTCCAGTCGTCACTTTCACCGTTTCTTTGTATTTAATCGTTTTCTTTTTATTGGATCCGTTCTTCGTTCTTTTTACGCTGCTATCGTTATCACTGCTATAAACCGTTTTTGACGATACGGAATCATAACCAATTTGGGCATGTGCGGCCACTTCGTAACTATTATCATTATCTTTTAACGTAATTTTCCCGACCCTACGGCCTTCACTATCCAATAAATACAGGTCTATTTTATTTGAAGCTCGGGCATACCCTTTTTTTAAATACATGCGGGCTTCCACTTTCCAATCTTTGAGCGCTTTAGAAAACCATTGTTGCCGGGCTG
>NZ_PHNG01000586.1:0-4556 GCF_002803435.1 Bacillus sp. mrc49 | reverse complement strand
AAGAAAGGATCCACTTGAGCTACTTTTTTATTTAATGCTTTATGTTCTGGCAACAACAAGGCTGCATGCCATTTAATTATTCCTCTGTCACGAATTGTACCCATCAGAAAAACCTCCTTTTTAATGATTATATACGAACGAGCGTTCTTATGGAAGGCATAAAAAAATACCTTCTCCGATTAAGAAGAAGGTATAGCTGGAGTACGAGGGTTACATATCGAATTATATACAAAATACTTTCTTTTTATACTTATGCAGCAAATAATTCAGCGAAAGAAGCTTTTCCGGCTTTTTTATCAGCAGTAATCTTTTTAGCTTTCTGGAATTTTTCTAAGGCTGCTTCAGTACCCTTTCCAAAGACAGAATCCAGTGATCCAGGGTTATATCCTTCTGTGTAAAGTGAAGCCTGAAGAATCCAAGTCAAATTCCCTTTTGCCCCTTTTTCAAGGGTAACGATTGCCGCTTTAGTCTTAGCTCCCCATTCTCCGTCCACAACAAGCTTTTTATTGAATTGCTTGTTAAGTTCAGTTTGCAACGCTTTGATCAAGGCCGTTTGTGTTTTAGGTCCGTTAATACCATCCTCAACAAGACCGGCATCATAACGGCTATTTAATGTTTTCTGGATGGAAACTATCGTGCTATCCCCTTTATTCTTGGAAGGCTCCTTGGTGACCTCTGAGGCCACCTCATCTTTTGGCTGCTCGACGACAACTGGTGTCTCATTATCCTTGAACTTTAAAGTAAGACTTGGCTTTTTACCTGATTGCATCTGCGCGTAAGATAATCCGCCCGTCATTTCCAAGTGAGGGTAATCTTTAAAGCCTGTCCAATCACCGCCCCATTTAAATCCTAGTTCTTTACCAATGGCAGCCACACGTCTCCATTTTGTACTAATGGTCCAGATTGCATTCTTCCCATCATCACTCACAATAAAAAAATCAATGGCTACCCCATAATTGTGGAAAGATTGTCCTGGCAAAGCTTTTGTCACAACCGGTTTTGAAAGGCTGCTATAATTTTTACCTTTGTAGCTGTAAAAACGCCCTTGGCCATATAGTGCTGCCTGTTCTTCCATAGAACGATAACCTGCGCTTATTTGAACGAAAATCCCTTCTTTATACGCCTGTTTAATCATTTCTAAGGCGGAAGCCTTCACCACTGAATTCATTCCAGAACCCATGTTTTTAATTGACCGATCTAATAAAGTTTGCAATGCTACTGTCATTTTCCATCGTCTCCTTTTAATTTAATTCATAATAAAAAGCCACCCGATGGGCAGCTTAAGATGTTTTTTCTGTTTGTTTAATGTTTTCTTGATGAACTTGCTGAATTTCTTTAATTAATACGGCTTTATCGATTTTTTCTAATAATGGATCGCGAGCCATTGATTGCTCTTTACCTCCAGGATCTTTATGAAGCTTGTCTAATGAATTATAAAGAACAGGTGGAATTGGCAGCCCCATTTGAGCGCAATTCTCTAAGATTGATAAGCCTTCATTTACAATGAAAAAACTGGTAACAGCCAGTATTATTAGCCCGCCAGTCTCTTGCCCCACACTGATAAAGAAATACTCCAAACCAGCTGCCATTCCGATAAGAACAAATACAGCAACCTTTTTTATCAATCCCGCCAAGCAAAATGTGCTATTTAAGGATTTCGTCATGTAGGCCCTAAATAGCCCAGTAATCATGTCTAGAACTTGAAAAAACACAAGAACCACCGTGACCTCGTTCATAATTCCGGATAAATACAAAAGAAAACTAATGAGTGTAGCCAGGCCCCCTTTCACTGCGGCAACCTCCCATCTCAACATAAAAATTCGCCTCCTTCAAAGTGCATCTCCCCCTTCAACATAAAACTCTCTTTGTCTTTATCTTTGTATGTCTAGGATGAATTTTATACATAATAAAAAGCCGCCATTTAGGGACGACTTGAATTTTATTGCTCTTTAGTTTTGTTACCACACAGTTTGTTCCAATTTACCGTACTAATACCAGTAAATCTTAGACAACTTCAAAAAATAACCTTAAAGATTTAATTTTGATTGTTTCACAGTATAATCTCTTCCGTAAATATGGCTATTAAGCATTCCCGCATAGAACCCTGCCAATTTTTGTCTTCCTATAGTGTTTGGATGAATTCCATCAGATGTTAATTGAACTACATTATGTTTATTTACTCCTGATAATTTTCCAGCGTTTCCTAAAGGAATTCTCCAATTCTTCGCAATTGCTTCCATCATGTCTAAAAATTGATCAAAAGTATCTCCGTTTCTATTCGGGCTTATTGCGTAATCTCTAAAGGTGGGGGAAAACATAACAATTGCTATTTGTGGGTTAGAATTAGTGATATTCTTTAAGCCTGTGTTCCAAGCTCCTGCAAAAGTTTTAGGGTCAGTGCTGTCTAGTGTTCCTAGAGGAACACCTGAACCAAAATCATTACCACCATACGTACACGTAACCAAATCATAAGATGTGAAATCAATTGTGGATGAAATTTTCCAAAAAGCACTTGATTCGTAAGGACCGTATAATGTATCGTTAATCCCTTCCCGATTAGAACATGCAGAACCACCTTTCGCCTGATTATTTACAGTTGTTTTTAAATATTTTGCTACGGATGGGAGCACCTGAAGTGCAATACTATCTCCCAGTCCAATCCATTTTAATCCTTCCATTGTGTACCCCGACTCGATTTCCCAAGGCACAACATTTTCAGGATATCTTGAGTCTATAACTCGTGACCAAACACGAGATGAATTATTTCGTAAGTAGGCTTTTTGCGCCACCCAGATGCTACTCACTCTACTGACTTCTAAAATCATTCCAACTGCGACAGAAAGTTGTCCTTGAAACTCCGGTGGAAAGTTTAATATTCCATTTGAGCAGAGGTACTTCCCTTCCTTTACTGTGGTATTGCAATCACTTGTCGGAGTTCCACTGGCGAAATTATCAGCCAATTTAGCGTATGTGATGGAGCCATCACCAATAGTACCGATATTACCAGATGGCGCTTTTGCTTCCCATTTACCGTTTGCACTATTGTAAGTTAAAATATTTCCGTTTGTCGGAGTTGACGTAATATTTACTGGAAGGCTCCCGCCTGAACCAATCTCAATTAATCTTTGAGCAAGTGTTTTATTATCCTCTACATAGACAAATTCAGAACGTGTTAATGGATACATGTATTGTCCATTAGCGTCTTTTAGTTTTTTACCTTTTCCTTGCATGAACTAACCCTCCTAACCTAAGCAAGCGATTTAACACTAAAATTATCAAATCTCATAATTGCATTTGAAGTACCCAAGCCCACTTTATTAGTTGAACTAAGTAAGAATGTTTCAGTAGCTTCTATTGCTAAATTCCCATTAACAAATAATTTTATGTGTCCATCTGCTTGATGCTCTATTTTTAATTTATCATTAGCAGTTGCTGTACCCACCCATTCAATGATTGTCGAATATGCTCCAGCTTGCCATTTACCTATTCGATACTTAGTTCCTGAAATATAGATATACACCATATTCGAAATATCTTGCCACCTGAGCATGATCGCAGAATATGTGTTTGTTCCAGTATGTGGTACTGCATAATCCACTTCAACTGTGAACGAATTGCTCGGTACAGTAATATATGCCGGAGTCTTATAGGTACTTGCATTTGGTGCTGGTGCATAAAATTGTCCACCTGTCACTCCATAATTGGACGGAACCCAAGTTTGTCCAGTTTCAGTTGTTGTTAAAAGACTCTTATCAACCGAGAATGTATCTACAATATTTAGTGTCGCAGGAACTGTGTCAATCGTATACGCAACGGTTTGAACAACAGAACTGTTCCCGGCTGTATCCTTCGCAAATGCTTTTACTGTTGAGGTTGCTGATACAGTAAAAGGACTAGAATATTTTATACTTGCAGTAGTTGGCGTAGTTCCATCTAATGTGTAATAAATATCTGCTGTTTCATTTGCTGTAAGGGTTACAGATTGAGAAGTTGTATATGTTCCTGCTGCTGGACTGACGGTTAATACTGGTGGTGTTGTATCAGTAGGCGCTGTTACATCTTTCGTAAAGGCAACTGTATTAACGGCACTAATATTGCCTGCTGTATCTTTTGCGATTGCTTTAATTGTTGCGGTGTTACTTAGATTAATAGCGCTCGTATATTTGGTGCTTGAAACTGTAGGTGTTGAACCATCAAGTGTATAGAAAATTTCGGCTGTCTCATTTGTAGACATGGTTACACTTTGAGTAGTTGCAAAAGTACCTCCATTAGGTGCGATTATTAATATTGGAGCAGTTGTATCAGGTGGAGGGGCAGTATTTCCAGTATCAATTATTACAGTTTCCCCTGCTGCCCAATCCTCATATAAAATTACATTGGATGGTACTGTGCCACCCCCGCTTGCACCCCCGCCACTTTCAATAGTTCTGGCGATTTCGGCCAAACTTTCCATATTAAATTCTTTAAGTAATTCACCAGCAGCTATTGCTTGGTTTAATAAAGGGAACTCATTAGTGCTGGCAAGAGTGTTATCATTCAAAATAGACTTTGTGGAA
>NZ_PHNG01000585.1:0-983 GCF_002803435.1 Bacillus sp. mrc49 | reverse complement strand
ATATACTGTATTATAACAACAAACAAACAACTTAAACTGTACTATAAGGAGGATCAAGACATGCAAGCAAACCAAACAAATTCATTGACGATCGATTCCGTTACTCATTGCCCCGAATGTGGTGAAACACATGTCGACCATTCAAATTCCTATCTATTGGAATGCGATCGCTGCCTTTCCAAACGCGAAGACTAATCGACCGAAATATGAGGAGGAATCATGATGCAAACTAAAAACCCTATGGAGTTTTTCAGGAACCTGCCACCTAAACAATGTACGGAGTGCGGAACCACCATCACCGAGCAAGCTGAATCGTATCTCTTGGAATGCGATCACTGCCTTTCCAAACGCGAAGACTAATCGACCGAAATATGAGGAGGAATCATGATGCAAACTAAAAACCCTATGGAGTTTTTCAGGAACCTGCCGCCTAAACAATGTACGGAGTGCGGAACCACCATCACCGAGCAAGCTGAATCGTATCTCTTGGAATGCGATCACTGCCTTTCCAAACGCGAAGACTAATCGACCGAAATATGAGGAGGAATCATGATGCAAACTAAAAACCCTATGGAGTTTTTCAGGAACCTGCCGCCTAAACAATGTACGGAGTGCGGAACCACCATCACCGAGCAAGCTGAATCGTATCTCTTGGAATGCGATCACTGCCTTTCCAAACGCGAAGACTAATCGACCGAAATATGAGGAGGAATCATGATGCAAACTAAAAACCCTATGGAGTTTTTCAGGAACCTGCCGCCTAAACAATGTACGGAGTGCGGAACCACCATCACCGAGCAAGCTGAATCGTATCTCTTGGAATGCGATCACTGCCTTTCCAAACGCGAAGACTAATCGACCGAAATATGAGGAGGAATCATGATGCAAACTAAAAACCCTATGGAGTTTTTCAGGAACCTGCCGCCTAAACAATGTACGGAGTGCGGAACCACCATCACCGAGCAAGCTGAATCGTATCTCTT
>NZ_PHNG01000584.1:0-847 GCF_002803435.1 Bacillus sp. mrc49 | reverse complement strand
TTCTTCAGAACTGCTCATTAATATTTTCATACCTAATACGCCGCTTCACGATGGTGCAGTCATTCTGCAGAATAATCAGGTGGCCGCTGCAGCCTGCTACCTTCCTTTATCGGAAAGCCCGTTCATCTCAAAGGAACTCGGCACACGGCATAGGGCCGCGATCGGCATGAGCGAAGTGACTGATAGTCTCACGATCGTCGTTTCAGAAGAAACGGGCGGGATATCGGTTACTAAAAATGGTGAGCTCTACAGGGATTTGGATCAAGAATCTTTCAGGGCGATGCTGACAAGTGAGCTCGTAGTGGAAAACATCAAAACAACTTCCTCAGGTATCTGGAATTGGAGGGGGAAAAAGAATGGATAAATTCACCAATAGTGCATGGTTTATGAGAATCGTAGCGTTTGCCTTGGCAGCACTTCTGTTCATTTCCATTAACTTTGAGATGGAGTCGGATAAAAAATCCCTTGGTTTATCCACCGCCCCTGAAATCAGTACGGAGACCATTGAGAATGTGCCGGTTGAAGTCTATTATGACCGTGAAAACCTAGTGGTAAGCGGAGTGCCGGAAACGGTAGATGTGACTTTAAAGGGAGCCAAAAGCCTATTGATCAACGCTAAAAACCAAAGGGGCTTCAAGGTTTATGTAGACCTGTCAGATCCCGAAATTTCAATGGGGAATAGGACGGTCACATTCAAAATAAGTGATTTGAATGAAAAACTGGTGGCGACAATCGATCCGGAATATGCAGAAGTCAATGTTCAGGAACGAGTGACGAAGGATTTCAAGGTTGAGGCTGAGTATAATACCTCCTTGCTTGAAGATGGGTATACTGCTGGGCAGCCGAC
>NZ_PHNG01000583.1:0-1216 GCF_002803435.1 Bacillus sp. mrc49 | reverse complement strand
TTCAAGTCCTCTTGCCGGCACCATCTTCGTACAAGCTTTAATAAGCATATATAAATAGTATATATGAGCCATTAGCTCAGTTGGTAGAGCATCTGACTTTTAATCAGAGGGTCGAAGGTTCGAATCCTTCATGGCTCACCATTTTTATTATGCGGGTGTGGCGGAATTGGCAGACGCACCAGACTTAGGATCTGGCGCCGCAAGGCGTGGGGGTTCAAGTCCCTTCACCCGCATGTTTAGCGGAAGTAGTTCAGTGGTAGAATACAACCTTGCCAAGGTTGGGGTCGCGGGTTCGAATCCCGTCTTCCGCTCCACTATTTATTTATGCCGGGGTGGCGGAACTGGCAGACGCACAGGACTTAAAATCCTGCGGTAGGTGACTACCGTACCGGTTCGATTCCGGTCCTCGGCACCATCTAAACTTAATATGCGCCCGTAGCTCAATTGGATAGAGCATCTGACTACGAATCAGAAGGTTGTAGGTTCGACTCCCGCCGGGCGCACCATATTTTTATCGGGAAGTAGCTCAGCTTGGTAGAGCACTTGGTTTGGGACCAAGGGGTCGCAGGTTCGAATCCTGTCTTCCCGACCATTATTTACGGGGCCTTAGCTCAGCTGGGAGAGCGCCTGCCTTGCACGCAGGAGGTCAGCGGTTCGATCCCGCTAGGCTCCACCAAAAAATCCTTGACAAACCAAAAAGGTTTTGTTAAGATATAAAAGTTGACTCTTTACCAGAGTTTAATTGCTCTTTGAAAACTGAACAAAACAAAGCGCCAACGTTAAATTTTAAGTGAGCACACACTATCAAAAAAGCAAATGAGCAAGTCAAACATTTCTTCGGAGAGTTTGATCCTGGCTCAGGACGAACGCTGGCGGCGTGCCTAATACATGCAAGTCGAGCGAATCGACGGGAGCTTGCTCCCTAAGATTAGCGGCGGACGGGTGAGTAACACGTGGGCAACCTGCCTATAAGACTGGGATAACTTCGGGAAACCGGAGCTAATACCGGATACGTTCTTTTCTCGCATGAGAGAAGATGGAAAGACGGTTTACGCTGTCACTTATAGATGGGCCCGCGGCGCATTAGCTAGTTGGTGAGGTAATGGCTCACCAAGGCGACGATGCGTAGCCGACCTGAGAGGGTGATCGGCCACACTGGGACTGAGACACGGCCCAGACTCCTACGGGAGGCAGCAGTAGGGAATCTTCCGCAATG
>NZ_PHNG01000582.1:0-853 GCF_002803435.1 Bacillus sp. mrc49 | reverse complement strand
TCAATGATGGACTTGATTTCTTCCGGAAGCTCTTCCAATGAAGCAAAAGCTTCACTTTGAACCGCATGAGTCTTGAAGGAAGTAAAGTTCCATTTGTCGATTTTCGTTTTATCCGGCTTTGGCATCGGCAGCTTTTCCAATTCCGAAAAAGCTTGAATCCGAAGCTCCGAAAGCCAGGCTGGCTCATTATTTTTAGCTGAATAAGAGCTGATATCCTCTTGTTCAAACGGTAATTTCGTTTCTGTAGTCATTGCAAATCCTCCTACTTACGCTTCTTCGCCAACAGTTTCGTCTTCAATGCCCAATTCTTGTTTGATCCAATCATAACCTTCCGCTTCCAAGCGGGCAGCTAGCTCTGGACCACCTGATTTCACGACGCGTCCTTGCATCATGACATGGACAAAATCAGGAGTGATGTAATTTAATAGACGTTGGTAATGAGTGATGATCAAGCAGCCAAAGTCTTCTCCGCGCATTTCGTTGATCCCTTTTGAAACGACTTTAAGTGCATCGATATCAAGCCCTGAGTCAATCTCATCCAAAATGGCGATTTTAGGCTGAATCATCATTAATTGAAGAATTTCATTGCGTTTTTTCTCTCCGCCGGAGAATCCTTCGTTTAAATAACGTTGGGCCATATCTTCATCCATTTCAAGGAATTCCATTTTTTGATCCATTTGACGGATGAATTTCATCAATGAAATTTCGTCGCCTTCTTCACGGCGAGCGTTGATGGAAGAACGTAAGAAGTCAGCATTGGTAACCCCGCTGATTTCACTTGGATATTGCATAGCAAGGAATAGTCCGACACGAGCACGCTCGTCGACTTCCATTTCCAAAACATCTTCACCAT
>NZ_PHNG01000581.1:0-858 GCF_002803435.1 Bacillus sp. mrc49 | reverse complement strand
TTTATTTCCGCAATCCCCCCTCATCATCCTGCCTCTTTCGGCCTTCATGGGAGCGGCGATCATGGCGGCCATTTTGATGGTATTCGTTTATAAAAAAGGAGCTCAACCGAATACGATCGCCCTGGTGGGTATTGCTTTAGGGGCCATATGTCAAGCGGGCATAGAGTATTTCATGGTCAAATTCCCGGATGATGTAAATACGACACTGCTGTGGTTGACGGGCAGTTTATGGGGAAGAGGATGGGATCAAATATTCATATTGCTGCCATGCCTTATTCTTGTCCCGGTACTGATTGCCTTAACTTCTAAATTGGATGTGCTGAGTCTTGGCGACGATATTGCTACAGGTCTCGGTGAAAGATCAAAATCCCTGCGCTATATATTACTTGGTGTTTCAGTCATTTTAATTGGAGTATGTGTAGCTGCAGTTGGTTCCATCGGGTTCATTGGTTTGATTGCCCCCCATATTGCCCGTAGATTAGTAGGGTCAAAATTCAAGGTATTGCTTCCTGCATCAGCTCTCTTTGGTTCAATCTTTCTGCTCGTCGCCGATAGCCTAGGGAGGGGATTATTCCCGCCAATAGAAATACCCGCCGGAATTATCACCGCGGTGATTGGCGTGCCGTATTTTTTATATTTATTACGTCGTGAACGAAAAATAACATAAGGAAGGCTGGCGGTTATGACAACATTATCAGCAGAGCATCTTTCTCTCTCTTATGGATCGAATCGAATCATTGATGATATTGATTTAGACATCCCTGAAGGCAAAATAAGTATAATCATAGGATCCAATGGGTGCGGCAAATCCACCATCTTACGGTCCCTGGCTAGATTATTGATGCCTCAGGAAGGTAC
>NZ_PHNG01000580.1:0-859 GCF_002803435.1 Bacillus sp. mrc49 | reverse complement strand
TTATACTAATATATATAAATCATGCTAGTGTACATAAGGGGGAGCGGGAAATGGAAAGAAGTTTATCGATGGAGCTTGTTCGCGTAACGGAAGCGGCGGCCTTGAATTCTGCACGTTGGATGGGAAGAGGAAAGAAAGATGAAGCGGATGATGCGGCAACGAGTGCCATGCGCGATGTTTTCAATACGATTCCCATGCAAGGGACGGTTGTAATCGGTGAAGGGGAAATGGATGAAGCGCCGATGCTCTATATTGGCGAAAAGCTTGGTACCGGTCTCGGACCGCTAGTGGATGTTGCGGTCGACCCTTTGGAAGGGACGAATATCGTGGCATCGGGCGGCTGGAATGCATTAGCTGTATTGGCGATAGCGGACAAGGGGAACTTGCTGCACGCCCCTGACATGTATATGGATAAAATTGCCGTTGGTCCTGAGGCTGTGGGCCAGATCGATATCAATGCTTCTGTACTGGACAACCTTAAGGCCGTGGCAAAGGCAAAGAATAAAGATATCCAAGATGTCGTAGCAACGGTTTTGAATCGGGATCGTCACTCGAAGATCATTCACGAGCTTCGTGAGGCGGGAGCTCGGATCAAGTTGATCAATGATGGAGATGTAGCGGGTGCCATCAATACGGCCTTCGATCTTACTGGTGTTGATATCTTATTCGGTTCAGGCGGAGCTCCGGAGGGCGTCATTTCAGCCGTTGCCTTGAAATGCCTGGGCGGGGAAATCCAAGGCAAGCTTCTTCCGCAGAGTGATGAAGAAGTGGAACGCTGTGGGAAAATGGGTCTTGATCTAGGAAAGGTCCTCAGGATGGAAGACCTCGTTCGCGGAGATGACGCCATTTTTGCTGCAAC
>NZ_PHNG01000579.1:0-860 GCF_002803435.1 Bacillus sp. mrc49 | reverse complement strand
CATTAAGCTCATCCTGGTTCATTTTCGTTGCAGCGAAGCCTTTAGCTCCGATTGAGCCTACCGAAAAAAGAACGATAAGTGCTACAAATAACGAAAAAAATCTCTTCAATTTCTTTTCCCCCCAATAATTTCTAGTAAAGCCAAACTCCTAACCATTATAAAACAGCTAAACCAAAAGGTATACATTAATAACAATGATTGACTGCAAATAGGAGGTTGGGAGTGGGTGGAAGGTCTGCTTTTTTCGCATGCGACTGCGAGGATCTTTAGGGTGATAGAAAGGGAAACGATAGCTTTTTCTTGACGGAAGGTTAGGGCAGCGTTAAACTATTAACAACTTCACCATATTACCATATTAGCGAACTAAAGTAATTTGTAAGATTATTATGATTATTTATAGGATTATGTTAATCTTTTTGCTACTATTTTTATATGGATCCAAAAATAAGGATTTAACTGTGCTTGATCTTGGAAGGATAAAAGGATGTACAAAGACAATGGAGGCAAGGATTGGTTTTGGCCAAAGAGGGCGAACCGATTGAATAGATGGTTACTAATTTTTAAAAAGGATGTGCAGTCGTGACAAAGCCGTTTATGTTCGAGAAACCGTTAGGCATGAGAGATACACTGCCAGTGCTATATGAGACGAAAGTGAAGGCCAGAAATGAAATGAGCGATGAAATCAAGAAGTGGGGCTATCAATTCATTGAAACCCCAGCATTGGAATATCATGAGACGATTGGCGAGGCCTCAGCCATTTTAGATCAACAGTTGTTTAAGCTTCTTGATTCCGAAGGCCATACGCTCGTTTTGCGGCCTGATATGACAGCACCCATTGCCCGGGTGGCGGCATCGAAGCT
>NZ_PHNG01000578.1:0-860 GCF_002803435.1 Bacillus sp. mrc49 | reverse complement strand
GTCATTGCGAAAAAACGTGAAGCCTCCGTCAAAGTAATCGAAACGGAAAAATACGCGCTATAAGCAATGAAATGGTTCAATGAAGGGAATGTCCGCAATGGGCATTCCCTTTATTTCCTTTGTTCGAATCCGGTGCATTTCGTTGTATTGCTTGGTGAAAACGGGTATTCTATTGATAGGTGGTGAAACGATGGGCTTAATATTATACTGGTACCCAAAATGCGGCACATGCCGCAATGCGAAGAAGTGGTTGGATCATCATGAACTGCAATATGAAGCGATCCATATAGCGGAAAATCCGCCTTCCCGAACCGAAATTGAACAATTGTATAAATCGAGCGGGTTGGAGTTGAAGAAGTTTTTCAATACTAGCGGACAAAAATATCGCGAGCTGGGCTTGAAGGATAAGGTTAAGGAAGCTACCGAAGCCGAAATGCTTGATATATTGGCGACTGATGGGATGCTTCTGAAAAGGCCGATTGTTACGGATGGTACGAAAGTGACAGTAGGTTTCAAAGAAGAGCAATTCGAACAGGTATGGAACTAAAATTATACAAAAATTTGGTTAATTCCTTACTTAAATAATATTTCTACCTTATAATGTAATAGAAAAATAAGCTATACATATGGAGGGAATTAATAATGACAACAACACCAAAAGAACTTCGTTACACTAAAGAACATGAATGGGTCAAAACGGAAGATGGAACTGTGCGTATCGGGATAACGGCTTTTGCCCAATCAGAGCTAGGGGACATCGTTTTCGTCGAGCTTCCTGAAATTGGAGACGAGCTTAAAGCCAACGAGCCATTTGGAAGCGTTGAATCGGTAAAGACCGTTTCTGAGCTTTATGCTCCGAT
>NZ_PHNG01000577.1:0-1241 GCF_002803435.1 Bacillus sp. mrc49 | reverse complement strand
CTTTTTAATATAGGGGTATTCCTGCGAATACATAGGGCCATTTAATTTAAAGCCAGCTGTTGAAATGATTAATATTAACGGCTGCGGTTGCTGGCCTTGTGAGCTTTCTAATACTTCCATCATTTCAGTCGTGGCGCTTGTGTGATACTCGTCTAAAATCCCTAACAGTACGTTCATACCGTCCAGGTTGTCAGTATCGCGCGACAATGGTTTTAAAAGACTGTCGTCGTTATCATAACGAATTTCATTTTGTACGATTTTCGTTATTTTTCGAATACCAGGGCTTATATTCCGTACTTTCTTAAGTTGGCTTACGATCATTTTATAAACTAGCTTCGCCTGGTCTTTTGAATTGGCCGTACAATAAATTTGTCTATCCAATTGCGGATATGCTCCATAAAGCAACTCATAAAGAGCTATTCCCGCAATTAAAGAGGACTTCCCGTTTTTCCGGGCCATTGAAATATAAGCCTTTTGATAACGTCTATAACCGCTCTCTTTGTCCACCCATCCATAAATCATAGAAATAATAAATTTTTGAAATAAAGCCAGGGGTATTTGTTTACCTGTTGAAATATCGGGCAGCAATTCAATAAATTTTATAACCTTATTCGCCCGCACAAAATCGTATTTATAGGAAAAACCTTCAGTTTTGGCCCTTTCTAGGTCGTTTAAGTGCCGTTTAGCTGCTTGTATAACAAGCTGAGACGCAATTATCTTTCCTTTTACGATACTATGGGCGTAAAGTGTGCCGTAATCGTCCTTCTGTATCGCCATTAATCATTCATCATTTCCATAAATGGATCTTCTGCTTCTGTTTCTGCAGCTTTAGGGGCTACTAATTTCATACGGCTATTAATTGTTAGGCCCATGGCGTTTGATATAGATTTTATTTCCTTACTGGTATTAATCATCATGGCAAAAGAAGGGTTTTGCCTGTCGTCTACAATTAAGCCCCTCTCCTCTATATCCTCGATACATCTTTCATAAATAGAAACAAAATAACAATACTGGGCCACCTGGGTTCTATCTAGTTCACTTATTGGCAGCTCGTCCAAAAGTGGGACAATACGGAACCATTCCCGCTCCCCTCGCTCGTCTAAAAATGGCGGGATATCATCAATATCTATTTCAGTAAAACCGTTTAAAATTTCTTCTTCGGCCTGGCGCTGCGCTCGTTCTTCTTCTGTGAAATGTTTCTTGTTTACTGCAGTTAATTTTCGTGGTCGAGCCATGCTTTT
>NZ_PHNG01000576.1:0-862 GCF_002803435.1 Bacillus sp. mrc49 | reverse complement strand
TAACACCATATCCATATCCACTTTTTATATGATCGCCCAACTTGTCGGTGCAGGTGCCCTTATAAAACTCTTACTTGGAATCGATTATCTGTACTCCGTTATCATCGTAGGCATTTTAATGACCGTTTATGTAGTATTCGGCGGGATGACGGCCACCAGCTGGGTCCAGATCGTAAAAGCCGTATTATTGATGGCAGGTACGTTCATCATCTCGCTGATCGTGTTGGCCAAATTCGACTTTAGTGTGATCGAGATGTTCAAGCAAATGAAAACAGCAACCCCTTTAGGGGGCGATTTCCTCAATCCGGGGAATAAATTCAAGGATCCATTGGATACCCTTTCCCTTAATTTGGCTCTCGTCCTCGGGACAGCGGGACTGCCTCACATTCTCATCCGATTCTTTACGGTAAAAGACGCCATCACTGCCAGGAAGTCCGTCGTTTATGCCACATGGATCATCGGAATCTTTTATATCATGACCATTTTCCTTGGATTTGGAGCCGCGGCCTTTGTTGGTTATGACAAAATCATCGCGGCGAATGCTGCCGGCAATATGGCGGCTCCGCTGCTTGCCGATGCCATCGGCGGTGACTTCCTGTTCGCCTTCGTGTCTGCAGTTGCCTTCGCTACCATCTTGGCGGTTGTGGCCGGACTCGTTCTATCGGCTGCCTCTGCCTTTGCCCATGATTTTTATGGCCATATCATTCGCAAAGGCCAGGCCACCGACAAAGAACAAGTCGTTGCGGCTCGCTGGGCATCAATCGGAGTGTCGGTCCTTTCCATCATCCTTGCCTTGTTTGCCCAAAACATGAATGTCGCTTTCCTTGTATCCCTTGCCTTTGCAGTGGCTGCCAGTGCCAAC
>NZ_PHNG01000575.1:0-862 GCF_002803435.1 Bacillus sp. mrc49 | reverse complement strand
TTTTGCAATCGATAAGTAAAGCTTACCTTTACTTATTTTTTGCAGCAGCCCTCATCGTTTTATATCAATAATCGATAAGATAAAAAGCTCTCCCCCCATCGACTGGGAGCAGAGCGTTTTTGCATGTCCGGCGTTTACATGTACAAGCCTGCCAAGAAGATCCCAAGTGACTTTTGATAAATTTCATCGAACTGTGATATAGGAAGCGGGTTGGTTCCTTTACCAAGCTCAACGGTAAATCCCGGCCTCCGCCAGTCCTGAATGTACCAATCCTTATACCCTGCGTAACTATTGGCCGACTTGACGGGCTCATAGCCACTTACCCTCGCAAACTCATTGACTATCGTTTCAGACTCTGGCGGCTCCATATTTTCAAACCCCCAAAAAATGACCTCACCTTGAGTATGGAATGCGAGGACTCTCGCAAAGTCACGCTTTCTCGTTAGATTTGCCATCGCAATCGCTTCTGGCTGTGTAAGCGGCCCTGTTCCCGAATAATTGGCCGGGCCTGGTTCATTTACCATGTTGCGGGCCTGCTCCAGCTCCCATTTGGCGGGGAATTGATCGTTGAGGTCGACGCCATTGATATTCGCCTTCCATCCGGAAAAGTCCTCGCTGCCACTATTCCATCCCACGAGCCTCGCTCTCAATGTCTCATCTGCCGGCGGGCCATTTTGCACCAATTCCACTCCATCGGGGTTCACCATCGGGACAATCGACAGAAGTGTCTTTTGATAATAGGGCAACATGGAAAGGCCGCGGATATCCGTTTGATTCGTGATTGCCAACACATAATCATTTAAAAAGGTCATGATCACGGGGGTCGTAATCCATTCATTCGCATGAAACGAACCATTATAAT
>NZ_PHNG01000574.1:0-867 GCF_002803435.1 Bacillus sp. mrc49 | reverse complement strand
TCAGTGTTACTGATCTTGTTAACGAATCGTATAAGCGAATCGGCGAGGTAGAGGGCAAGGTGAAGGCATTTTTGACTCTTGATGAGGAAAACGCCCGCACTCAGGCAAAACAATTGGATGACCAACTCGTAAAAGGCGGGAACGAAGGCGCTTTATTTGGCATGCCAATCGGAGTTAAGGATAATATTGTCACAAAAAATTTACGAACGACTTGTGCGAGCAAAATCTTGGAGAACTTTGATCCGATTTATGACGCAACCGTCGTTCAAAAGTTACAAAAGGCTGAAACGGTGACCATCGGTAAATTGAACATGGATGAATTTGCGATGGGGTCTTCAAATGAGAATTCGGCCTATCAGGCCACACGCAATCCTTGGAACACGGATTATGTACCAGGCGGCTCTTCAGGTGGCTCTGCTGCGTCAGTCGCTTCAGGTGAAGTCTTATTCTCTTTAGGCTCAGATACAGGTGGATCGATTCGCCAACCAGCGGCTTACTGCGGCGTAGTCGGCCTTAAGCCTACATATGGACGGGTTTCACGTTACGGACTAGTGGCATTCGCATCCTCATTGGACCAAATCGGCCCGGTTACAAGAACAGTGGAAGATAATGCCTATTTGCTTGAGGCGATTTCAGGTGTAGATCCAATGGATTCCACCTCAGCCAATTTGGACGTGCCGAATTTTGTGAATTCATTAACAGGCGATGTACGAGGTTTGAAAATTGCCGTTCCTAAAGAATACTTGGGCGAAGGCGTTGGTGAAGAAGCGCGTAACTCCGTTCTTGAAGCGTTGAAAGTATTGGAAGGACTTGGAGCTGAATGGGAAGAAGTATCTTTGCCGCATTCCAAATATGCCTTGGCTGCTT
>NZ_PHNG01000573.1:0-1224 GCF_002803435.1 Bacillus sp. mrc49 | reverse complement strand
ATACTAGGATTTATGAATAAGTTACAAAAAAACGTATTTACACCAATTGTTTAGATTTTTGCTGGTTTATTACAATTTAATTACTTATAATAGGAATATTGTTGCTATAACTTGGATAAGTGCCATTATTCACCGTAAAACGAAAAAAAGACGCTCTGCAAAGCGTCTCTAATGTAAAACTATTGATAGGTATTATTACTCTTGTTCCATGTTTGCTTCAAATTCAGTTAAAAACAGTCTAAGCGCTTGATTGATTGCCATAGTCTTAAAGCCTTTAGGTTGTTTTTTACTGAGTGCATTAAAACTCTTTAATAAATCTTTTTCGACTAAAAAAGTCGCCCTCTTATGTGTATCTTCAATACCTTTTCTATTCTTTTTCTCGTCAACTTCATTTTTAAATTTCCTGGCTGCTGCTTCTAATTTATCCTCTTTTACTTCAACTTCTGACACTGAGCTTTGTGTGTTTAATGATTTCTTTGCTTCTTCGGCCAAAGAGAATTGATTATTTAATTTTCCGTTACTCATAAATTAAATCCTCCAGTTCTTTATATAACAATTCATAAGTCTTTATCTTTTTGGTCTGCCGCTTTAATAGAGTAGCAGGCCTTTTAAAATAAGCGGTCGCATTTGGGAATTGTATTGTTCTAGGAATTAAAGTTTTAAACATTCTTATATTCTGTTTTTCTGCATAATTGTAAGCTTGCTCCAATAATTCTTTATGTAATTTTGTACTACTATCAACCATAGTTCCGACGATCCCTACTATTTCTAATTCAGAATTAACATTGGCTTTAAAATCGTTTACTACTTCTATTACGTTAATTAATCCATTTACGCCGAATAGTTCGGGCATAAAGGGAATAATAATTTGATCACTAACTTTTAATATATTCCCGGCTATTAGTTCTAAGCTGGGCGGTGTATCTATTAGTATTAAATCAAAGTCTTCTTTTAGATCCTCAACAAAATTTAGTAAATGTAAAAATCTTTCGGGTTTTATTTTAAAAATAAGGTTTGCAAGATTCCCACTAGAAGGCAAAAGGCTAAGACCTGGCATCACCTCGACGATAGCGTCCTTTGGTGAAGCTGCGCCCATAATTACGTTATAAAGGGTAATTTGAGAATATTCGACGCCTAAAGCTTGACTGGCGTTCGCTTGTGAATCTGCATCTATTAATAATACTTTCTTACCGTCTTTAACAGCCAGGGCAGCCAGGTTAGTTA
>NZ_PHNG01000572.1:0-871 GCF_002803435.1 Bacillus sp. mrc49 | reverse complement strand
GATTGCCGGAAGCCCATTCTGCCGAGATTCAAGCGGATACTCCAGATCCAATCATCGATCTTCTTCCAGAACAAAAGGATGTAGAAGATTTGGGCGGTACACTTCGTCTTGGCTTATATCCATGTAAGCTTATCGAGGGCACCAAGGCTTACGAGGCTTATAATGACGAGGTTGTGTATGAACGTCACCGTCACCGTTATGAATTCAATAATCATTACCGTCAGGCGATGGAAGAGGCAGGATTCGTCTTCTCTGGAACAAGCCCAGATGGCCGTCTGGTCGAGATCGTTGAATTGAAAGATCATCCTTGGTTTGTGGCTTCTCAATTCCATCCGGAATTCACATCACGCCCTAACCGTCCACAGCCACTATTCCGTGACTTTGTCGGGATGTCCTTAAAGCGCAGCGAAAAACTTTAATAAATAAAAAAACAGCCTCTAAGGCTGTGTCAGACTGCAGGCAGACTCGATGAATAATGGAGCTTGCCTGCAGTTTTTTGTTTAGGTTTTGATGAAGGTCGTGTCTGCCCAGATGCAGCTGTCGGGTAAAGGTACAAAAAGCGCGTGAAAAAGCGCAATGTTCACGAAAACCGGCCTCAAATCTAATGCAAAGCCCAAATTCGCGAGTAAAGTGGCGGGGACTGTCCGCTTCGGTCCCATTGTAAATCAAAAAGGTATCGGGATAGATCATTCCGATACCTTTTGTAGTTCAAGAAGGTTAGTCTTCTTCATTTTTATATTCTTGTATAATTTCCTCGAGAGTGAATTTAATTCCGTAATAAGCGAAAAGGGCAGCAATGAGGGTGGGGTAGCCATAGCGGTTTCCAGCTTCATCGGGAATCAGTCCCCGGTGGATCCGTAAGTCGATATGT
>NZ_PHNG01000571.1:0-874 GCF_002803435.1 Bacillus sp. mrc49 | reverse complement strand
CGGAGGGAGAGAGTGAGGGGAGAGCGCGAGAGGGGAAAGAAAATATTCAGATAATTCTAATGAACGGAGATGAGCGAAATGTTCAGAAAACAGCAGCCAGAAGTAATCGACTTCAAAACATTCATGGCAGGGACATACCGTAAGCCTAAGCGCTCCATAAATACGCCCATTTATAGTTTCATGCCTTCGATAACGGTTAGTAGTTTTTTATCGCCTGATGTAGCCGGCATATATGCGGTCGTGTTGGGCGTATTTGCAATCGGAATGCTATCGCACGGTTTGGAGAATTTCGCCGCCAGTTCGGGCCGTGAGGAGCTTGCGTGGGCCATCGAAACAGTGACGAGGTTAGCTTTCACGATTGGCGGATTCAGTTCGATCGCATGGTTCCTACTATCCCTTTGAGGAGGTTATCGCATGATAAAAGAATTTCTTTATAAATCAAAGGCAAAAGCCGAACTAATCAAGGCATTCCGGAGTGCCGAACTATATAAAACGTATAAAAGTAAAGGTGGGAACGAGCGCACCATATTTCCGCAGATACACGAAATTCACCTCGACAAATTGGCGAAAACGCTTCGTTATACTTTCACGCTGTTAAACGGCATGGATCCTAAGGAAGTAAAAAAGAAGGAGTTTGTCTTCCGTCAGCACTTTGGCCGGTCAATCTCGATAGAAGGCGATTTAAAGAAATACGTTCTGACCATTTACGCAACTTCAATGCCGAAAGAGCTACCGTATAAAGTCCAGGGAGTGCGCGAAGCTGTCTCGCCATTTACCATCGGAATCATCTGCGGAAAGGACCGGAACGGCCAGTATAACGCGTTCGACCTATTAAAGCAGCCGCACATCTTAATTGCTGGCGAAACGGGTAGCG
>NZ_PHNG01000570.1:0-875 GCF_002803435.1 Bacillus sp. mrc49 | reverse complement strand
GTTTTGGCGATATCGAATAACAGATGTGCGTTTGACCCATACATGGCCAATAGATCCTCGGAATCCTTGACAGATAGCCCAGAGTCCACTCCCGCTTGCATTTGTTGCTTAATATAGCTTGAAAAGTTTCTCGATCCCCCGACGTTGCCTCCGGAAATCGGCATGCCCTTCGTCTTGCTCGCTGGGTACGACTTATTGGACTTCCCTGCCACAAGGTCGACCGTCGTTTTCGCCATTTTGCGATAGCCGGTCAATTTCCCGCCCGCTATCGTGATCAGTCCCGAATCGGACTCCCAAATTTCATCTTTCCGGGAAATTTCCGAAGGGTCCTTCCCTTCCTCCAGAATCAATGGTCTTACTCCGGCCCAGCTTGATTCGATATCATCCTCGGAAATCTTCACCTGCGGGAACATATAGTCAATCGCCTTCAATAAGTAAGTTCGATCTGCCGATGTAACCTTCGGAACGGCCGGATTGCCATCATAAAACGTATCCGTTGTGCCCACATAAGCCTTACCTGCTCTTGGGATGGCAAAGATCATCCGTCCATCGGGCGTATCAAAGTAAATCGCCTGCTTCAAGGGGAATTTCGCTTGGTCGATGACCACATGAACACCCTTTGAAAGCTTCAGCGTTTTTCCCTGCTTCGATTGGTCCTTTTCGCGGATTGAATCCACCCAAGGTCCTGCTGCATTGATGATTTTGTCTGCATGAATTTCATACGCGGCCCCAGATAGTAAATCGGCAACCTGGACCCCAGATACCTTTCCGTTTTCATATAACAACTTATCCACTCGCGTATAATTAATCGGTGTCGCCCCTTTATCGACGGCTGCCTTCATGACTTCGATCGTCAGCCGGGCATCATCTGTACG
>NZ_PHNG01000569.1:0-1128 GCF_002803435.1 Bacillus sp. mrc49 | reverse complement strand
TCCGTCTAAATATACGCTGTTATCTTTATTTACCAGAGCCATTAAGTAATTATTTTGTTGAGTTAAAAGAGCCACGACTTGCGTTAGTTGAGCTATGGCCCCGCTATCATTAGTATTTGAATTAACTGCACCTTCTGGAGTAATACCTAAAAGCCGCTGGGCCTGGCTTAGCAATTGTACGGCCCGGCTGCGTTTTCCATTACTTAAGGGAATAACCATTTCCGGGTTGTTCCCCTCTGCAATCCTCGCTATTTGTTCGTTGTTGACTAGGCCGCCGTTTGCATATTGTTTGAAATAATCCGCGTGACGGATGGCCCGCTTTGGCATTACTATCCCATAAATTTATGGCTTTAGGGTTGTAGCCACTTTCACGCTTGGCGATTAACATAAGGCCCTTTAAGTAGCTGCTTGGTGTATTAGTAATCGACATGGCTTTTAAAATCCATTGTTTCGCTTTATTAGCTCCGCCGCCGCCAATATCACCCATATCCCCTATCCCAAAATCGAACATTTTTTTAATGTAAGATACGCCATTATCTTTAACCATATTTACCGCGCCCTTTGCAAGATCCAAGGGAAGGCCTTTGATCGAATCTAAATTCACATGTTTATTTAACGTTGTCTTCAAAAGCTCGGCCGGTTTATCCATCCAGTCCCATACGTCGCCTACTGCGTTTTTAACCGCCGAAGTTCCTTTTGATAATAGGTTTTTGCTACTTTTAAAGAGATTGCTAATAGTGCCGCCTTTAAAGGCTGGTATCTGCCCGTTTAAGATTGCTTTTGTTTGTGAGCCGCTAAATACATGCGTGCCTCTAGGAAGGTTTAGAAGGGTATCAGTCGCCGGGCTTAAGAATGTTTTGCCGTTTGGTAGTCGTACTAGCTCCTTTTCGCCGCCGTCACCTACATAAGCTAAACCGCCTTTATGTCCGTCTTTCCCTGTCCCTCTTGCGAATCTAGGGGCGTTCCATGTGTCTAACTTTTTATCAGTACCTATTTTCTTTAGGATCCAATTCACGCCGCCAATAGCTCCGTTAACGCCCTTTTCTATCCCTTCTACCATCTTATTTCCTAGCGACTTAGCAGCGTCAAAAATAGCTGATTTTCCTTTTGTTAAACCATCGGCCATTT
>NZ_PHNG01000568.1:0-6345 GCF_002803435.1 Bacillus sp. mrc49 | reverse complement strand
TTGGGGACGCCTCCACAAGGGTGGGCTGATGGCAGCAGGACAAAAGAAGAGATGTCAGGCGGCGGAGGCTTCCAGCGCGGGAATTCTCTAGCTCGTGAATACATCGATTTTTATCAAGGGGCAGGCGGCTTGGCAACATCCATCATCATCCTTCTGATCGGGGGAGCTGGCATTGCGACGGCGATAATGACGAGAAAGACGGCAGCCTGAAAATGGTAAAGAAGTTCATAAACAGGGAGGCTCCTCGAGAAGGGACCTTTCTTTTTGTTTTGAGAAAATCACACATGTAACTAATTGCCATTTTTGAATGAGAAATAATGATTGCACTTCAAAATAAATTAGTTTAATATATAGTTCTAAAGAGGTACGTACAACTATTTTGGATGAAAGAGAAAACGTTTGCATAAATTTTTTGAGGGTACCCTACTATTAATGCACGAACATTAAATTCACCTTAGTGGAGGCAGAATATGAAATTTCTGATTGCTATTTTAGGACTGCTTATTGTTTTTGGACTAGCTTTATTAGTGAGTAGTGACCGAAAGAAAGTTAAAATTAAACCGATTATCTTCATGGTGATCATTCAGCTTATTTTGACTTATCTTTTATTAAATACGAAGTTCGGGTTAGTGATCATCAATTCGATTGCCGATGGATTTGGCAAACTCCTGGAATGGGCAAATGAAGGGATTAGCTTCGTATTTGGCGGCATTGCAAATGAAGGAGCGGCACCGTTCTTTTTAAATGTTCTTCTTCCCATCGTATTCATCTCGGCATTGATCGGGATCTTACAGCACTTTAAAATCCTTCCATTCATCATGAAATGGATCGGGTTACTGTTAAGCAAGATAAATGGAATGGGTAAATTGGAATCTTACAATGCGGTTGCATCCGCAATTGTCGGACAATCCGAGGTCTTCATAACCTTGAAAAAACAACTTGGTGCCATTCCGCCAGCACGGATGTATACACTTTGTGCATCAGCGATGTCAACCGTATCGATGTCGATCGTCGGAGCATACATGACAATGATCGAGCCAAAGTATGTCGTGACGGCAATTGTCATCAATATGTTTGGCGGATTCATCATTGCATCGATCATCAACCCTTATACCGTTACGGATGATGATGATATCCTCGTCGTTGAAGAAGGGGCAGAAAAGCAGTCATTCTTTGAAATGCTTGGCGAATATATCATGGATGGCTTTAAAGTCGCCATGACGGTTGCAGCCATGCTAATCGGGTTCGTGGCATTGATTGCAGGGATCAACAGCTTATTCGATATGATCATCGGCATCAGCTTCCAGGAAATCTTGGGCTATATCTTTGCACCATTTGCTTTCATCATGGGTGTTCCGATTTCGGAAACCGTGACGGCTGGCGGAATCATGGCGACAAAGCTAGTGACGAATGAATTCGTTGCGATGCTGAGCTTAGGGGATGCCGCAAAAACATTGAGTGACCGTACGGTTGGAATCGTTTCCGTCTTCTTGGTTTCCTTTGCGAATTTCTCTTCCATCGGGATCATTGCAGGTGCAGTCAAAGGGCTGCATGAGAAGCAAGGTAATGTTGTTGCTCGTTTCGGCCTGAAGCTGCTATATGGTGCGACGCTTGTCAGCATCCTATCAGCGATCATCGTCAGTGTGATCATTTAAGTAACTCATGTTATGAAATGAAATCGGATTTATCTTGAGAGGCACTTGGATATACTTCCAAGTGCCTCTTTCAAATTTTGTTACAAGAATTTATTGAAATGGAAGGGTATCGGCATACCGGTATATAATACATAAAATGACTTGTCATGAAGGGAATGATGGTGGAAAATGAATGAGAATGAAACGGCCGTTTTTGCAGGAGGTTGTTTTTGGTGCATGGTCGCTCCCTTTGATGAAACAGATGGAATTATTGAAGTGACTTCAGGCTATACGGGAGGTATTGCTCCCAACCCGAGTTATAAACAAGTGATTGCCGGATCGACTGATCATGTTGAAGCGGTTCGGGTGATATTCGATCCATCGATCATTTCATATAAGGAATTAGTGGAGATATTTTGGCGCCAAATCGATCCTACAGATGACGGCGGCCAATTCACCGATAGGGGACAGCCATATAAGGCAGCCATTTTCTATCGTGATGAACGCCAGAAACGGGAAGCCGAGCGATCAAAGGAAGAATTGATGATGAGCGAACGGTTTAAAAAGCCGATTGTCACGGACATTTTACCATCGGGAAAATTTTATGCAGCTGAAGAGTATCACCAACAATTCCATCGGAAAAATCAATTTCGGTATGCATTATATCGCAAAGGCTCAGGTCGGGAAACCTTCATAAAAGAAAATTGGCCTAAGGATAACGCCCATCTTAGAGATAGGTTGACCGAGACCCAGTTTCATATCACCCAGGAAAATGGTACCGAGCCACCTTTTGATAATGCCTATTGGGATCACTTTGAAGAAGGCATATATGTGGATGTCGTTTCTGGTGAGCCTCTATTCTGTTCAAAGGATAAGTATGATAGCGGATGCGGCTGGCCGAGTTTCACAAAGCCCATCATGTCGGCAAGTGTCCATGAGAAAGTCGATGTAAGCCACAGAATGACCCGCACGGAGGTGCGCAGCAGGGAAGCCGATTCCCACCTGGGCCACGTATTTCCTGACGGACCAGGCCCTAAAGGCACAAGATATTGCATGAACTCCGCCGCCCTTCGCTTCATTCCAAGAATGGATATGGAGAAAGAGGGATATGGGGATATATTGTTGCTTTTTAAGTTGAAATAACTTTTTTGAGATAGGGGAACGAAAATGGAAAAAGTAGATGGGATTTTATATCGGTATATCCTTGATCATTCATCAACGATTACGGATAATTGGCTGGCTTTAAGGGAAAAGCAGGTGGGTTCGATCTATTCCGTGGATACCGATGCGGAAGTGGAGGAGCTCCTGAGGAAACAGAATACGTTGACGATCAAGACCGTGACCAGTGCATTATTAGAAGATAAAAGTTCTTTTATTGAAAATATGGAGCATTGGGCGACTATGGTCGCTAAAAGCAGGGTTGAATCTGACACACCGATATACGAGGTATTGGAAGCGCTTAATAAAGTGAGGGAAACATACTGGGACTTCATCACTGACCATATGCTTAAGGATGATAATAAAATTCCGAAGGATACGATCATTCGCTGGAGCAGGCTAATTAACCAAGCATTCGATCAATTGAACCGTGAGTTCACTGAGCAGTATTATCTATTGACCCAAAAACGGTTGCTGGCTCAACAGGATTTGATCACGGAATTAGGTTCACCGGTCATTCCGATCGTTGACGCCATGGCGGTGTTGCCTTTGATAGGCGAAATCGATACCTATCGGGCAAAGGAAATCATGGATACGACTCCAAGCAAATGCATCAGCAAAAATATTTCTCATCTGTTCATCGATTTATCGGGGGTCACACTCTTGGATACGATGGTCGCCCAACAAGTCTTTGAATTGATAAGCACCCTTAAATTATTGGGCATACAATCGACCATTTCCGGAATACGTCCGGAGGTAGCCCAGACGTCGATTCAGCTCGGCCTCGATTTCAGCCAGGTCTCGACCTATAGCACGTTAAAGCAGGCCCTTTCCAAGCAAGGGGTCAAACTATACGCTTGAAAATAAGCAAAGAACCAGTGCCCACGGGGGCCTGGTTCTCTTTTTTGATTACAGCTTGAATGAACTTTTCAATCCGACGATTTGGTTGAACACCAAGCGATCGGCTTTCGTAAGCTTGGTATCGACATTATAATAGCCATGCCTGAAGAATTGGAATTTATCCTGAGGCTGTACGTCTTTCATATTGGGTTCGACGAATCCTTGTAAAATTTCAATCGAATCCGGATTAACCCGCTCCAAGAATGATTTTTCTTCTTCATCTTCCGCTGCGGAATCCAAGATCAACGGTTGGTAATTGCGGAATTCCGCTGAAATCGCTTGTGAAGCCTCGACCCAGTGCAATGTCCCTTTTACCTTGCGTCCAGTGAAGCCTGATCCGCTTTTCGTTTCCACGTCATACGTGCAGCGAAGCTCAATGACGTTGTCGTTGTCGTCTTTTATCACTTCTTCACATTTAATGAAATAAGCGTGCTTTAAACGGACTTCATTGCCCGGGAAAAGACGGAAATATTTTTTTGGCGGATTTTCCATGAAATCGTCTTGTTCGATATAGATTTCACGAGAGAATGGGATTTTGCGCATGCCCATTTCCGGAACTTCCGGATTGATTTCAGCATCCAGCCATTCAACCTCGCCTTCCGGATAATTGGTGATGACCACCTTAAGCGGGTTCAACACAGCCATCGTCCGTGGGGCCTTCAGCTTTAAATCCTCCCGTACGAAATGATCGAGCATTTGGGAGTCCACGACACCGCTTGTTTTCGCGACGCCAATCTCTTGGCAGAATGCACGAATGGCTTCAGGGGTATACCCGCGCCTGCGCAAGCCTGAGATGGTTGGCATCCGGGGATCGTCCCAGCCGTCCACGAAGCGTTCGTCGACCAGTTGTTTCAGTTTTCGCTTGCTCATTACGGTATTGGTCAGATTAAGGCGGCCAAATTCATATTGCTGCGGTTTACTTTCCATTTCACAATTTTCGACGATCCAGTCATAAAGCGGACGTTGATCCTCGAACTCAAGAGTACAAATCGAGTGTGTGACTCCTTCGATCGCATCTTCTATTGGGTGGGCAAAGGCATACATCGGATAGATGCACCACTTATCGCCGGTATTATGGTGCTCGGTATGGGAAATGCGGTATATAACCGGATCGCGCAAATTGATGTTCGGCGAGCTCATATCGATTTTGGCACGCAGCACCTTTTCACCGTTTTCGAACTCACCGTTGCGCATCTTTTCGAATAGTTCAAGGTTTTCCTCAACCGTACGATTGCGGTAAGGGCTGTCTTTTCCAGGCTCTGTCAGCGATCCGCGATATTCCCGGATTTGATCGGCATTAAGGTCGTCCACGTATGCCAGTCCTTTATTGATGAGCAGCACAGCTCGTTTGAACATTTCATCGAAATAGTCGGAAGCGAAGAAAAGATTATCCCAATCGTAACCAAGCCATTTTACGTCTTCCTTGATGGAATTGACATACTCGATATCTTCCTTCAGCGGATTCGTATCATCGAAGCGCAGGTTCGTTTTGCCGTTGAAATCATCGGCCACCCCAAAATTCAAAATGATTGATTTGGCGTGCCCGATATGCAAATATCCATTTGGCTCAGGAGGGAAGCGTGTGATGATATGATCATGTTTTCCGGTCTCCAGATCATCTTTTATGATCGTTTTAATAAAATTCGAAGCGTTATTTTCCAACTGAATTCGACCTCTTTCATTTATATACTTCTTTTACTTTTACCTGTATATATACCATAAATACAGATATTTTTCCATGTTCGAGCCGGGAACAAGGTTTGGAGGCGCATTCTTAAACCATTCATCAAGTATATAGTTTTTGCCTCCAAAAAGAAAATATCCTTGAATCGTTCATTTTATGGGTCGAGTATGATCTTTACCTGGCAAATAAAATAAGCAATACAGGAACTTACGCCTGTATTGCTTATAATGATGTCCTGGCTTCAGGCCGGAAAATCGGTGTAGAAGGACGAATTATTCCCGGTCTTGGCCGGAATACCGGTGGTGAAGGACGAATTCTCCCATCCTGGGCCGGAATATTGGCCATGAAGGACGAATTCTCCCTGCCAAATCAAAAGACTGTCGTTTGCAGGAATTCCTTTGTCCGCTCTTCTTTTGGGTTTGTGAAGAAATCTTTTGGCGGGCCGCTTTCGACAACCCGGCCATCATGCATGAAAACGATCCAGTCGCCAACATCACGGGCAAAGCTCATTTCATGCGTTACGACCACCATCGTCATGCCTTCCAGGGCAAGCTCCTTCATCGTAGTTAGAACCTCGCCGACCAGCTCGGGATCGAGGGCGGAGGTAGGCTCATCAAAAAGCAGGATATCAGGCTTCATGGCAAGGGCACGGGCGATGGCAACACGTTGTTTCTGCCCGCCTGAGAGTTTGCTGGGATAAACATCGGCTTTATCTGATAAGCCGACTTTGGCAAGCAATGCCTTTGCTTCTTCAATCGCCTGGGCCTTAGGCACCTTTTTAACATGAGTGGGTGCTTCAATGACGTTTTCAAGGACCGTCATATGCGGGAAGAGATGAAAATGCTGGAAGACCATTCCTACCTTCGCGCGGATTTCATTGATATCATGGGTGCCTGGCTTGACCTCGGTCCCCTCAATGAGGATTTGCCCGCTGTCTTTCTTCTCCAAGTAATTCAAGCAGCGAAGCAG
>NZ_PHNG01000567.1:0-1114 GCF_002803435.1 Bacillus sp. mrc49 | reverse complement strand
ATGGAGCAGATACATTAGACCTTTTGATCACGAATAAGTTGATCGAATTGGAAGCGAAAAAAGCGGGAATAAAAATAAAGGATGCAGAGATCCAGAAGGAAATCGATAACATGGTTGCATCCTATGGCGATGAGGCAGCGTTCAAAGAGCAATTGGAAGCAAGCGGATCTTCCATGGACGCCTTGAAAAAGGATATCGTTGTTTATCTGCAAACGAGAAAGCTGGTCGAACCGCGAATTACCGTGACAGATGATGAAATCAGCACCTATTTCGAAGACAATAAAGATACCTTTACACAAGCGGAGCAAGTCGAGGCTAGCCATATTTTAGTCGAAGACGAAAAAACGGCTAAAAAAGTTGCAAAAGAACTTGCGGATGGCGGCGACTTTGCCAAACTGGCCGCCGAGTATTCTACCGATACGCAAACGGCGAGTAAAGGCGGCAGCTTAGGGTATTTTGGAAAAGGTGATATGGTCGGCGAATTTGAGGATGTTGCCTTCGATCTTGATGTGGACAAGGTCAGTGAACCGGTCAAAACCGAATATGGCTACCATATCATTAAAGTCACTGGAAAGAAGGAAGCGAAAAAAGCGAATCTGGAAGATAGCAAAGATGCGATTAAAGAAACGCTTATCACTGAGCGATTGCAGGAGGAATATCCCGCTTGGTTGGCTGAAGTGAAAAAAGACCACGATATAACGAATGAATTAACGGAGTCTGAATAAGGCCCTGAAGGTTTCGGAATGCTAGCAGCATCCCGAAACCTTTTTTTATTTTTTATCATTCCTTATTCGGTCACAGCCACGTTCACATGGCCATCAAATGACTGTTGGCAGAAGCGATTATTTAGATCTGCGACCATGCAGCCGCTGCGGGTTCGCGGAGGCTCAACGGACCCGCCCCTGGATAAGCGAGTGCCAAACGATCAGAACTCGAAAAAGCTGCAGGCAAACTCCAATTAACGAGTTTGCCTGCAGCTTTGAAGCTGAGTCGTTTCTTCAGCTATTTAATCATTAGAAGTTCGATGAGATCGATTTTTGATTGGATAATTCCGATTTCGTTACGATTTCATCACTTTCTTTTTCCCCTTTTTTATTCGATTTCACGGATGAAG
>NZ_PHNG01000566.1:0-888 GCF_002803435.1 Bacillus sp. mrc49 | reverse complement strand
GTATCATGATAACTGCTTGTCAGACGGTTAACCGCTTCCTCATCTTCTCGTGTATTCATCGTTAAGTATAATTCGTTCCCTGTTACACGTTCTGTGACTATCGCTCTTACCTTTACGTGACCATAAGGTGAGGTTAAACGAACGAGAGAGCCATCCTCGATTCCACGTTCCCGAGCAAGCTCCAGTGATACCTCAAGCCATGGGTGGGGAACCTTATGTGTCAGTCCCTCTGACTTGTACGTCATATTCCCTTCATGGAAATGCTCCAACAGTCGGCCATTATTTAAATGTAAATCATATTCAGCACCGGCTTCAAAAGGAGGAGTCCATTCAAGCGGAATGAGCCGTGCCTTACCATCTTCAAACGCGAACCCTTCTTCGAAAAGGATCGGCGTATCCGTACCATCTTTCGCAACCGGCCAGATTTGACTATTGAACCCTTCCAGTCTTTCATAGCTCACCCCGGCAAAATAACCAGCAAGACTCGCTGCTTCATCCATGATCTCGCTCGGATGCTGGTAAGTCCAATTCGCTCCTAGATGATTAGCAAGCTCTTGGAATATGAGCCAATCCGGCTTAGAGTCTCCAAGTGGCTCAAGCACTTGATAAAACCTCTGAATTCGGCGCTCTGTATTAACGAATGTACCGTCCTTTTCCAGACTCGGAGCTGCAGGCAAAATAACATCAGCGAATTGCGCCGTTTTACTGAAAAATAAATCCTGGACAACAAAAAACTCCAGATCTTCGAGCATAGTATCAACAAAATTCACGTTGGAATCCACAAATGCCATGTCTTCACCGAATAAATACAGCGACTTTAGTTTTCCTTTCTTAACACCTTCAAGCATTTGATGATTATCCATTCCAGGATCTTTTGGCAAAGAGACG
>NZ_PHNG01000565.1:0-6737 GCF_002803435.1 Bacillus sp. mrc49 | reverse complement strand
TTTGGTATTGGATAACCTTGAAACGTTATGCCTTCAATGTCATAACAAGATGCATGATCGTGTGTTTGGCCAGACTAACAAAAAGAAATGGGATGATGAGAAGTGGTGAAGTTAGCAAAGTTAAAGTGTATAACGCCTGTTGTTATTTACGGGAGAAATGAAGATGGCTCTGCTGATCAATGCTTTGAAGAAGGAAAGGAATATCTATTCTGTTTCGATGCAAAGAAGAATGAGATCTTTACCTACAATGATGTGCAGCAGGTTCATTTCTTCTCGCTAGATGATTATTACACGGACAAACATTTTGTTGTTTTATCTCTCGGAGAGGCAGAATCGTTTGGATTAGATGAGTTCAATCTGAATCGAATGAAACGGCTATTCAAGGAACGGTATAATTTCGAAGAATAATTAACTGAGATACCCCCCGGTCAAAAGTTTCACTATTTTTTTGAAACCCGGGGACCGGGGAGGGGCCCAACTGTCTGAAAATATTTGAAAAATAGCCTTTCACATTAGGGGTGTTGGGGGGAGGGGTAGTATGGAGAGAATGAACTTTGAAAAACTAAAAAATCAATTATTAGCACGTATCGATACTGATGATCTACTGGAAGTAAAGAAGGTAAATGATTTAATTCGACTGCATGAATTAGATGCCGAGTGTGATACAGTAATTGATCGTGATGGGATTAGTATTACGATTGAAAACGGAAAACAAAAATTTATCAAAAGCCATCCGAGTATGAATGAAAAAATGAAAATTAACGCTCAAAAGATTGCGCTAGAAAAATCGATTAAGTTTAAATTAAAGGCAACCCCTGCCCCAGCATCAACACCTGTGGAAGGCAAACCAAAGCGTGGTAGTTTAATTTGATAACTTATAACTACGTAGAAGAATATATTTCGATGTGGCGTAACGGCGACACCATTTTAAACAAAGAACGAATCATGCTTATAGAGTGGCTTGAAGCAGACATCCTGACAATGAAGGATGTTTATTTTGATAGTGAACACATAGAAAACTTTATCCAGTTTGCTGATAAATGGTATTTCCCTTTAGAGCCATTTCAAAAATTTATTACATGTTTTATTTTCATGCGTTATAAGGATTCAGATGACTTAGTGTTTGACGAATTTTTTATTTACATGGCACGTGGAGCTGGTAAAAATGGTTTTGTATCAGCACTTGTAAATTACTTCATTAGCGAGCTTCATGGAATTGATTTTTATAATGTATCAATCGTTGCCAACAGTGAGAAACAAGCAAAGACCTCCTTTACAGAAGTCTACAATGCAATAGATATGAATGATGATTTGAAGTCGTATTTCAAGCATCAAAAAGCTGTTATTGAATCAGTTGATACAAAATCAATTTTTCAGTTTCATACGTCCAATGCCAGTACAAAGGATGGTTTGCGTGATGGTTGTGTGGTTTATGATGAAGTGCATGAATATGAAAATAATGATGTAGTCGATGTATTCTCGGGAGGTCTTGGTAAAGTTGAAGACAGCCGGGAATTTTTTATAGGTACAGATGGTTTTGTCCGCGATGGCTTTATTGATCGATTAAAAGAACGCGCATTAAGTATTTTAAAACGTGAAGTTTCGGTAAAAGAGGATTCATTATTCCCATTCATGTGCTGCCTTGATGATGAAGATGAAATGCACGATGTGACTAAATGGCAAAAGGCCAATCCTATGTTTCATCCCCCATTGTCTAGTTACGCCAAAACGCTGTACAAAAAAGTTTTGAAACAATATCGCAAACTCCAAAGTGATTCATCGGGTTATGAAAACTTTATTACGAAGCGTATGAATTTGCCTAAGGTTGATTTAGAAAAGTCAGTAACATCCTGGGAGAAAATCGAAGCAACAAATCAAGAATACGATTTGGAGAAATTAAGGCGGCGCGAATGTATTGGTTGTGTCGACTATGCATCAATAAGGGACTTTGTGGCAACTGGTTTGTTGTTTACGGAAGGGGATAGATTTATCTTGCCGCCAGAGTTAACCCATTCTTTTTTATGTAAACCTTTTGCGGATAAGCATTATGCGTATAGCGGCAATAAGGCAGAAGGAAATAACAAAAAAGATCACCGTAAATTCGCACCTATTAAAAAATGGGAAGATAAAGGGTTTTTAACCGTTCTTCATAAGGATTCGATGGATCCACACATCATTGTGAAATGGTTTGTGGATAAACGGAACGAAGGTTGGAACATCATTAAAATTGTCGGTGATAATTTTAGAATGGAGATTTTGAGGCCTCTTTTCGAAGCAGCAGGATTTGAGGTAGACCCAATACGTAATCCAGATGCAGCTAGCGCGTTGTTAGCACCAAAAATTGAATTAGCATTTGATAACAGTAATGTTATTTTCGGAGATAATCCGGTAATGCGATGGTATACAAACAATGTATTGGTTGTTATCGATCCAAAAGGTAATAAGTTATATCGCAAAAAAGAGGCGGTAAAACGAAAAACGGATGGATTTATGATGTTTTTATACGGTGTTTGGGGATCTAGAGATTTAAAGGATTACGATGTTTCAGATGCTTTAGATGCTTTAGAAGCACTCAATTTTTAGGGAGGGGGTGAAAATGTAAAATGGGTTGGTTAAGTAGCGTTTTAAGAAGAAATAGCGAATTAGAATCCCTGTTTGATTTGGATTTAATTGATGAAACCAGTCATCGGGCCTATTTAAAAAAGATGGCTTTGGAAATCTGCATCAACTTCATCGGCCGGACCATAAGCCAATCGGACTTCCGAGTTATGGTGGAGAACAAGCGCCAGTATAATGATTGGCATTATCTTTTAAATGTGCGGCCAAATACAGATCAAAGTGCTGCGGATTTTTGGCAAAGTTTCATCTACAAATTGATTGATGAAAATGAAGTGCTGGTTGTTTTGACGGATGATAATAATTTGCTAATTGCTGACGATTTTGTCAGGGAAGAATACGCTGTGTATGCAGACATATTCAAAGACGTAACCGTTAAGGGGTATACGTTCAAACGATCATTCCAAATGGACGAGGTTATTTATCTTACTTATAACAATGAGAAACTTTCAAAATTCATGGAAGGAATGTTTGATGATTATGCTGATTTATTTAGTAGAATGATTGAAATTAGCATGAGGAACAATCAGATTCGTGGGACAGTTTCTGTAGAATCAAGCCAGGCCCTTGATGAAAAGAATACAAATAAGCTGCAAAATTTCATTGATAAGTTGTTTAAATCATTTAAGGTAAATTCCATTGCCCTTGTTCCAATGTTGAAAGGTTTTGAATACAACGAAGTATCAAAAGGCGATGTGAAAGGGCAATCCATTGAAGAATTAACCAAATTAAAACGGTCTGTTATTGATGATGTAGCCAATCTGTTAGGGATTCCAATTGCCTTAATTCATGGTGAATTATCTGATTATGAAACTGCTATTAAGGCGTATGTTAGGTTCTCTAATAATCCAATCGTCAAAAAAATACAGGATGAATTAAATGCAAAAATATTTACAAGAGAAGATTTCCTGAAAGGAAAGCGGATTGATGTTTACGGGTTAACCGAGAAGGATCTTATAGAAAATGCCGAGGCTGTTGATAAGTTAGTGGCCTCTGGAGCGTTTACCAGGAATGAGGTGAGGGAGTTGTTTGGTAAAGAACGATCAGACAATCCTGAATTAGATGAATTTGTTATTACTAAAAACTATCAGGCTGCAGGTACTGTGGAAGGAGGTGAGACTAAATGACGAAAAAAATTCAAGCAATCCCTTATAAGTTTTTGAATCAAACCAATGGAGAAGAACATGAAATGATTATTTCAGGTGCCATTGGCAAAAGTGGTTGGTTTTATACGGCTACTAGTGCACAAGATGTTCGTAATGCATTGGCTGAAATTACGGCACCCACAGTGCGAATTAAGTTAAATAGCGGTGGTGGCGATGCTGATCAAGGAGTGGAAATCTACAATTACTTAAAAGACCTGGATAAACATATCGTTGTGGAGGTGACATCGTTGGCCGCATCGGCTGCATCGATAATTGCGATGGGGGCGGATGAGGTGATTATGCGAACTGGATCAAGAATGATGATTCATGAAGCAGCAACCTTTGCATATGGGACTAAACAAGACATCAAGAAAACTCTTAATGCCCTTGAGACATATGATGAATCGATCATATCCATCTATCAACAAAAAACAGGTAATAGCCGTGAGGAAATTGCAAAGTTAATTGAGGCTGAAACCTGGATGACGGCCGAGCAGGCTGTTAAGGATGGCTTCGCTGACAAAGTGGAATATGAACCGAAAGAAGAATCAAAAGAAGGCATTACGGACGAACAATTACAAGAAATCATTAATACTGTTACCAACAATTTAAAACAAAATAATAAACAAAATAATGAACCTCTTCCATCTGTCCCAACTGCGCCTGAGCCAGTTATGACAAAACGTAAAGGGTTCATTTTTTAATCGAAAATACAGGAGGAAAAAAGAATGGTCATGAAATTAAATAATCATACAAAAGCCTATGATGAGGCTAAAAAAGCATATGCACAAGTGGTGAAGAATGAGAGCTCAACTCCCGAGCAAATCGAAGCAGTTTGGAACACCATGCAAGATGAGCTCGTAAATTCCTTAACAACACAAATTACCCAAGCTGTCCAAACGCAAAATGCAGATCAAACGATCTTAGCGGCTCGTGGTGTAAATGTTCTAACATCCGAGGAAACTAAATTTTTCAATGATGTCGTGCAATCGGACGGGTTTACAGACGATATTATTTTGCCGGAAACGACGGTTGACCGTATTTTTGAAGATTTAACATCAGATCATCCATTCTTGTCTGAAATTAATCTGCAGAAAAAAGGCCTTGTAACTCGCATTATTAAGTCCGATCCTTCAGGTGCTGCTGTATGGGGTAAGGTCTTTGGTGAAATCAAGGGACAACTTGAAACAGCATTTAGTGAAGAAAAAGTCACACAATCTAAATTGACGGCATTCGTTGTGCTTCCTAAAGATTTAGACATATTCGGGCCGGCTTGGATTGAGTCTTATGTTCGTACACAAATCTCCGAAACTTTTGCAGTTGCCTTGGAAAATGGATTTATCAATGGCGTAGGTCCTGTTAAAGATCAGCCAATTGGTTTAATTCGGGATTTAGACGCAGCGGTAAGCCAAACAACTGGTCACGCCAAAAAAGCTGTTACCGGTACCCTTACATTTGCTGATTCAAAAACAACAGTAAAGGAACTATCGGAAGTCATGAGTTACCTTTCCACTAAAGCAAATGGGAAATCTGTAAAAATCGGGGGGAAAGTTGTTTTACTTGTTAACCCTATCGACTCCTGGGGAGTAAAAGCTCAATATACTTTCTTGAATGCAAATGGAACGTATGTGACGGCCCTACCGTTTAATTTACGTATTGTAGAATCTGAATTTGTTGAATCCGGTGAGGTCATCGCTTTTGTAAACAACCGGTATGATGCTTATACAGCGGGTGGCGTACAAATTAACAAATTTGATCAAACGCTTGCTTTGGAAGATTGCTATCTTTACACAGCCAAACAATTCGCTTTTGGAAAAGCAGATGATAATAAAGTATCAGCAATTTATACATTATCTATTAATACTCCGGAAGGGTGATTTTGATGGCAAAATATAAAGTGTTAAAAACATTCAAGGATATCCATACCAATGAGGTTTATGAACCTCATCAGGAAATTGAAATGACAGTAAAACGGGCCAAAGAGGTTGAACAAAATCTCGATGATTCTTACTTAAGTAGGGTAGAAGAAAATGAAGATGACAAGTAGGTGATTTGATTGGAAATCACATACGAATTGCTATTGGAGTTCAAAGGACGTATGAAAATTTCACACACGAAAGAGGACGACAATCTTAAAAAGGTGTTGTCCTTTTCATATGCTGCCATAAAAAGAAAGTGTGGAGTGTTTGATATTGAAAAGCATGAAGGCGGAAAAGAACTTGTCTTTGAGCGTGCTCGGTATTCGTATAATGATGCCGTAGAGTATTTTGATGAAAACTTTGCTAGTGAAATAACAGGGTTAGCTCTGGATTTATACGAGGGGGATCCTGATGAAACCAAAGTTTAATCCAAACAAAATTGGCAGCGGTGAGTTAAGGACGCCAGTTTCCTTTTACCAATACACTCCAAACGATGGCCCAGAACCAGGAGAAGGAGCAGTGGTCCAGGTATATGAGTGTTTTGCTGAAGTGTACAGCGCAAGCATGAAAGATATCGAAATTCTCAATTCTGGCAGGGAACAACAGCAGCTAAAATTTATGAATACGAAAAATGCCGTAACTATTAATATTCGCGATTCAATCGGTGAGTATTTTCCCGACACTGAACACTACGCAGAGTTAGAGGATGATCGCTTTTCAAAAATTATAGATGGTCAGCGTCAATACATTCGTTTTAACGTGATTGATGTTCGCCCAGACTTAACCAATAACGATTTTATTACTGTTCTTTTGGCGGTGATCACATGAGTGTGGAATTTAAGGGGTTTGAGGACATCTATAAAAACCTGCAGAATCAATTGTCAGAACAGGCTTTAAGCAGAGTGACCAATAAAGCCTTAATCGCTGGGGCAAAAGAGGTTTCAAAAGCCGTCTCCGATGAATTTGAGGATTTTAAAGATACAGGGGCGTCTCAGGAGGAAATTGTAATAGGTAAAGTAACTAGCAGTAATGGGTATAAATCGGTTTTAGTGGGTTG
>NZ_PHNG01000564.1:0-1106 GCF_002803435.1 Bacillus sp. mrc49 | reverse complement strand
TGAGGAAAGATTTCATGGTCCAACTAATATGACGAGTGATCAAACTGGCTCCATTGCTATCTATAATGCAGATCAGCAGCGTTATAGAAGAGATTATTGCAAGCGTGTGGAATGGGCCGTTCGAAGGCTGCCGAATATGGAACGGTTTCTTATCGAAGAAAGGTATATGTCTGAGGATGCGGAATACTTGTCCGATTACAATGTGTATTGTTTTAAATTTCAGCCTCCAATTTCCGAAAAGAAGTATTCAAAGATACGTTGGAAAGCATTTTATAAACTGGCCTTGAACTTGAATCTTGCCATTACTAAGGGTTAGTGGACACAAACAGTGATGTAAAGGAGGGGTGGTTATGGAGTTAAATAAGATATTCAAGATGGATTGTTTAGTTGGAATGGAGATGATTCCTGATAAATCAATCGATATGATCTTCACTGATTTACCTTATGGAACAACTAATTGCAAATGGGATTCAGTGATTCCCTTAAACGCTCTATGGCAGCAATACGAAAGAATTATTAAAGATAGCGGCGCTATTCTCCTATTCGCACAAACTCCTTTTGACAAGGTTTTAGGAGCAAGTAACTTGAAATTACTTCGTTATGAGTGGATTTGGGAAAAGACTGCAGCAACAGGTCATTTTAACGCAAAGAAAATGCCGTTAAAAGCACACGAAAATATATTGGTGTTTTATAAAAAGCTTCCAACCTATAACCCTCAAAAGACAACTGGACATAAACCTGTAAACAGCTACACCAAGTATTTAGAAACTCAAAATAAAGGTGAGATATACAGGCAAGCAACAAAAGAGGTCTCTGGCGGTGGAGCTACTGATCGATACCCAAGGAGTGTATTAACATATCCTTCGGATAAGCAAAAATTAAATTTACATCCCACTCAAAAGCCTTTGGACCTTGTTAAAGATATGATACTGACTTATTCAAATGAGGGTGAAGTTATCTTGGATAGTTGTGTGGGAAGTGGAACCACTCCAGTTGCAGCAATTCGAACAAATCGAAGGTTTATAGGATTCGAAATCGAAGAAAAATATTGGGATTTAGCAAATGAACGTATTGCAAAAGAATTCGTTATTGTGTAGTTCGAATAA
>NZ_PHNG01000563.1:0-1140 GCF_002803435.1 Bacillus sp. mrc49 | reverse complement strand
GCCAATGGAAAGGCCGCGATAGATTATGGGTTCCATCTAATGATCAGCGAGATCAATGATGAGGTTCTTGCGGAATTGCCGGGGATCATCGCGGATGAAGGGATTTCCTCGTTCAAGGTCTTCATGGCGTACAAGAATGTTTTTCAAGCCGATGATGCCACGCTATACCGCACTTTACTGCAGGCGAAAGAGCTTGGTGCGCTTGTCATGGTTCATGCTGAAAATGGCGATGTCATCGATTATCTTACGAAGCAGGCGCTTGAAAAAGGAAACACGGATCCAATCTACCATGCGCTAACAAGGCCTCCCGAGCTTGAGGGGGAAGCTACTGGGCGGGCCGCAAAATTGACGGAGATGGCGAACGGGCAGCTCTATGTCGTTCATGTCACTTGTGCAGATGCGGTAGAAAAGATCACCGAGGCAAGAAATAAAGGGGTTGATATTTGGGGCGAGACTTGTCCGCAATACTTGGTTTTGGACCAGTCTTATCTTGAAAAGCCCCATTTCGAGGGATCGAAATATGTGTGGTCACCACCGTTAAGGGAGAAGAAGAATCAGGAAGTGCTATGGAATGCCTTGAAAATGGGTCAGCTGCAAACGGTAGGTTCCGATCAATGCTCCTTCGATTTCAAAGGTCAGAAGGATTTAGGAAGAGATGATTTTACGAAAATACCGAATGGCGGCCCCACGATTGAAGACCGCATGAGCATCGTTTTTTCCGAAGGGGTCAAGAAAGGGCGCATCACCTTGAATCAATTCGTCGACGTGACTTCTACACGTGCGGCCAAGCTTTTTGGATTATTCCCGAAAAAGGGGACGATTGCTGTAGGGTCGGATGCCGATATCGTCATTTTTGATCCGGAGGCGGAAAGGACGCTATCCGTCGATACACATCATATGGCGGTGGATTATAATGCCTTTGAAGGCATGGAGATTACTGGAGAACCAGTATCGGTCCTTTCCAGAGGGGAGTTTGTGATTAAAAATAAACAGTTTGTAGGTGAGGCAGGAAAAGGGCAATTCCTGAAAAGGGCAAAATACAATGCGGATTTGAAGTCCGCTTCAGGAAAAAAGCTGCCGGTTTGAAACTTCGGTAAAATGAAGGCAAATGGATAGAGGGGGATTTTTCCATGAGTGTGA
>NZ_PHNG01000562.1:0-1201 GCF_002803435.1 Bacillus sp. mrc49 | reverse complement strand
ACAGGAAAGTCCACAATCTGAAGTTCTTAATATTTATTCTTTTGAACAAAAGCGATTTCAGGTAGAGGATTTTTCTTCTCCCTGGATCGCGAAGCTAAGAAGAATCGTTGAATAAAAGGAGGGATTCCTTTGCTTTACTTATATGATCCAAGAACCAATATTTTAACTGAAACAAATTATAAAGACTTGGAATTATTGACCGGTAAATCCTATTCCAGTTTATCCACTCATAAATCTAAAAAAATGAAACTATCGAAGATCAATTGTTATTTAGCAGATGAAAAAACAACTCTGAAGCAACGTAAAGAATGGTACGTAAAGGAAAAATACCACAATGAAGTTTGGAAGGCCGTAGAAGGGTCAGGCGATAAATTTTTAGTTTCTAATTATGGCCGTTTCAAACGCTTATATAAGAGTTCAGAAAAGTTTTTGCTTCCTTATCTCCATAAACGTAGTGGGGACCTATTTATAAAGGTGCAGTTTAAAAACAAGGTTAAGAAATACAAAGCTTCACATTTGGTTGCTTACCATTTTGTGGGCAATCCTAAGCCAGGCGAAGTATTGCATCATAAGAATTTAATTAAGACTGATAATTTTTTTGTGAATCTTGAATACATCACCAAAGAAAAACTTGGTAAAAAGACAGGATTTAGGTCTACAAGCAAACCTGTAGTAAGGATTGATAAAGATACTATGGAAGTTTTAGAGGAATTTAAATCAGTTCGTGAAGCCGGGAGAAAATGCTTCTTTTCTTACCAAACTGTTTTGGATCGCTGTAATAAAAAAAGC
The DNA here is from genome assembly GCF_002803435.1 of Bacillus sp. mrc49. Taxonomy (NCBI): domain Bacteria; kingdom Bacillati; phylum Bacillota; class Bacilli; order Caryophanales; family Bacillaceae; genus Bacillus; species Bacillus sp. mrc49. The sequence continues at coordinate 412 of NZ_PHNG01000562.1, read as the reverse complement.
ATACCGAGGGATGGTGATGTTTTCATGTTTGCTGATGAGTATGAATCACTGGAATCTGATTTATCGATTGCTGAGTAACAATATTGCAAGTTAAGGAGTGAGAAGGATGAGAACACAATCTGAATTCGCAAATCACCTTAAACATTGCATCCAGGAAGAACACAGTATTCATTTAAGCGATAAGGCCATCAGGGATATTCGCAATACGATTGATGGTGCATACTCAGCTGCCATAAAAGGAGCCGTTCAAAAGCAAAAGGCGGCAGAAAACAGGTATTACGAACAAAAAAATATTACTGAAATGCTGATTAATAAAATGGTGAAATACTTCAACAGTAGACACAAACTGTGAAGGAAGGTGACCAGCATTATTAAAGTGGAAGTCATTAAGAAAACTTATGTACGTTGTCAG
>NZ_PHNG01000561.1:0-1205 GCF_002803435.1 Bacillus sp. mrc49 | reverse complement strand
ATATAGGAACTTTGAATCTCATCCAGCAAAGGTTTTAAACGTTTTGTTGAAACTGTCTTTTGGCCGTCCACAATTCGACGAAGCTCGGCTAGTTCTTTCATGAGTGGGCTCCTTCCCTGTTTATTCGCGACATACTTTATTTACTTGTCTGTAAGTCAATGTCTGGAATGATTTCTTCTGGCCTAAATAACACTTTATAATGGTATGCATCTTCGTACTTCGCATCTGTTTGTTCTACAAAGTAGCTTACGTTGTCACTCAAGCCAAGGTAATGCTTCTTGTATTGATCTTTTCCAACTTTGCAAGTGACAGTTAGCTTCTTACCACTATCCGTATTAAGTGCACATAGCCCTTCAACCGTAAGAAGGTATTTGTCTGTTATTCCATTGAAAAATACTACTCTTCTCTGTACTTCAAAAGAATCTGCTGACTTTGATAGATTCTCTGAAACCGTATCTGCTTCGGTCGTACAACCTACCAAAGATACAATTGACGTAATCCCTAAAACAAACAACGCCATCTTCTTTTTCATTTTCATCAACCTTTCATTTTTTACTTCACCGTTTATTCGGACTGTGCATTTATAGACTTTTCATGTAAATCCATTACACATCCTGGACAAAGCCTAACGGTAGAAGTCTGTTCTTCAACTAAACCTATTGATATATCAAGGATATTTTCATTTGAATAACAAGACTGACAACGTACATAAGTTTTCTTAATGACTTCCACTTTAATAATGCTGGTCACCTTCCTTCACAGTTTGTGTCTACTGTTGAAGTATTTCACCATTTTATTAATCAGCATTTCAGTAATATTTTTTTGTTCGTAATACCTGTTTTCTGCCGCCTTTTGCTTTTGAACGGCTCCTTTTATGGCAGCTGAGTATGCACCATCAATCGTATTGCGAATATCCCTGATGGCCTTATCGCTTAAATGAATACTGTGTTCTTCCTGGATGCAATGTTTAAGGTGATTTGCGAATTCAGATTGTGTTCTCATCCTTCTCACTCCTTAACTTGCAATATTGTTACTCAGCAATCGATAAATCAGATTCCAGTGATTCATACTCATCAGCAAACATGAAAACATCACCATCCCTCGGTATGCTTTTTTTATTACAGCGATCCAAAACAGTTTGGTAAGAAAAGAAGCATTTTCTCCCGGCTTCACGAACTGATTTAAATTCCTCTAAAACTTCCATA
>NZ_PHNG01000560.1:0-15318 GCF_002803435.1 Bacillus sp. mrc49 | reverse complement strand
CCCCTGCCGTTGCGCAGGAGCCCATGGCAATGACCCATTTAGGTTCTGGCATTTGGTCATATAATCTACTTATGATTGGTGCCATTTTTTTCGTTACCGTACCTGATACGATCATGACATCAGATTGCCGGGGCGACGTCCTGAAAAAAGAACCGAAACGATCCAAATCGTAATGTGAGGAGCCTACACCCATCATTTCGATTGCACAGCATGCTAAACCGAATGTCATTGGCCAGAGGGAGTTGCTTCTAGCCCAGCCTTTAATTTGTTCAAGCGTTGATAAGAAAATGCTTTGGCGCATCTCTTCCATTTCGGCAGGGGTGAGGTCGTCTAATTTCAATTCCATTTCAACACCTTCTTTTTCCAAGCGTAGATTAGTCCTAGCATCAGTATGATGACGAAAAATAGCATTTCAATAAGCGCAAACAATCCTAGCTCATCATAGGCCACTGCCCACGGGTAGAGAAAGACCGTCTCTACATCAAAAATGACGAACATCAATCCGAATAAATAGTATCGAACATTGAATTGGACCCTTGAATCCGAAAAAGGATCGATACCGCTTTCATACGTCGTATATTTCATATCCGTCGGTTTATAAGGCCTAAGCAGCTTGCCAAGAAACAGTGCAATAACAGGTAATAATATCCCGAGACAAAGAAAAACAAATACGATTAAGTAATTATTTTGGTACAAATGCAGCTGTCCCATATTCATCTCCCTTTTATGGATCATTCAAAAGTTAATGGGTACATGTTCAATTTGCTTGTCTTCTTTTTTGTTGGATGCCGTTTTAAATATTTATGCAGGGTAGCAATCTTTTAGAAGCAACGTGGCGAGAGGGGGATGGAAGTAAAAATGTAAGCGTATACATTATACCATCATGACTATCAGATGTCGACGAGTGGAGGATTTATATGGTAAAAAGTTTGTTCCATCATTCGAGGTATTTCAACAGATTTTTGCCTATTACGACCTTCCATGACAAGAAAGAAAAAAACACCTGATTGAACCGGTTGGTTCGATCAGGTGCTTTCACCATATATGTTATCGCATTTCTGCAATTTGGATTCGGTTGATTGCACGTTTAAGCGCTAGATCAGCTCTTTTAACATCATTCGATCCATCATTATTTTGCAATCTTTGTTCTGCACGTGCCTTTGCTGCTTGAGCACGTGTAAGATCGATAGTTTCAGCTCTTTCAGCAGATTGAGCCAAAATGGTTACCACATCAGGGCGGACTTCCAAGAAGCCACCATTTACAGCTACATAGTCTGTGTTGCTTCCATTCTTAAGACGGACAGCACCAATGGTAAGCGGGGCTACGGTTGGAACGTGTCCAGCCATGATTCCCATCTCACCGCTTTTAGCTTTAGTGCTTACCATTTCAACTTCTGCATCATATACTGGGCCATCGGGAGTAACAACATTGACTTTAATGGTCTTCATTTCATTCCCTCCTAGGTCCCTTTAATTAAGCCATTTCTTTTGCTTTAGCAATAACTTCTTCGATGCGGCCAACAAGACGGAACGCATCTTCAGGAAGGGAGTCATATTTTCCAGCTAGGATATCTTTGAATCCTTGGACTGTTTCTTTAACTGGTACGTAAGATCCTTTTTGACCAGTGAATTGTTCAGCCACGTGGAAGTTTTGTGACAAGAAATTTTGAATTCTACGAGCACGGCCAACGATTACTTTTTCGTTTTCGCTTAACTCGTCCATACCCAAGATAGCAATGATATCTTGAAGTTCTTTATATTTCTGTAAAGTCGATTGAACTTGACGAGCCACTTTGTAGTGCTCAGCTCCAACGATTTCAGGGCTAAGAGCACGTGAAGATGACGCCAATGGATCAACCGCAGGGTAGATACCCATTTCAGAAAGTTTACGCTCAAGGTTAGTTGTTGCATCCAAGTGAGCGAAAGTAGTAGCAGGAGCCGGATCCGTATAGTCATCGGCAGGTACATAAATCGCTTGAATGGAAGTAACGGAACCTTTATTCGTTGAAGTGATACGCTCTTGCAGTTGACCCATTTCCGTTGCAAGGGTTGGTTGGTAACCTACCGCAGAAGGCATACGGCCTAGTAGGGCAGAAACCTCGGAACCTGCTTGCGTGAAACGGAAGATGTTATCGATGAAGAAAAGAACGTCTTGTCCTTGTTCGTCACGGAAATATTCAGCCATTGTCAAACCACTTAAAGCAACACGCATACGTGCACCAGGTGGCTCATTCATTTGCCCGAATACCATCGCTGTTTTCTTGATAACACCGGAATCAGTCATCTCGTAGAAAAGGTCATTACCTTCACGAGTACGCTCACCTACACCAGCGAATACGGAGATACCGCCGTGCTCTTGTGCGATGTTATTGATAAGTTCTTGGATAAGTACAGTTTTACCAACACCGGCTCCACCAAAGAGACCGATTTTACCACCTTTGATATAAGGGGCAAGTAAATCTACTACTTTAATACCCGTTTCAAGAATTTCAACTTGTGTTGATAATTCCTCGAAAGTTGGTGCTTGTCTGTGAATCGGATCACGACGCACCTCTGCTGTAAGTGGTTCAAATAAGTCAATGTTTTCCCCTAAAACGTTGAAAACGCGACCTAGAGTAACTTCACCTACAGGCACGGAAATTGGAGCTCCTGTATCAACAGTCTCTGCACCACGGGTTAACCCATCAGTGGAAGACATTGCTACAGTACGAACTGTATTATCACCTAGTTGAAGGGCCACTTCAAGAGTTAGTCCTGTACCAGACGCTGTATTTTCGATTCTTAACGCGTTATAGATCTTAGGAAGTTGTCCGTCTTCGAATCTCACGTCAACAACCGGACCCATAACTTGAGTAACGCGTCCTATATTCATCGTTTTCCCTCCTAACGTTGCTTATAACGACTATCGTATCGATATTATGGAACGGCCAAGCCTAGTCCGGGCTGACCGCCCCTTTAATGATTCTATTCTAAAGCAGCTGCACCGCCGACAATCTCGGTGATTTCTTGAGTGATCGCTGCCTGACGTGCACGGTTATATTGTAATGAAAGTGAGTCAATCAACTCTTTTGCATTATCTGTTGCATTTTTCATTGCAGTCATACGTGCAGAGTGCTCACTCGCTTTACCATCTAACAAAGCACCATAAATCAAACTTTCTGCATACTGAGGCAGTAAAACCTCAAGAATTTCTTCTGCATTCGGTTCAAATTCATAAGTCGTCAATGTTGAATTGGAAGTATCAAAGTCAGATAACGGAAGGATTTGCGTTTCCGTTACTTCCTGCTGGATTGGGCTGACATAATGGTTATAGTACATATAAAGCTCATCACACAGCTCATTCAAATATAAATTCACTGTAGATTTAGCAAGGGAGCTAATGTCAGCGAAAGACGGCTGATCGGGAACTCCAATAACTTCAAGCTCTACGTGCATATTACGGCTGACAAAGAAATCACGGCCAACCCTTCCGATTGCGATAATGACGAACTCATCATTGGATTTATGGCGTTCAAGAATGGTCTTATGAACTTGGCGAAGGATGCTACTATTGTAGGCCCCAGCCAAACCACGGTCCGATGTGATAACCAAGTATCCGGTTTTCTTAACTGGACGTGAAGTAAGCATTGGATGAGAGGCACCCGTACTTCCGTTCGCAATACTGGATACCACTTCTTGAATTTTTTCCATATATGGAACATATGCTTTAGCATTAGCTTCGGCACGGTTCATTTTAGAAGCAGATACCATCTGCATCGCTTTTGTAATTTGACTCGTCTTTTTCGTTGAAGTAATCCGAGACTTAATATCGCGTAAAGAGGCCATTCATTCTCACCACCCTTTAAAAATTAGTTAGACCTTATTATTCAGAAATAACGAAGTTCTTTTTGAACTCGTTAATGGCAGCAACGACAGCAGCGTCTTCAGGAAGACCTTTAGTTGTGCGAATGTGATCTAATAATTCCGGATGAGAACGATCAAGGAACACATAGTATTCTTCTTCAAAACGAAGGATATCCGAAACGGGAATATCATCTAAATGACCTTTAGTCAAAGCATAGAAAATCATGACTTGTTTTTCAACTTTTATCGGTTTGTTTAGATCTTGTTTAAGAACTTCAACTGTACGAGCACCACGGTTAAGTTTTGCTTGTGTTGCAGCATCCAGATCTGAACCGAATTGAGAGAATGCTTCCAATTCACGGTAAGAAGCTAAGTCCAAACGCAATGTACCGGCAACTTTTTTCATCGCTTTAATTTGTGCAGATCCACCAACACGGGATACGGAAAGACCAGCGTTGATCGCAGGGCGAACACCCGAGAAGAACAAATCGGATTGCAAGAAGATTTGTCCATCCGTGATGGAGATAACGTTTGTTGGAATGTAAGCAGAGATATCGCCTGCTTGTGTTTCAACAAACGGAAGTGCAGTGATTGATCCAGCACCTAAAGTGTCGTTCAATTTTGCTGCACGCTCAAGTAAACGGGAGTGCAAGTAGAATACATCCCCTGGGAATGCTTCACGGCCTGGAGGACGACGAAGTAGCAAGGAAAGTTCACGGTATGCAGATGCTTGTTTCGAAAGATCATCATACACGACAAGAACATGCTTACCAGCGAACATGAACTCTTCACCCATAGTCACACCAGCATAAGGAGCTAGGTATAAAAGTGGTGCCGGTTGAGATGCTGATGCAGATACTACGATTGTGTAATCTAATGCACCGTTTTTACGAAGCGTTTCAACTGTTCCACGAACCGTTGATTCCTTTTGTCCGATAGCCACATAGATACAGATCATATCTTGGTCAGCTTGGTTAAGGATTGTATCGATTGCAACGGATGTTTTACCAGTTTGACGGTCACCGATGATTAACTCACGTTGTCCGCGGCCGATTGGAACCAATGCATCAATTGCTTTAATCCCTGTTTGCAGTGGTTCATGAACTGATTTACGGTCCATTACACCAGTTGCAGGGCTTTCGATTGGGCGAGTTTTCGTTGTAGCGATCGGACCAAGACCATCCAATGGTTGTCCAAGCGGATTCACGACACGTCCGATTAATTCTTCTCCTACAGGCACTTCCATGATACGGCCCGTACGGCGTACTTCACTGCCTTCTTTAATGTCTCTGAACGGTCCAAGAATAACAACACCTACGTTATTTTGCTCAAGGTTTTGTGCTAGACCCATTGAACCATTGGAAAATTCTAAGAGCTCCCCAGACATTGCATTATCTAAACCATGAACGCGTGCGATACCATCACCAACCGTGATGACTGTACCCACATCGCTTACTTTAATTTCCGACTGATAGTTTTCAATCTGCTTTTTAATCAGCGCACTGATTTCTTCAGCTTTGATGCTCATGAATTTCACCCCTATCTGTGAATATTAACCTAATAGTTGTTTGCTAAGGCGATCTAACTTACCGCTGATCGTCCCGTCATAAATACGGTTGCCGATTTGGAGCTTCATTCCGCCAATGATCGAGCTGTCCGTAATATTGGTAATGCGTAAATTCCGTTTGCCGATTTTTGCAGCAAAAGCTGAAGACACAGCTTCCGCTTCAGCTTCAGTTAAAGGATTGACTGTATAGACAGTCGCATCCGCAACTGAGTTTTCTTCATTAGCTAGTTCAATGAACTCTTCTGCCATGGGAGCGACTTCAGCTGTGCGATGGCGCTCAACCATTAGCATTACAGTGTTTTGAACGGAAGGTGATATTCCTGCAAAGGCATTTTTCATCACTTCACGTTTTGCATCGCCAGTCATTTTAGGATGAGCCAAGAAATTTAAAAGCTCCTTATCCTTCGTGAAAACTTCATGCACTATGCGAAGTTCTTCTTCAAGTTGGTTAATGAGATTTTGCTCTTTCGCAATTTGGAAAAGAGCTACAGCATAACGTCCTGCTACAGTTATATCGCTCATTTACCTTCTCCTGCCTCTTGAATATATTCATTTATTAATTTTTCTTGATCAGCTTGTGATAGTTCTTTTTCAATCACCTTAGATGCGATCATGACAGATAAAGATGCAACTTGCTCGCGCAATGCGGCAACTGCTTTTTCTCTCTCTTGTACGATTTCACGTTTTGCTGATTCCTTAACACGTTCAGCTTCAGCACGCGCTTGATTAATGATATCTTCGCGTTGAGCCTCACCTTGTTGTTTAGCATTCTCTATAAGTTGTCCCGCTTCTGTGCGAGATTGTTTTACGATTTCACGCTGTTCTTCCAGATACTTCAGCGCTTCTTTTCTACTAACTTCAGCTGCTTCGATTTCGTTTGCGACATGCGCTTCACGTTCTTTCATGATGCCCATCAATGGACCCCATGCAAACTTTTTAAGCAACGCTAACAATACGATAAAGATGAAAAGTTGGTATAAGATATCTCCACCATTAAAATGGCCTGCTTGACCAAGTACAAAATTGCTTGTTAACACGCTCGGTTCACTCCCTTCATGAGATTCACTATTGAAGTTCTGTATTTTCAATTGACAGTATCCTGCCATAATAATTATTCACTTTAACACAGAGCAATGGCGAAGGTTCTCCTTGGATCATCTTCGCCATTATGGAACTCTTTCAAGTTATCTTATTTACCTAAAACAATAAACGCGATAACTACCGCGATGATTGGTAATGCTTCAACTAAAGCGATACCGACGAACATAGTCGTTTGAAGCATACCACGAGCTTCCGGCTGACGAGCCATTCCTTCAATTGTACGTCCAACGATAAGACCGTTACCAATACCCGCACCTAGTGCACCTAATCCAACTGCGATAGCAGCAGCTATAAGACCTAAAGAACCTGTCATGATAAATTTCCTCCTTGAAATGTTGTTTTATTTTTTTTGATCAATATAATGTTCAAAATGAACAATACTTATAATTAATGGTCGTCACTTACTTTATGGGAAAGATAAACCATTGTTAACATAGTGAAAATGAATGCTTGGATGGAGCCGACAAACACACTGAACCCTTCCCAAGCCAACATTGGAATGGCAGCACCAATTGCACCAAATGCGCTGCTTGTGCCTAGACCAGCCAGTAAGGTTAATAGTAACTCACCCGCATAGATATTTCCGTATAGCCGCAATCCAAGAGTTAACGTATTGGCAAGCTCTTCAATAATCTTTAACGGAAACAAGAAACCCATTGGTTGGACGTAAGTTTTTGCATAATTCTTCATACCTCTCATCCTGATACCATAATAATGGGTCAATCCCAATACCATGACTGCCAAGGCTAGAGTTATTGCTGGATCAGATGTAGGTGATTTCCACCAAAGCTCTCCTCCTATTACAACGGAGAAAGGCAATCCTAGCATGTTCGAAACAAATACGTACAATATTAATGTCATTCCCAACATAAGGAACTGACCACCCGTACGCCAATCCATATTGCTGTTGATGATGTTTTTCACAAAATCCATAACCCATTCGATAAAGTTTTGCATTCCTGTTGGCTTCATCGCAAGTTTACGAGTTGCTGTTACAGCAATAATGAAGACGATGAGACTTGCGATAGTCATCATTAGCACATTAGCCAAGTTGAAATGTATTCCAGTCTCCATAAATTCCCACATAGGAGCTTCATGATTCAACAGTATTCACCTCTCTTCTTTACTACCTACGTATGTTTTGTATAAAAAAATCTATCATAATGACAAAATAAACCGTCATTAATCCCACAACCACGCAGACCACTTGAAACTCATAGGGATACTTCAATGCGATAATTGCAGCTAAACCCGCCACAGACATTCTAGTTAAACTACCAAGTGAGCGCGTTTTTTTACCTTCCGCTACTTCTTGGGCAAACTTTTTGTTTTTTTTGACCATGGACCAAAAAATAAACAGGCTGAAGGCAGTACCAAGCAACAATCCTTGGAAGACTGAATCATATGATGTGAATGCCACCCCAATCACATAAATACCCATTAGATACAGCATGTATTTCAGCTGCCTATTGAACATTTTTTCCAATTCTAGCATTTTATCATGTAATCTCCCTAGAAATATTGTAGATCTGTGGGTTAGCAAGGTAAATTTGCCCGTAATAAGTCCAAATAGAAAGTCGATAAAGCACTCCTATTTGTCACGTTATTGACGTATGAAACCCCTCTCATTCTACATCCTTTGTTAGCATACAATAGGCTAGAATCAATGTCAATGAGTGGTTAGTGAAATTTGTCACAGGTTTGTAATTATTAACGAAACGTTCACAAATTATCTTTTTTATGCTATTGACATCCGATTTATTTTACATATTGTCTTATGTTCACTCGATATGTAACGTCTTTTCCATCCGATCTTCCCTTCCATTCCGCCTTGCAAAGATAATTGCTTTATACACTCCTTTAGGTGGCAAGTTCTTCCTCAGGACATTCTTTTTGATCAAACCAGAAGGTGCTGGCTTCGACCAATCCAGATATCCTGCAAATTTCAAGCTATCTTCCTCATAAAGGGCAATCCCGAATTCGTCAGCCCCCCTCGGAAGGTACATTTCGTAACGATATGTTCCAGCCTGATCCCCTTGTCCAAAATCAAAACCCATCACCCTCGGATAATCAGGTTCTTCTTTCACATATAAATAGGGAAGGGAAATTCTTTTCGTTCCTTCCATTATAAGAAGGTAGCCATCGAAGACTCCCTTTTCCAAATCAGCCGGGTTTACCTGAAGCCCCACTTTCAGCCTTTTCTTCTCCTTCGGCTTCAAGGCAAGGGTTTTCGGCAGCTCCCAAGTGAGCCCCTTCTCCTTTAGTGGTACTTTAAACGAATAGTTCCTCGTCTTCGTTCCCGTATTTTCAATCAATATTGTTTCATGATGCTCTTCAATCCCACCCTTTTTCGTATACATCCCAAATGATAATGAGCTTGGATTCAAGAGCGTGTCCGCCTTTAAGGCTTCATCGATCTGGATGCGTCCCGCCCCTTGTTCATATGTGTGATAAAATTCGCCGGCAGTTTTCCTCAATGGCTTGGATGTGCTCATCAATGCCGATTTCACTTGATCGGGAGTCCAATCCGGATGCTTTTGCAAAATCAACGCGCACGCTCCTGCCACATGCGGAGCTGACATGCTGGTTCCGTCGAGGGACATATATCCATTAGGAATGGTGCTTTCAATTTCGACTCCAGGCGCCAAAACGTCCGGCTTTATTCCCCACGATACTGTCACCGGACCTCTTGAACTAAAATCAGCGAGCCGATCTTGTTCGTTTTTATATAAGAAGCGAACGATTTTACTGTGTTCTTGCTCCATGACTTTCTTAAGGCGCAACCCGTCTCTTCTATTAATAGAAGCTACTGGGATATTCATTTCTTTTTCCAGGCTTCCTGTAAAGGTCCCGCCAGTATTATTATAGATAATTACTCCCTTGGCACCCGCCTTCGCCGCATTGGATGCCTTCTGCTGGAAAGTGAGTATCCCGCGCTCCAGCAACACAATCTTATCCCGGGCATGCTTCAGGTCTTTTTCATCTCCAAGACCGCCGTACATCACCTCTTCGGAAAACGCCAGATTCCATTTCCTCGACCCTTGAAATGAATGCAAGCGCGTATGATGCTTTTTCGAACCTAGGCCGTAAACCATGAACGGAACCTTTAAAGGAGGAGTGGAGGCTCCGACGGAAATCGCTTTTTCCGAAGTTCCTGGAGAACCGACAGTCCATACCTCCGGACCGGAGTTTCCATTCGAAGTCACGGCTACGATGCCGCTTTCGACCGCCTTATTCAACGCAAGCGATATCGGTAAATCCGGACCATTAACATTATTGCCGAGCGATAGGTTCAATACATCCATCTCATCCTTCATTGCCGACTCGATAGCCGTCAAAACTTGCTCAGTATCCCCAGCACCACCTGGACCCAACGCCCGATATGCATAAATCTCCGCTTCCGGGGCTACACCCTTCAGTTTTCCATTGGCAGCTATGATACCTGCAACGTGCGTTCCATGTAATGTATCCAGCTCACCCTGTTTTTTAGTTTCCATCGGATCTCCATCACCATCAACCAGATCCTTCCCTCCCCGATAAGCCCGTTGTAAATCCGGATGTGTATAATCAATCCCTGTGTCGATCACCCCAACTTTGACTCCTTTTCCGGTGATTCGATGGTTCTCCTCATCAAGGAAAGCTCTCACTCTCTCTCCTCCTATGTATGGGACACTTTCATCCAAGACAGCATGATACGTGGAAACCTCCGTAACCGCCTGGATATCATTATCCTTTTTAAGCCGTTCGATCTCATTGAGGCTCCCCCGTAACGAAAAACCGTTAAGCGCAACCGAATAAACCGTCCGTAACTGGAGAGTTGGATATTTTCCAAGCAATTCACTGATTTTTTTTCGCTCAATAGCTTGATCCATCGTGACAACGACCGTCACTATTTTAGATTCGGATAACTTGGGCAGCGGCGGCAAAATGATGGATGCCACTCCCTTTTCATATGAATAAGTAAATAATAGAAGAAATACAGTTATATATATGAACAATTTCTTTTTCAGCTTCAACATAATCATCCCCTTAGCTGTTAGCTTTTCTCAACAACCTTGGAGTATGCAAAAAAAAAGGAAAAGCATTATCGCTTTTCCTTTCCCTTTTTCTATTTCCCAGCCCCATTCTTGAATGTGAAGCAATCACCGGCAATATAGCTGACCTATGCAAGTAACTCATGATGCTCCCCAGTGAAACGAAACGCGCTCTTCATTTTCACACAAAGTGGAATGCAACGGAAAAGTCCAACCATCTAAACGAAAAAAACTGCAGACAAATCGAGTTTGTCTGCAGTTTGAAAGGAAGAACGGCTAACCTTTTCCTTCATTATGAATCAAATCTAGTTGGCGGTACATCCACTTGCTTGAAATAGTAACGGATCGCTTCCGCTATACGAGCTGAAGCATTCCCATCCCCATACGGATTCGAAGCCGTGGACATTTTTTCATGTTCTTCTTCGTTCGTCAGTAATTCATGTGCCATATTGAAGACCATCTGTTCATCAGTGCCCGCCAATTTTAACGTACCAGCCAATATCCCTTCAGGACGTTCAGTCGTATCCCTTAAAACAAGGACAGGTACACCAAGTGACGGCGCTTCTTCTTGGATTCCTCCAGAGTCGGTCATGATCAAATAGGCCCTTGAAGCGAAGTTATGAAAATCCAATACATCCAATGGCTCGATTAAATGAACCCGGGATTCCTCTCCGAGAATTTCATTTGCCAGTTCCTGAACAAGTGGATTTAAATGGACTGGGTAAACGACTTGAATGTCATCATGCTCGGCAATGAGTCTCTTGACAGCCCTGAAGATATTCCGCATCGGCTCCCCTAGGTTTTCGCGGCGATGAGCAGTCAGTAAAATGAGCTTGTCTTCTCCCAATCCAGTTAAAACGGGGTGGCTGTACGAGGACCGTACCGTCGTTCTTAACGCATCAGTCGCCGTATTCCCCGTCACGAAGATATTGTCCTTCTTGTTTTCGTTCAACAGATTCGCTTCCGCTTTTGAAGTCGGAGCAAAATGCAAATCCGCCATCGTCCCGGTAAGTTGGCGATTCATCTCTTCCGGGTATGGGGAGTATTTATTCCAAGTGCGCAACCCCGCTTCTACATGGCCAATGACGACCTGATTGTAAAAGGCAGCCAGGCTGGCGACAAACGTTGTAGTCGTATCACCATGGACAAGGACGATATCAGGCTCGGCTTCCTTCATGATGGAATCAAGACCGTTTAATGCCCTGGTTGTGATATCGGCAAGTGTTTGCCTATCCTTCATTATGTTCAGGTCATAATCAGGCTGGATCGAGAATAATTCAAGAACTTGATCTAACATTTGACGATGTTGAGCCGTAACGGCAACGATCGGCTTGAAATGTTCTGGGTGTTTTTGGAATTCCAAAACTAACGGAGCCATTTTGACGGCTTCCGGTCTCGTACCGAAAATTGTCATGACCTTTATCGGTTTGTTCATTCGTTACACCTCAGTTTCCATCCATTATTTTGTGCCGAATAAACGATCTCCCGCGTCTCCCAGACCTGGAACGATATAACCATGTTCATTCAGCTTCTCATCAAGTCCTGCAATATAGATATCCACATCAGGATGAGCTTCTTTTAATGCATCCACACCTTCTGGAGCTGCAATCAGGCACATGAATTTAATATTGACCGCACCGCGCTTTTTAATGGAGTGGATCGCTTCGATGGCAGAACCGCCGGTAGCCAGCATTGGATCAACGACGATACATTCCCTCTCAGCCAAATCACTTGGCATTTTCGCATAATATTCGACAGGTTTCAATGTTTCCGGATCACGGTATAGACCGACATGTCCGACCTTAGCAGCAGGAATCAATTTAATGATTCCGTCCACCATCCCAATGCCCGCACGCAAGATTGGAACGATCCCCACTTTTTTACCTGAGAGCATTTTCACTTTCGCTGTGCTCACCGGTGTTTGGATTTCCACCTCTTCAAGCGGCATATCCCTTGTGATTTCAAACGCCATCAATGAAGCCACTTCATCAACTAGTTCGCGGAATTCTTTTGTTCCTGTATTTATATCGCGTATATAGGCTAATTTGTGTTGAATTAACGGGTGATCGAAAACAAAAACTTTTCCCATTTGGCATCTCTCCAATTCCATTGCTTAATTTTGCTCTTTTTATGATTTCCCTATTTGAATAGAAAAATTTTCGTGCCTTTAAATTCACTTCAACCTATTTTACAGAAAAAAGGTTCAATCTTCAATAAAGGTTTAGATGTCAGACCTATTTTCACAATTCAGATTCTTCAATTATAATCCGCAGAAAAAACCACTCCTAAAAAAGGAGCGGCTCGGATATTACAATGAAGGATATAATTCGAACTTACTCGTTAACGATTCCACACGTTGTTTCGCTTCTTCAAGTTTAGCCTCATCTTCATTATTCTTCAGAACAAGTCCGATGATCGATGCTATTTCATCCATATCTTCCAAACCGAAGCCACGCGATGTCACAGCAGCGGTACCGATACGAATACCACTCGTTACGAATGGTTTTTCCGGATCATAAGGAATTGCATTTTTGTTAACCGTAATTCCGATTTCATCAAGAACGTGCTCAGCGATTTTTCCAGTCAATCCTGTAGAGCGTACATCAAGAAGAATCAAGTGATTGTCCGTCCCATCAGAAACAAGGGTGAACCCTTCCTTTTTCAAACCTTCGCCCAAGCGTTTGGCGTTATCGATGATTTGCTGTGCATACACTTTGAAATCTTCTTGAAGCGCTTCGCCGAATGCAACAGCTTTAGCGGAGATTACATGCATCAATGGCCCGCCTTGAATACCCGGGAAAATTGATTTATCGATTTTCTTGCCAAACTCTTCTTTACAAATGATCATCCCACCGCGTGGTCCGCGAAGTGTTTTGTGAGTTGTTGTCGTTACGAAATCAGCATAAGGGATCGGACTTTGATGCAATCCTGCAGCAACAAGACCTGCGATATGGGCCATATCCACCATCAAATATGCTCCAACTTCATCTGCAATCTCGCGGAATCGCTTGAAATCAATTTCTCGTGGATACGCGCTCGCACCTGCGACGATCATTTTTGGTTTGTGCTGACGTGCTTTTTCCAATACATCATTATAATCGATACGGTGATCTTTTTCGTCTACACCATATTCAACGAAATTATAATTGACACCACTGAAGTTTACCGGGCTGCCATGTGTTAAATGTCCCCCATGAGAAAGGTTCATGCCAAGCACCGTGTCGCCTGTTTGAAGTACCGTGAAGTATACCGCCATATTGGCTTGAGCCCCAGAGTGTGGCTGTACGTTCACATACTCTCCGCCGAAAATCTCTTTTGCACGATCACGGGCTAGGTCTTCAACGATATCGACATACTCACAACCGCCATAATAACGTTTTCCAGGATAACCTTCTGCATATTTATTGGTTAGGACCGATCCTTGAGCTTCCATGACCGCTTCACTCACGAAGTTTTCAGAAGCAATAAGCTCGATCTTACTCCTTTGACGCCCTAATTCCAGTTGAATTGCGTTAAACACTTGCTCATCTTGCTTGGCTAAACGATTCATTCCGTAATTCCTCCTCAAAATGTGCGTGATTCGCTTTTTAGTATTTATGTGCAACATGTCTTCATAAAGACATGAAAAAGCCTGTCCCATAATTATTAGAAAATTCTACTCCATTTTAACATGTCTATTTTAGAAGTGATAGTGTAATTTTATCGAACGTTAAATGTTTTTACATTTGTAAATGTTCGTATTTAACTTATTATTTTTGTATAATACTTCATTTAACCTAGGTTCACAAGCTAAAATGACTTCCACCCCCCCTGAAATACAGTTCCCTTCCATTTATGACGATTTAAAAATGGCATGGCTTGATGGAACTTGTCTACAGTCAGGCGCTGTCCGTTTCAAGAAGCATTGCAGATATTATCCTTTAAACGTCACTTTCCGCTCGGATCAGGACTATCAGAGGATGACTTCATTTCTTGTGCAGGCCATCCAAATCGTCAAAAAGGGTTCCGGAATGAGACCTCCGAAACCCTGCTTATACACTGAACATGCCTCATACGAGACCAGGCGTGCGTGCCAACCGTCTACTCAATGACAACTCTTGTTGACGGAAATGTCCTGATAGACGGCCCGCTCCCCGCCGATAAGTTTGGGGCGGGTTTTTGCCATGGTCACATGTGCGTGCCCTATTTCCTTGATGGCAGATCGAAGCGGAACGGCCACATGCTTTAAATGCATGCCAATGAAGGTATCCCCAATATCTATGCCCGCTTCCGCTTTAATATGCTCCACGACTACGGCATCTTTCCATTGTTGATAGGCGTATGTAGCCATTGATCCGCCTGCCGTCCTGACCGGTATGACGGACACTTCTTCATACCCTCTTCGCACAGCCGTTTCCCTTTGCAAGACCAAGGCCCGATTAAGATGCTCGCAACATTGATAGGCCACTTGGACACCGGTTTTTTCTTGAAAATCGCTCACAACGGAAAAAATCATCCCGGCAACATCGAGCGTTCCTTCCGTGCCGATCCGTTTTCCCATCACTTCACTTGTACTGCAGCCAATGACCAACAGTTGTTTCTCTTTCAAGGCCGCCTCTTCTTGAAACTCATGCAAAAGTTCCCGAAACTGGTTTTCCCATCTCTCAAGTTCATTTGAAATTTTAGCTCCACTTGACATGAAAACGCATCCTTTCAATAAGAAAACTTGCTATCCGAAGAAAAGTCAAATCAATGCATATCCTTTTCAAGGATTTACGCTTCAGCTATGTTTTC
>NZ_PHNG01000559.1:0-912 GCF_002803435.1 Bacillus sp. mrc49 | reverse complement strand
TTCCATCCTGGTCCCTGTATCCCGATAACCTAATTTCTTATAAAAGTGTTTTCGCAATTACATTCATTTCGTCCACTGCCAAAATAAGTGCTTCCTTGTGCGGAAATAACGCTTTTGCAAATTCCGGAAGGAGCCGCAAAGCCTTCTTCGCAACCCTTTGGCTTGATATTTTCGATCAATAAGCAATCCGCGAAGCAAAATCGCTTTCCTTTCATTGGTGAAGGGGCTGTTGTTATCGCCAACATGTAAAACGAAAAAGCCTGCCGGAAGGTCATCTGCCATTATGACGAAAGGATGCTCATCCTCATCATTTTGACAGTATTTCAGGATTACTTAAGGTACGCTCTTCATCTTTAATTATTTTCGGGTCGTTCGATGCCGCCTGGAGCATTCCCTCCATATACGAAAGGAGCGCTGCCGAGGAAATCGGCAGCGCTCGTTAAGTTCTTATTGATGTGTGTTTTCATTGATCGTCAATGCTTCACGCAAATTGATTTGATGACGGAGAATATTGGCAACTTCACGCGAAATTTGTCTTGTTTCAAACATCTCCTGTACTTCATCACGCTCTGCCTGAATCGCCTTATAAAATAGCTCCCTTTCATATTCCACCATTTTACTAGGGACTCGGCCTCTATTTTCCCGTTTGCATTTCAAGATCAACACTTTATATTCTTCAATGATCATCGAGGATGTCTCATGGTTTTCGGCATTAATGCCGGCTTGTATCTCTTGAATGGCAGCTTTATACATCCTGATTTTAAGGTCCCTCACCTTTTCCAACCGCTCGATGTTGAATCTTCTTGTTTCATTTTTATTAGGGAAAAATAATTTAAAGATTCTCAACATACTTCTTTTGAAAAGTGTTACGGATCTCAAAAGGCGGAATTTCATCAGGTTAGTCACCGCGCC
>NZ_PHNG01000558.1:0-912 GCF_002803435.1 Bacillus sp. mrc49 | reverse complement strand
ATTCTTTTGTCAGAAATACCACTAAAGGCAAAAACAATGTCCCAATCAAGCTTTTGGCTCCGAAATGCCTTCCCAGGATGATAAGTCCCGCAATGAATAAAGGAATATTGAAACCCCACAGCACATAGGCTGGCTCCCAGCCGAGAGTGGACCTGAGGATCGTACTGATCCCGCTGACCCCGCCCGATGCAACTTGGTTGGGCAGCAGGAAAACATTAAAACCGATGGCAATTATGGCTGACCCCACGATTACCAATCCATATTCGATTAACTTTTGCATCAAAGGGGGCTTCGGCTCCCTGTATCTTTTTCTCATTCTTTATTATCTCCTCAAACCATCATTCATCATTATGTAGTATTGGCGGATCATAGCATGGCATCCCTTTTCATACCCTGTAAAAATAATCCAGACGGCTTATTTTGGCAGAACGTGTAAGGCAAGCATGATTTTCATACAAAAAGCCGGACCATAGAACGGTCCGGCCATTATATCTTATAGTTTTGAACGCAAGTACGCATCGATGAACATATCAATATCCCCATCCATGACCGCACCCAAGTTCCCGGTTTCCGCACTCGTACGGTGATCCTTGACCATGGAATACGGATGGAAAACATAAGAACGAATTTGGCTTCCCCAGCCAATTTCCTTTTGTTCACCGCGAATTTCATCCAAGTCGGCTTGTTGCTGTTCAATTTCACGTTGATAAAGTTTGGCTTTCAGCATATTCATCGCTTGAGCCTTGTTTTTGATTTGCGATCTCTCGTTTTGGCACGTCACTACCGTATTGGTAGGTAAGTGGGTAATACGGACAGCCGAGTCAGTCGTATTGATATGCTGACCGCCGGCACCGCTTGCCCTATACGTATCGACCTTCAAATCTTCCGTACGTATCTCGATATTGATTGTCT
>NZ_PHNG01000557.1:0-5612 GCF_002803435.1 Bacillus sp. mrc49 | reverse complement strand
CGCGGGGATGGTCGCACTGTCCGGGTTTGATGGTTTTTTCTACAGCATAGGATTTCTTGTCGCTTACCTGGTCGTTCTTTATATCGTGGCCGAACCGTTGCGTAACCTTGGGAAATATACGCTGGCGGACATGATTGCTGCCCGCTTCAATGAAAAGAAGGTGCGCGGGGTCGCTGCCCTTAACACCATATCCATATCCACTTTTTATATGATCGCCCAACTTGTCGGTGCAGGTGCCCTTATAAAACTCTTACTTGGAATCGATTATCTGTACTCCGTTATCATCGTAGGCATTTTAATGACCGTTTATGTAGTATTCGGCGGGATGACGGCCACCAGCTGGGTCCAGATCGTAAAAGCCGTATTATTGATGGCAGGTACGTTCATCATCTCGCTGATCGTGTTGGCCAAATTCGACTTTAGTGTGATCGAGATGTTCAAGCAAATGAAAACAGCAACCCCTTTAGGGGGCGATTTCCTCAATCCGGGGAATAAATTCAAGGATCCATTGGATACCCTTTCCCTTAATTTGGCTCTCGTCCTCGGGACAGCGGGACTGCCTCACATTCTCATCCGATTCTTTACGGTAAAAGACGCCATCACTGCCAGGAAGTCCGTCGTTTATGCCACATGGATCATCGGAATCTTTTATATCATGACCATTTTCCTTGGATTTGGAGCCGCGGCCTTTGTTGGTTATGACAAAATCATCGCGGCGAATGCTGCCGGCAATATGGCGGCTCCGCTGCTTGCCGATGCCATCGGCGGTGACTTCCTGTTCGCCTTCGTGTCTGCAGTTGCCTTCGCTACCATCTTGGCGGTTGTGGCCGGACTCGTTCTATCGGCTGCCTCTGCCTTTGCCCATGATTTTTATGGCCATATCATTCGCAAAGGCCAGGCCACCGACAAAGAACAAGTCGTTGCGGCTCGCTGGGCATCAATCGGAGTGTCGGTCCTTTCCATCATCCTTGCCTTGTTTGCCCAAAACATGAATGTCGCTTTCCTTGTATCCCTTGCCTTTGCAGTGGCTGCCAGTGCCAACCTGCCCATCATCATCTTCACGGTATTCTGGAAACGCTTTAACACCGCCGGGGCTGTTACGGGGATGGTCGTCGGGCTGGCCAGTTCTTTGATTCTTGTTTTCCTTAGCCCCAATGTCTGGTCACCCATCGAGGGAGCCGCCATATTCGTAGGCGACCCCGTATTCCCGCTTGCCAATCCAGGCATCGTTTCGATTCCGATCGGCTTCATCGCCGCCATCGCCGGAACATTGCTGTCAAGCAAGAAAGCCGATGCCAAAAAATATGACGAGATCCTGGTGACGGCCAACACGGGAATGAAAGATCTGTAAGTGCGAATCTTATTTTAAAATATTAAAAAGAGAAAGGAGCTCAACTCTCCTTTCTCTTTTTTGCCTAACTTCTTAATCTCATCTTTCTTCTATTGTACTTGATTACCAGTTGGTTCATCACTTCCGCAAAGATCAATCCCATCGCTATGGCACCCGCCAGCATGAAAACCTTGGCCGCCATTTGAACCGCTACATAAAAGTCATTCACGACAAAATGCTTCATGGCATTATAAGACAGGCCGCCCGGCACGAGGGGAATGATTCCCGATACATTGAATATCGTGATCGGTGTTTTAAACCTTTTAGCAAAATACTGACTGATGACCGCTACGACAAAGGCAGAGGCAAGAGTGGCTATAATGCTGTCTATCTCATTTTCAACCAAGAAATAATATAAGATCCATCCGATCATCCCTACACAGCCACACTGGAACAATGAACTTTTCGGTACATTAAAGATGACTCCGAAGGCGGCAGAGGCAATGAAACTTGTTATAAGCTGTGCTAACATCCTTTCTCCTCCCCAAAACTCATAAGAAAACAAACGCAGCCGATATTCCTGCCCCGATCGCTAAAGCAGTCAAACCTGCGTCAGCTCCCTTGGATAGACCCGAAACTAAATGGCCTGCGATTAAATCCCTGGCTGCATTCGTAATTAACAGCCCTGGAACAAGCGGCATCACCGCACCAATGATGATCGTATCCAAGTGACTTCCTACGCCAATGTACACAAAGAATATGGCCGCCAATCCCACCACTAATGAGGCAATGAATTCAGCGAAAAAACGAACCTCCAGTAACCTATGTAAATAAAGCAGACAGGAAAAGCCCATGCCACCCGCTATACAGGACCAGATGAAGTCATTCCATTGTCCTTGGAACATGATCAAGAAACATCCGCTCGCTATGAAGGCAGCAAAGATCTGGCCCCAGAGGGGATAACCCATTCCCGCCCTTTCAATTTCCTTTAACCGTGAAAAAGCCTCCGCTGGTGTCATTTCCTTGCTCGAAATGCTCCGGGAAATGCTATTGACCAAGGTTACCTTGTGTAAATCCGTAGATCGCGTGGAAACCCGGATCAATTTGGAAGCCGGGTGCATGCCATCCAAGGAAAAAATGATTCCCGTAGGGGTCGAGAAGCTGTGTGAATCCGCACATCCAAACGCTGCAGCAATCCTGACCATCGTATCTTCCACACGTGAGGTTTCCGCTCCGTTCTGGAGCATGATTTTCCCCGCAAGTAAACAAACATCTATAATTTCATTGTATGGCAACTGTTCATCCATTTTATCCTCTCCATCACTTTCCCTGTAAGTTTCTCTCATTCTAAGAATCACGAACTTACCAGCTTAAATCCACCTCATAATAGCCCAATTCCCGTGAAAAGGATATAAAAATGTTCATGCAGGACTTGCATTAGTTCCAGTATTCCCTTTATTGCATGCTGAAACCACTTAAATTGCTGAAATCGAGAGCTTCCAGGAGCAAGGGAAACAAATATCTCTTACAAAGATTCCGTTTGAATAATTATGGTGATATAAAGATGGGGTTAAATGGACTTATTTTCCGTATCCCATCTATTTAATACTATAATTTCTCCTTTTTTTACTTGTTAATCAAGATTTTTTGAAAGTGATAACCTTTTATACAGTAAGTATATACATATCCTTCAAGTATTGGCTTCGATTTCAAATTCTAATTGGAATGGCTCTTATACTCATCGTATTTTTTTCTTCAAATATCATTGAAAAAAGATTAAAGAATATAGAAAAACAAAATATCCGTGTAATAGAGATCTTAGAAGAAATTAGAGATAAGGAATAGTACGGTTTTCATTAATGCGGCGGACTGAATCCTCCCCTTTCTCCTCCTTATAACAGGTGAAAAAACCTGTTCTTTAGACCAAGAAAATAGAAAATAAAAATTTATTTTTAAAAATAGTGATCCAAACCCATCCCTCTCCCCGTTTATTAGGTGTAAAGAAAAACGGAGTGAAACATTATGAATGAGGAGAGTGGATAAAATGAGATTGAGTAAAAAATTTATTATTCCTGTATTAGGTGCTTCACTACTAATGCCAACGATGGCTAACGTAAGTGCTGCAGAAATGAAGCCAACGGCGGTGACACCGGCAGCCGATTTACGGGCTGACCTGGACTACTTATTATCTGAACACTTTACATTAGCAGTAGCAGCAATGACAACGGCTTACGAGGGCTCTAAAGATGCAGACGAAGCATTCAAGGCACTGGATCAAAATGCAGTCGATATGGAACCGGCCATTGCCTCCATTTATGGAGAGAAAGGCGCAGCTGAATTTGAGAGAATCTTCCGGGAGCATAACAACTATACAGATGATTTTGTGAAAGCGACAAAGGATAATGATGAAGCTGCCATGGCTGAAGTAGATAAAGAAGTTGAACAGTTCGTAAACGAATTTGCCAAGTTTTTAAGTACAGCGACTGAAGGTAAACTACCTGAAGCTGCTGCCAAAGAAGCGCTTCGCATGCATGAAGACCAAGTAAAAGAAACATTTGAAGACTACGTAGAAGGCGATTATGAAGGTGCTGCCAAAACATATCGTGAAGGCTTCCAACATATGTTCGACATCAGTAAAGCGTTATCCACTTCCATTGTAGCGCAAATGCCGGATAAATTTGAAAATTCAAAAGCGGACACACCTGCCGCTGATTTACGTTCTACATTGAATAGTTTGGCAGCTGAACACTTTGCTTTAGCAACAATGGGCATGCAAAAAGGCTTCGAAGGTGCAAAGGACTATGACTATATTGGATGGTCTGAAAATGCCAATACAGCTGATTTCAAAGCAGCGATCGGTTCAGTATATGGTGATGAAGGTGCCGCCCAATTCGAAAAAATTTGGCAGGGAGATCACATCAATGCACAAGCTGAATTCGTAAGTGCACAAATAAAAGACGATAAAGCAGGCGAACAGGCTGCAAAAGATAAGCTCCATAAGTTTGCACAAGAGTTTGGTACATTCCTAGGTAGTGCAACAGGAGAGAATCTGCCAACGGAGGCAGCTCAAGAAGCGGTTAAAGCACATGAAGATACTGTCATCAAAACGTTTGAACAATACGTAGCGGGCGACTATGCTGGAAGCTATGACACATACCGTGAAGGGTACAAATTAATGTTTGGTGTCGGTCAAGCGCTTGGGGATGCGATTGTGAAGCAAAACCCAGACAAGTTTGCCGGAACGGCGATGCCATCCGATATGCCTAAAACGGGCATGGGCGGTGCTTCCGAACAAACAACGAACCCACTAACGGTCATTTGGACAGCGTTAGGGTCATTAGCAGCATTAATGGCAGTAGTGGTCGTACGTAAAAGAAAACTGTCTAAATAATAAATACCAAATTTTCCTTACCCTATATAATAATGAAAAAAAGAGAGTGTAATCTCTCTTTTTTTTTTCAAATTGAGTGATTGAAATGAGGTCATGATATGAATAAACTAATTCATTTCGCTTGTTTTATCTTAATAGCCATTATTCTAGTAAGTGGAACGATTTATGTGAAACAATTAATGGTTCAAGCATCAGAAACGCAAGAGCAGGATATGAAACAAGTTAAAGAAATACAAAAGGAAAATTTAAAAAACCGCATCACACTTGCAGAAGAATTCACGGTATTAAAGGAGCATAAGACAGAAAAGAAACCGCTCAATAAAAAATTCACTGGCATTACCCCAACAGATATAGCCATTCCTTCCATTGATGTGAATGCTTCAATCGAGCAAGTCGGTTTATTGGAAACAGGACAAATGGATGCCCCTTCCACTGAAGACGGTGTCGCTTGGTTTGAACCTGGTTCAAAACCAGGGGTGAAAGGGAATGCAGTATTGGCAGGGCATGTAGACAGCAAGACAGGACCCGCCATTTTTTATCATTTGAAAGACCTCGATAGAGGGGATGAAATTACGGTTAAGGACAAACAAGGAACAAAACTCACATTTGTGGTGAAAAAGAAACAAAGCTACCCACGAGACAAAGCCCCTCTTAACGAAATCTTCGGATATAGCAAAGGGCGCCATTTGAACTTAATTACTTGCACAGGCACCTTCGACCGATCAAAAGGCACGCATCAAGAACGATTGGTCGTATATGCAGAATTAAAGGAAGAACAAGCGATGCAGCTTGAAAATGAAGCGAAGCTGCCAGATGCGCCAACGAATGTAAAAATAAGCGGTGATTTGTTATCCTGGTATGCCGTACGAGAAGGAAATATTATTGGCTACC
>NZ_PHNG01000556.1:0-1097 GCF_002803435.1 Bacillus sp. mrc49 | reverse complement strand
TCATATTCATCGGCCAAAATTTGCCGGATTGATTCCAATAATGAAGCATTATCTTCCACCACCAAAATCTTCATGAAGAGTTCCCCCCTGACCGTTTCACCTGCTATTTATGTTGATTTTATCCTTTTTCATATACAAAAGAAAGCGGGCATATTCCTAGCCGCTTTCTTTATAATTTGTATGTTCACTCGTGCCGCAGTGCCTGGATTGGATTCAATTTCGATGCCTTATTGGCAGGGAATACGCCAAAGACAATCCCGATCAATATCGAGAATAAGAAGGCAGACACTGTCACCGACCATGAATAACTAATCGTTAATGTTGAAAAAGCTGAAATCGACCTTGCGATTCCGAATCCAATTGCCACTCCCAACAATCCCCCTAGGCAGCTCAAGACGACCGCTTCAATTAAGAATTGCAGAAGGATCGATTTCCGGTTTGCCCCGATTGCCTTTCGGATCCCGATTTCCTTCGTCCTTTCCGAGACGGATACCAGCATGATATTCATGATGCCAATCCCGCCCACAAGCAGCGAAATACTGGCAATGCCGCCAAGCATGAGCGTGAATGTATCGGATACGGAGCTCATTGTTTCCATCAAATCCTCTTGATTGGATACGGAATAATTATCACTTTGGCCAGGGAATGAAGTGGTCATCACACCTTGCACTTGATACATGGCCCGTTCCGCGATGTTCTCGTTCTTCGCTTTTACATAAACGGTCCCGATCGTCGTGCTGCCCGTCGCCCGTTCGGCAGTGGTGATCGGTGCAATGATTACATCATCGCCGCTCGAGCCCATGGAGGTTCCTACTGATTTCAGCACACCGATCACTCGATAGGAAACACCGCCGATAAGAACGTTTTGATCCACCGCGTTTTGATTTTCAAAAAGCGTGCTTGCTGTATCAGACCCTAGGATAACGACCTTGGAGCGTAATTCCGTTTCCAGATCCGTCAAAAATCGCCCTTGACTAAGCTCAAGGTCCCGAACCGATAAATAAGCTGAAGTGGCACCGGTCATGGAAACCTGGGCCGAATTTTCACCATTTTTTGCATAAACGCGGCCCGTGACCACAGGCGCAACGTCGGCTATC
>NZ_PHNG01000555.1:0-4443 GCF_002803435.1 Bacillus sp. mrc49 | reverse complement strand
TAACGGACCTAAAACACAAACGGCCTTGATCAAAGCGTTGCAAACTGAACTTAACAAGCAATTCAATAAAAAGCTTGTTGTGGACGGAGAATGGGGAGCTAAGACTAAAGCGGCAATCGTTACCCTTGAAAAAGGGGCAAAAGGGAATTTGACTTGGATTCTTCAGGCTTCACTTTACACAGAAGGATATAACCCTGGATCACTGGATTCTGTCTTTGGAAAGGGTACTGAAGCAGCCTTAGAAAAATTCCAGAAAGCTAAAAAGATTACTGCTGATAAAAAAGCCGGAAAAGCTTCTTTCGCTGAATTATTTGCTGCATAAGTATAAAAAGAAAGTATTTTGTATATAATTCGATATGTAACCCTCGTACTCCAGCTATACCTTCTTCTTAATCGGAGAAGGTATTTTTTTATGCCTTCCATAAGAACGCTCGTTCGTATATAATCATTAAAAAGGAGGTTTTTCTGATGGGTACAATTCGTGACAGAGGAATAATTAAATGGCATGCAGCCTTGTTGTTGCCAGAACATAAAGCATTAAATAAAAAAGTAGCTCAAGTGGATCCTTTCTTAAATAAGAAACCTGTCCTTGATGAATATCAGATTGAAGAATTCGAAAACAACATTCATTATGCAATGGAATATCATTTACCGATTAACTTTACGATACACAATGAAGGTAATCCACACGAATTATACGGATATTGTGTGTACATTCATCCTATTACGAATGAGCTGCGTATCCAGAAGAAAGACGGCACCTTCGAGAAAATCAAATTCAAAGAAATTATCGGCGTGAGAGTAGAGGATTAAAAAATTGAAGAGGGGTCAAGTCAACTATGAGTAGTTTAGAACCAACTAGAAGACAGAAAGAAGTACTGGAAGCTATTAAATTATATAAATCCCAAAATGGATATCCACCATCTTTTAGAGAATTGGGAGAGGTTCTTGGACTTAAATCACCTTCCACAATATCGGGGATGTTAGATAGTTTGAGAAAAAAGGGATATGTTACATGGCAAGAAGGGCGGCCGAGGACATTGCAAATTTTGAAGACTACAGAAACAACAGCCTAAAAAAAGAGCCCTTCTTTATAAAGGGCTTTTGTTGTTTTAAATTATAGGCTTTACTTTCTTAACTAACTCCGTTATATCAATATCTCCGTTATAAAGCACCTGATCTATACGAAAATCATCACTGGCAGCAAAGTTATTTTTAATCTGATGAATCCACTCATACGCGGCAATGGCCGCCGCCCAGTCCGGATCCTTCTTAAAATCTGAATTCATAACAGGGAAGCTCCCACTTTGTAAAAACTTCGTTCCTTTTGAATGTAAGTAAACTTTGAGATTTATGTTCATACTTACCTACCTTAGAGAAGAATCATACCAGCTTTCGCCAATGATCATATTCTCACCTTTTCTTGTGAAAGTGAATTTAGCTATATTTTGGCCTTCTAAAAGATAAGGTGCTTCCCAGAAAACCGTCAGCTCACTGATATCTTCCTCTTTGGCGAGATTAGCTGCTAAATCCTCGCTATACATTTCAATTAAATTCTTAGTCCTCTTTTCGTTATTCATAGCGTCAAATTTCAAATATGGTAAAACTATATAACTCCCATCATTTAGACCTAAATTTTCATCAACTTCCATGTCACTAACAGTTGTGTGGCTATAGTTCTCGTCAATAATGCTGTTAATTGTTTCTTCAATTTCGTCTTCCCGGCTTTCTCCGGCCTGAGTTTTCTCAGCAGTTGAAACAGAAGTTTTTTCAACTTCAGGATCATCTTCAATAGCGAACGCGAAAAAAATAAGAAATAAAAAAAATGACCAGCTCGCCCACAGTAACCTTTTTTTACCTTTATTTGTTTTTCTAATAGCTGATATGGCTGCGGCAATAATAAAAAAAATAGTGGCCACAATACAAAGTAATCCTAAAAACGCCAACATTTCTTTCCCTCCCTCATTTAATCATCCCTCATTGTCTTCATATAAATCATCGACCTTCACACCTAATAATTTAGCTAATCTGAATGCCTTTTCAATTGTAGGAAAAGAACGACCACTGATCCAATTAGATAGTTGTGTAGGAGAAACTTCAAGTTTAACGGCTATATATTTCTTTTTAAATCCAGTTTTATCAATACATTCTCCTATTCGACTTTTCATCTTTTACACCTCTACAAAGATATTCTCTTCCCACTAAGAAATACCTTTCAAAATATAATTTAAAGAAAAATAAAAATTTAATTTAAAGTACAAGCAATATTGGGCGGACTTCGGAATATTCTTAAGTATAGTCTTTAACAGAAGGGGAAATAGAACAGTTGATATTGTGGTTCAAACCGCACCATCGCTATAAATTATGGCAATCACTTTCTATTCCAAACAACTACAACTATTTACTCCGTAAATAATAAGGATGGTGACGAAATGTTTGTAGAGATTGCAAGTACTTTGGCATTCGGCGGTCTGGCTGGATTTTCTTATGTAAAATCAAATGGAAAAAAATCTGTAAAAAGTGATTCAGATAAGATTTTAAAAATATTCAATAATGCTGGTTTAAACAAAGGTGGCGAAACAATCCGGATCATCAGGAAAGAAGAAATTGATAACGGCATGATGTATGTATTCCAAATTCCTTTAGGTTTAGGGTCAGAGGATATTTTTAGAAAAAAAAGCGTAATAGAAGATGGGTTGAACACAAGGAGCCGGGAGTCGGAAATTCATTTCAAGGATATCAATAAACTTAGAGATTTAAAGTGGGATATAACTATCTTTAAGCAGCTGAAAAAAATATTCACCAAGACCAAAATGATTAATAAAGAAGTCGAAATTGAATTTGATGGAATGCTGAAGGTTAAAGTGTTCGATAGCCCGATGAAAAAAGAAATCCCATGGAACAAAGAAATGTTGAGGCCTGGAGAATGGAAAGTCCTTATCGGTAAGAAACGAACGGAATTAATTTATCACGATTTCGATAAAACAAAGCATTTGATTATAGCGGGTGTTCCTGGATCCGGAAAAAGTGTGGTTATGAAGTTGATTATAACTAGTTTGATACTTTCACAGCCTGATAACGTTACATTTTCATTGATTGATTTAAAGGGCGGGCCGGCTTTCGCCAGGTTCAAAGATTGCAAGCAAGTTGAAAATTTTGCTGTTGATAACGAAGGGGCTATGAAGGTGTTAAAGAAAGTTGAGGAAGATATGGAAAGGGTTTACCGGGATGTATTAGTCGCTAAAGGTTACGAGGATATAACGGAAGCAGGGATAAAAGAAAGGCACTTTCTGGTTATAGACGAGGCAGCGGACCTGGCCGGTAATGGAAAGGCCGTGGAGATATTAACAAATATCGTTCGTAAAGGCAGAGGGTCCGGACATTACGTGGTTTATGCAACGCAATATCCAACGGTCCAAACAGTTGCTAGTCAGATAAAAAGAAACATTCCGGCCCGTTTAACTTACGTCCTGGACAGTGCCATTGCTTCGAATGCGGTTCTAGATACCAATGGAGCTGAAGATTTGCCAGACGACATACCAGGAAGAGGGATTTATAAAGTAGCTAAGATGAATCATTTCCAAACGATTTTGATTAAAAACACTGAAATAGATAAACAAATTAAACCGTATATCACTATTAAACCAAGAGAGGATGAGGAAAATGCAAAAACGAATATTGAAGGAACAAAGGACGGAAAGCATTCTTTGGAGTTTAAAACGCTTTGATTATTTAACGCAAGCTCAAATTCAAGTGATTCACGACTTGAAAGGCGAAAGAAACGCAAATCGTGTACTGAATGGGATGTCCGCCTATATAAGTTCGTTTCGTAATGGGTTGGAAAAAGTATATTACTTGAATAAAAACGGTCGTGAATATATGGATCACAATATAATCCGTAAGAAAACAGCGAATGCAGACCACTTTATAACACGTAATCAATTATGGATATATCTTAGACGTCCGAAGGAATGGCAAAATGAAATTCAAATAAAAGCAGGTGATATTTCCCTAGTGTGCGATGCAAAAACATCACAGAACGGAATTCCTGTATTTATCGAAGTCGACATATCACAACCAATGCAAGTTAATAAAGCAAAGATACAAAAATATAAAAAGCTTCAACAGATATCTAAGGATCCCTTTTATGTGGTATGGGTAACGAAATTCCCTGGGCGAAAGAAAAAGTTAATGGAGCTATCCACAGGATTGAAAGGCCATGTCTATACTGTGGAGGAAATCATATGACATTTTTATTCGGTACTTTATTTAGAATCAGCGTGATTGCACCGACTACTTTATTATCCGTGATATTCCTTTTCAGCCTAATGATAATTTTTAAGCCTACCCGTTGGTATTGCATCGGTACGTTATTTGCTTTCTTGTTCGTATAAATCCCACAAAACAGGAGGTAACAAGATGAAAATTGAATCGATTAAATAT
>NZ_PHNG01000554.1:0-1275 GCF_002803435.1 Bacillus sp. mrc49 | reverse complement strand
TAATCAATAACCTTAAAAAAGAAGGCAACAGTCCTTACGGATACAAAAATACGACTCCTTTGGCGCAGCTGACAAAAGATTACGGGGCGATTGTGGTAAAAGCCGATTCTGAATTCAAGGATTTGAAATCAGTGCTGGAAGCGGTGAAGAAAAATCCCCGTAAGTTAACGTTTGCAGGAGGTTCGGCTCCGGGATCGATGGATCATTTGATCTCGATTCTTCCGGCATATGAATCCGGCTTGGATCCAACCAAGCTTAAATACGTATCGTACGACGGGGGAGGAGAAGCGATTACGGCATTGCTTGGCGGAAATGCAGATGTAATCGGGACGGATGCATCCAGTGTCAGGGAGTTTTTAAAAGCAGGAAAGATTAGAGTACTGGCCGTAACCTCGACCGAACGTTTGGGCGGAGATTTAAAGGACATACCGACGGCAAAGGAACAGGGGGTTGATGCTGAATTCACGATTTGGAGAGGCGTCTTTGGTCCTGAGAATATGTCAGAAGAAGCAAAAACCTATTGGGACGGAACCATTGCCAAGCTAGTTGAAACTTCTGAATGGAAAAAGGAAGTGGAAGTTCAAGGCTGGGAACAAGAATATAAAAATAGTGAAGAATTCAACAAATTTTTAGTAGAACAGGAGAAACAGGTGCAGCAATTATTGGAAGCTTTAGGAATGGAAAAATAATCGCGAAGAAGGAGGTGCGTTCACCTTCTTCTTATTTTCTGAAATGGAGGGATTGTTATGGACGTTAAAT
The DNA here is from genome assembly GCF_002803435.1 of Bacillus sp. mrc49. NCBI lineage: Bacteria > Bacillati > Bacillota > Bacilli > Caryophanales > Bacillaceae > Bacillus > Bacillus sp. mrc49. The sequence goes on along the minus strand of NZ_PHNG01000554.1, from coordinate 516 downwards.
TTGATCGTTTTGCATCTGTAGCCTTTCTGGCTGTCGGCTTGCTGTTCATGATCGGAAGCAGGAAGCTCGCCAGTTCGTCTTATGGAAGCTCGGTAGGGCCGGATATTTTTCCCTTTGTATTAGGGCTCGTTCTTGCTGCTTTAAGCATTCGCCTGTTCTATGAGTCATATCGGGGCAAGAGACAAAGTTCGAGTAAGGAAAAGCTGGAGTATAAGCCGTTCATCATCATTTTTCTCTCAACCTTGATTTATATTTTGACCTTGGAAACGATAGGGTATGTCATTACGACCTTTCTGTTTTTGTTTGTTTGCTTTCAAACGATGGAACGCAATAAGTGGGTGACATCACTCATCATTTCCGCAGGATTTTCCGGAATCATTTATTTTTTATTCGTGAGTGTTTTAAAGGGAACGCTGCCGGGTTGGCCAATTTGGTTTTCTTAAAAGAAGGGGGAAAAGGAAGTGGGAACTTTTGATTATTTAATACATGGCTTCGAAACGGCACTTACTTGGTATA
>NZ_PHNG01000553.1:0-1001 GCF_002803435.1 Bacillus sp. mrc49 | reverse complement strand
GAAATCACGTGGAGCGGAGGTCTATTTAGAATTGGCAAAGGAAGTGGTATCAAATGGCTAAAGGGCTTGGCAAAGGACTTAACGCACTTTTCAATAATGGTGAAATAAGTAAAGATGAAATCGTGCGCGAAATCAAATTAATGGAACTAAGGCCAAATCCTTATCAGCCCCGAAAGAACTTCCGGCTTGAAGCGATAGAAGAACTGAAGCAATCGATCGAGGAGCATGGAATCCTGCAGCCGATTATTGCCCGGAAAAGTATTAAGGGATATGAAATCGTGGCTGGGGAGAGACGCTATCGTGCCGCCAAGGAAGCTGGTTTGAAGACAGTTCCTGTCGTTGTCCGGGAGTTGAATGAACAGCAGATGATGGAACTGGCCATTTTGGAAAACCTGCAACGGGAAGATTTAAACCCGATCGAGGAAGCGGCGGCCTATCAAACGCTGCTGGAAAAACTGGAATTCACCCAGGAGCAGCTGGCCAACCGGCTGGGGAAAAGCCGGCCCCATATTGCCAACCATGTGCGATTGCTATCGCTGCCTGAAGGGATAAGGAGCCATATCTCAGCGGGCAAACTGTCGATGGGACATGGCCGGGCATTACTGGGCATCAAGAACAAGGAAATGCTTAAGCCTGTAGTGGATAAAATCCTCAAAGAAGGAATGAATGTAAGACAGCTGGAGCAATACATACATCAATTGAACGATCGCGTTTCACGTGAAACGAAACCAAATAAACAAGAGAAAAAAGATATTTTCATAAAACAGCGCGAGACAAGCCTTCGCGAAAGGCTGGGAACCAGTGTAACGATAAAGCAGAGCAAGAAAAAAGGGAAAATAGAAATCGAATTTTTTTCAAAAGAAGATCTAGAGCGGATTCTGGACTTGATCGATCAAGAGAACCTTTCCTCATAACTTGGAAAATGGCATGTCGATTTATTTTTTCACTGTCGAAAAATGGGTGAATTAGATGATGGTTTTATTAGGTACTTTGGTGAATGG
>NZ_PHNG01000552.1:0-4743 GCF_002803435.1 Bacillus sp. mrc49 | reverse complement strand
ATCGCTGAACCGATTGCGTCCATATCCGGGTTTTTATGGCCCATGACAATGACCTTATCGCTATCAAGGACGATATCCTTCAATGCATGGGAAATGACTCGTGCACGGACCCTTGTGCGTTTTTCCATCGGATTGGTCTTCCCGCCATAGAATTTCACTTTACCATTCGACTGCTTGATCGCGACCTGATCACCGCCCCGTCCAAGTGCCAAATCCAGGCTGGACTGCGCGAGCGAGCCTAGTTCCGGCAGTGATGATACGGCGGAGCCGACACCTATGCTCAAGGTCAATGGTACGTTTTGCTTGGCTGTCGTTTCCCTGATTTCATCCAGGATCGAGAATTTCCCCTTTTCCAATTGCTGCAGGATATGTTCATTGAAGATAGCAATGAATCGTTCCGAGGATACCCGTTTAAAGAAAACGCCATTATCCCTTGCCCATTTATCAAGAAGTGAAGTGACCAAGCTGTTGATGCTGCTTTTACGCTGATCATCCATGCCCTGAGTCAAATCATCATAATTATCGAGGAGGATGATGGCAATTGCCGTCCGTTCATCTTCATATAGTTTCTCGATTTCCACTTGCTCAGTCACATCAAAAAAGTAAAGAAGTCTTTCCTCACGCTTATGGACCACTTTGAATTTCCGATCGTGGAGCGTCAGTGTTTCTGTCTCGATTTCCTGCTTGATCAATGGGACGATCGAGTCCGCGACATCATATAGGGACCTTCCAGCCAATGAATCCTCGCTAAAACAGGAGGCCAGGAATGGATTGGTCCATTCGATGTAATAATCTTCATTAAAGAGCATGATCCCGATCGGCATTTCCAATAACGCTTCCTCGCCGACCTTCTTCAATCGGTAAGATAAAGTCGTTATATACTCTTCGGTCTTACGTTGTTTTTTTTCGACCATTCTTAATGTTAAATAAAATAAACCAGCAAGAATCAACAGTCCAATAAGGGCAATGACCCAATTATAGTAAGCCAGTACGCCCAAAAGTAACACGCCTGCGGCCAGCATCCCATACAAAGGGGACTTAATCGAGTATTCCTTCAAATAAGATGGCATAGTTTCAGCTCCTAAAAGCATCTGTTTTACAAAAAGCTAACCCTTTTTCCTGAATGTCTCCCTAAAAGGAAAGCCTAAATCCATTATACCTAAAAATCGGATGACCGTCGTGATAATCGGAAGCGGAAACAGCAAGGTCACAACCAGGATTATAACGGGCACGGCCTTGGCCCATGACTTCACATGAGCGATATAAAAAATCAGGGAGTATCCTTGCAATAATATGAAGAACTGCAGGATGAAAAATAAGTTCGTTATGGCCATATATACATAGCCGTTCTTGTCCGTATTCACAAAAAGGGCGAGAAGCATCGTAATTAAATAATACCATAAAAGGCTTTTCGGGAGTCGCAGATCTCGAAAATGAGGCCATCTTAACGCCTTTACGCTGAATCGCTTCAAAATGGGATGTGCAGCGAGGAAAATGAACAATACCATCAAGACGGACATCAAGACAAATAAACTCGGCATCAACGTGTAAAACATATCGATGAAGTCATGCATCTGCGTTTTGATTTCATCCCTCTGTGCCTGCCCAAGAGATCCCATGATGTTAACCGGTTTTTCTGCCGATGCCTTAACCATATCCAACGCTTTTTCTATGTAATTCACATTGGTTATCAACACGGAGCCTGCATATATTAAGATTGTGCCTCCCAGGAACACAAGGACTGCACTTATGAACGCAGTTACCATCGGTTTATCCTTCCTCAAGCAATAGCCGATCACCATTCCCGTAACACCCATAAGCAGGGTCAATGGTACGGATAGTACAGACCCGATGAGGAGCGTCAATAACGAAGCGATGAATAAGTAACCCAGGCTCCAAGAAAGCTTTTGTTTGATTGCGATCAAAATGAATGGAGTCGGTAAAAAGAAAAGCGTGATGATGCCCATTAACGGGACATGGATGGTGATGAACAGTAAAATGCAATATAGTGCCAAAAGGGCACCGCCCTCCGCAATTCGTCTCCCGCTATTCATCTATTTTTCACCCCCTGTTTTATTGTCTTAAGCTCATCTTTATATTGTATCCGTTACGGCCAGGATATTTCAAACATGACATTCTTTTTTCAAGAAATGAATATTATTTCCTTGGAAAATAAAAAAACCGCAATTTCAGCGGATTTCAGGAAAAGGATATGATTTATAAAAAAAAGGCGCATTAAGGATGATTCCTCAATGCGCCCATTTTAATTATTCACCAGATACGTATGGAAGTAATGCCATAGTACGTGAGCGTTTAATAGCAATCGTTAATTTACGTTGATATTTAGCGCTTGTGCCAGTTACACGACGTGGTAAGATTTTACCGCGTTCTGAGACGAATTTTTTAAGAAGATCTGTATCTTTGTAATCAATTTTAGTGATACCGTTTGATGTGAAATAACAAACCTTTTTACGCTTACCGCGTCCTTTACGTCCACCCATTGCCATAATCATTTTCCCTCCCTGCATTTTGAATTTTCATTTTAAACGGCTGTTTAAAACGGAAGATCGTCATCTGAAATGTCGATGGTCTTACCGTCATTTGCAAATGGATCATCATCTACACGAGTGTAGTTGTTATTGCTCCGTTGATTCTGATTAGGATTTTGTCCATACGAATTATTGTCATTTCCGTTATTATTGTTACCATAACTTCTTTGACCCCCACCGTAAGAACCGCCTTCATTTCTTTCACCCGCTGAACTGCTTCGTGGTTCAAGGAACTGAACGCTCTCAGCCAGAATCTCCGTCACATATACGCGTTTGCCGTCTTGTCCTTCATAATTACGTGTTTGGACACGTCCATCCACGCCAGCCAAACTGCCTTTTTTCAAGAAGTTAGCTACATTTTCTGCCGGTTTACGCCAAACTACACAATTAATGAAATCTGCTTCACGTTCACCTGACTGATTCGTAAAACTACGGTTCACAGCTAAAGTAAAGGTTGCTACAGGTACTCCATTAGGTGTATATCGTAATTCAGGATCTTTAGTTAAGCGTCCTACCAAAACTACGCGATTCATCATCAGAATCAACCCCTAGGTTTCAAGCTTGTTTCATGTGAAACAAGGTTTGAATTTATATTAATCGAATTAAACTTCTTCTCTAGTAGCCATGTGGCGAATGATGTCTTCACTGATTTTAGCAAGACGATCGAATTCTTGGATCGCAGCACTTTCAGCGTTAACTTTAAGAAGCATGTAGTAACCATCACGGAAATCATTGATTTCATATGCAAGACGGCGTTTACCCCATTCTTTTGCTTCTACTTCCGCACCATTATCAGTAAGGATTGTGTTGAAACGTTCAACTAAAGCTTTTTTAGCTTCTTCCTCAATGTTTGGACGGATGATATACATAATTTCGTATTTTCTCATCACTGTCACCTCCTTTTGGTCTAAGCGGCCCTATTGGGCAAGGAGCAATTATTTATAATTACTCACAAGATGAAATTATAGCATAGTTGTAGAGTCTTTGCAACGAATGGCTCTACTTATTACAATTAATTGAAAACGATTGATGAAAGCCCCTGCAAATTATGCTGCAGGGGCTTTCATTCTTATACGTTAAAACGGAAATGGATGACATCGCCATCGTTAACGATGTATTCTTTTCCTTCCAAACGCACTTTTCCGGCTTCTTTTGCAGCACCGTGACTGCCCGCTTCTAGCAAATCGGTATAAGAAACGACTTCGGCACGGATGAAGCCTCGTTCGAAATCGGTATGGATGACACCGGCGCATTGAGGGGCCTTCATGCCTTTCCGGAATGTCCAAGCACGCACTTCCTGGACACCAGCGGTAAAGTATGTCGCCAATCCAAGCAAGTTATAGGAAGCACGGATCAATTGGTCAAGACCGGACTCCTCGATGCCTAGTTCAGATAAGAACATTTCCTTTTCTTCACCGTCAAGCTCGGCAATTTCTTCTTCGATTTTGGCACAAATCACGATTACTTCCGCGTTTTCGTTCGCTGCATATTCACGGACCTGCTGCACATATTCGTTGTCATCGGCATTAGCCACTTCATCTTCGCTTACGTTCGCCACATAAAGCGTCGGCTTCGCCGTAAGCAAATGCATGCCCTTGACGATTTTCAGCTGTTCTTCAGTAAATTCAACGGAACGGGCAGGTTTTTCTTCTTCCAATGCCGCTTTCAAAGTGACAAGGATTTCATGTTCAGCCACTGCATCCTTATCTTTTTGCTTGGCCATTTTGCCGACACGGTCGATACGTTTATCAACCGATTCCAAATCGGCAAGGATCAATTCAAGATTGATGACTTCGATATCATCGATCGGATTCACTTTTCCAGAAACATGCGTAATGTTGTCATCAGCGAAACAACGGACAACCTGACAAATCGCATCAACTTGACGGATGTGAGAAAGGAACTTATTACCAAGACCCTCACCTTTACTTGCCCCTTTTACAATCCCGGCGATATCGGTGAATTCGAATGCTGTCGGAACCGTTTTTTTCGGTTGGACCAAATCGGTCAATTTTTGCAAACGGTGATCCGGCACTTCCACGATCCCGACGTTCGGGTCGATCGTACAAAAAGGATAGTTCGCAGATTCCGCACCTGCCTGAGTAATTGCATTAAATAAAGTGGATTTCCCTACGTTAGGCAAACCGACAATACCAGCTGTTAAAGCCATTTATATTTCACTCCTTCAAGATAG
>NZ_PHNG01000551.1:0-1244 GCF_002803435.1 Bacillus sp. mrc49 | reverse complement strand
ACTTCACTTCCGACAATCGTCCCGACAACACGGTTCACGTTTGTAATGGGGAAGCTGACATCCACCGGGGCTTGATCAATCAATGCCGGCTGTACCATCGGTAAAATTTTTCGGATATCCAATGCTTCTTCGATTTTATGGTTTTGAGGAAGCTGATACGTACGTATCCCCTCCGGTTGGAAAAGAAGTGTCGTCAAGTCCAGATGCTTCGCTTTCCAATGGTTTTGTGCCCGCTCGCTCACTTGCAAAACATCCGTGCGGCCGACCATCTCCTCCAGTGTTCTAAAACCAAGCTCTGCCATCGTTTCCCGCACTTCCTCAGCGATGAAACGCATGAAATTGACGACATGATCCGGATCTCCAGTGAACTTGCTGCGAAGCTCAGGGTTTTGGGTAGCTACCCCGACTGGGCATGTGTCCAGATGGCACGCACGCATCATGACACAGCCAAGGACTACAAGAGGGGCCGTGGCAAACCCGAATTCTTCCGCTCCAAGGATCGCCGCCATGACCACATCGCGTCCCGTCATCAGCTTTCCATCCGTTTCGAGGACCACCCTGCTGCGCAGTCCATTCAGCATCAAGGTTTGGTGCGCTTCAGCAAGGCCCAGCTCCCAAGGAAGCCCAGTATGTTTAATGCTTGTTTTAGGTGATGCACCCGTGCCGCCATCATAGCCACTAATGACGATGACATCCGCGGCACCTTTGGCAACACCGGCCGCAATCGTGCCGACACCTGCTTTTGACACAAGCTTGACACTGATCCTGGCATCACGATTGGCATTTTTCAAATCGTGAATCAGCTGCGCCAGGTCTTCAATCGAATAAATATCATGATGCGGAGGCGGTGAAATCAAGCCCACACCAGGGGTGGAACCACGTACCTCTGCGACCCAAGGATATACTTTATTCCCTGGAAGCTGGCCGCCTTCACCAGGCTTTGCGCCTTGTGCCATCTTGATTTGGAGCTCGTCGGCATTGATGAGGTAATGACTTTTTACACCGAAACGTCCGGATGCGATCTGCTTGATCCCGCTGCGGCGGTCATCACCGTTTTCATCCAAATGGTAACGGCTTGGATGCTCCCCGCCTTCACCGCTATTGCTTTTTCCGCCGAGACGGTTCATGGCAATCGCCAATGTTTCATGCGCTTCCTGGCTCAAAGAACCGAATGACATCGCGCCCGTTTTAAAACGGGTGACAATCGATTCAACGGATTCCACTTCATCGATGGAAATGCTTTG
>NZ_PHNG01000550.1:0-1435 GCF_002803435.1 Bacillus sp. mrc49 | reverse complement strand
CCGCCAAGCAATGCCGTAATCGCTTCTCCTCCCCCGTCGTACGATACGTATTTAAGCTTGGTTGGATCCAAGCCGGATTCATATGCCGGAAGAATCGAGATCAAATGATCCATCGATCCCGGAGCCGAACCTCCTGCAAACGTTAACTTACGGGGATTTTTCTTCACCGCTTCCAGCACTGATTTCAAATCCTTGAATTCAGAATCGGCTTTTACCACAATCGCCCCGTAATCTTTTGTCAGCTGCGCCAAAGGAGTCGTATTTTTGTATCCGTAAGGACTGTTGCCTTCTTTTTTAAGGTTATTGATTATGACAGGTGGTGAATTCACGAATAGCATGTCATCATTATCCGCTTGCTGTGTTGCATAATCCGCCATGAAGACCGCGCCCCCGCCGCCAGGTTTGTTTTCGACCGTCAACGGCTGATTCACCAGTTTCGTTTCGCTTAAGATCTTTGTAAATGAACGGGCGGTTAAATCCCAGCCCCCGCCTGCCCCGGAAGGAGCAACGATCGATATCGCCTTTTTCGGATAACCTGTACTTTCCTTCTTTTCTCCGGATGTATCCGAGCTACTGCTGCTGCATGCCCCTAAACTTAATGCCAATGAACCTGCCAATATAATTGCCGAAACCTTTTTGCGAGAAAACATATGAATCCCCCTTTTTGAAAGCGTTTTCTATATTCTACAAAAATCCAAGCCCTTTCTTTCATTATCCACCTAAACAACATAACTTGCATAACACCCATATTGTTCATAAAGTTTTATGGGCGGACAAGGGGAAAAGGCCCCCTTATAAAAGCAGGCCTTGCTAGAATAATATTTTCGATAGATACACGACCAATGTTACCGTTATGCAGCTGAATACGGTGGACATCAGGACGGCCTGTGCCGCATACTCCGGGTGGTTGTCATATTCCAAGGCGAATAATGCGCTGTTTCTTGAGGTCGGAAATGAGCTTGCGATAAATAACCCTTGGGCGACAGGCCCCTCCAAGCCCAGCATGAGAATGATAAGGAAAGCGATGGATGGAGAAAGGATCAACCGTCCAATCAAGCTAAGGATAAGCGGAAGCGGGAAATGCGTTATTTTCAAGTAGGCACTCTGTGCACCCAAGGTGATCAGGGCAATGGCGATGAATGCACTGGCGATATTATCGATCGGGGTCCATAAAAACAAAGGGATATCAAAGGACGCAGCCTGTAAAAGAAACCCGAGTAAGAGAGCATAAATGATTGGGTTTTTCAAAAATTCCCGAATGGCCCCCTTTGCACTTTTTGTATGGACGGAAACGGAATTCATCAAACCGTACGTATAGCTCAACAGGTTTTGAAATATGATCACGATGACCTGGATCGACAGGCCAAGTGGATTCCCATGAAAAACCATCTGGCTGACGGGCAGTCCGAAGTTGGCTGAATTATTCAGAACCACA
>NZ_PHNG01000549.1:0-1187 GCF_002803435.1 Bacillus sp. mrc49 | reverse complement strand
AGCAAAAGCCCTATCAAGATAACAAGTGTCGGATAGATGGAACGATCGAGCTGATTCATGGCATCCTGCAATATCGGCAGCTTGATGTCCCTATCATATAAAAAGAAAAGGATGAAGAAGGTGATTCCCACTGTATATACGGGTGAGATGACCCTCCTGTTCATGGTCAATACAGCCAAAATCGTTACACCGGCCATGATGAACATCGCTGCCAATGGAATGGTCATTCCTGATGCAAGCGTTAAGCATGAAAGAATCAACCCCCATATCAATCCATGGGGCAACAACGACCGCATTTCCATGGAAACCCTGTAGACCTTCGTATTAAAATCATGGCGTTCCCGTTTAACGCGAAGATAGCCGATGAATAAACAATAGGCAATCGAAATATAAAGCAAAGGATGAAGGAATAGTTTTCCTAATCCCATCAAGCATGCAATCAGCCAATCCGTTGTCAATTTCTTTCCACCATCCTCAATGGGTAATTAGTAAGTTGTGCAATTCGTGCTTGTCAGTTACCTCCTATTCTATCAAAAATGTAACCTCCATGCCTATCAAGATGCAGAAAAAGTAGCTTTATCGCAAGTTTGTTCCGCATTCTTTTCATGATGCGGAAATAAGCTGGCACCAAACAAAGAAAAGGCACCGCTTCAGGGGCGGCACCTTCTTTTATCATTTCACGAGATAGTTCAAAGCCGTTCTTAACTGAATATCATTGTCTTCATCTTGGATTTTTTCCAGAATCGCACTTTCCAAATGGGCTGCAGTTTTCGCATCCAGCTTTCCTGTCACTTTCAGATCATACTGCTTTTGAAAGGCTTTTACGGCAATTTCCGTATTCCAATCATAATAGCCGTCTTCCCGGCCCGTTTCAAACCCAAGTCCCTTCAGAATGCTTTGGGCATATTGGATTTGTTCATCGTTCATGTCGCGCTTCAACACCCCTTCAACCGCAAGCTGATGGGCATTAAAGTATTCCGGCTGCTTCACCTTGATCGTCGGTTCGATCCCTTTTTTATGGATCCAGTTCCCTGAAGGCGTCAGCCACTTATACAGGGTAAGTTTAATCTTACTGCCATCCCCCATCGGTACAGCCTGCTGCACGGTCCCTTTCCCGAAGGTCTTCTCCCCGATCAATGGGTAGCCTCCCGCCTCCTGCATCGCTCCAGCTAGGATTTCCGAGGCAG
>NZ_PHNG01000548.1:0-951 GCF_002803435.1 Bacillus sp. mrc49 | reverse complement strand
TGAGCGAGGCACCGAGCCATGGAGAACCAATCATCATTTATGATCCGAAATCACGTGGAGCGGAGGTCTATTTAGAATTGGCAAAGGAAGTGGTATCAAATGGCTAAAGGGCTTGGCAAAGGACTTAACGCACTTTTCAATAATGGTGAAATAAGTAAAGATGAAATCGTGCGCGAAATCAAATTAATGGAACTAAGGCCAAATCCTTATCAGCCCCGAAAGAACTTCCGGCTTGAAGCGATAGAAGAACTGAAGCAATCGATCGAGGAGCATGGAATCCTGCAGCCGATTATTGCCCGGAAAAGTATTAAGGGATATGAAATCGTGGCTGGGGAGAGACGCTATCGTGCCGCCAAGGAAGCTGGTTTGAAGACAGTTCCTGTCGTTGTCCGGGAGTTGAATGAACAGCAGATGATGGAACTGGCCATTTTGGAAAACCTGCAACGGGAAGATTTAAACCCGATCGAGGAAGCGGCGGCCTATCAAACGCTGCTGGAAAAACTGGAATTCACCCAGGAGCAGCTGGCCAACCGGCTGGGGAAAAGCCGGCCCCATATTGCCAACCATGTGCGATTGCTATCGCTGCCTGAAGGGATAAGGAGCCATATCTCAGCGGGCAAACTGTCGATGGGACATGGCCGGGCATTACTGGGCATCAAGAACAAGGAAATGCTTAAGCCTGTAGTGGATAAAATCCTCAAAGAAGGAATGAATGTAAGACAGCTGGAGCAATACATACATCAATTGAACGATCGCGTTTCACGTGAAACGAAACCAAATAAACAAGAGAAAAAAGATATTTTCATAAAACAGCGCGAGACAAGCCTTCGCGAAAGGCTGGGAACCAGTGTAACGATAAAGCAGAGCAAGAAAAAAGGGAAAATAGAAATCGAATTTTTTTCAAAAGAAGATCTAGAGCGGATTCTGGACTTGATCGATCAAGAGAACCTT
>NZ_PHNG01000547.1:0-937 GCF_002803435.1 Bacillus sp. mrc49 | reverse complement strand
GGAAGGGAGGAAAAAGTGATTCCTGTTGCTGCAGGGGAGCATTTGCATGAACATATCCCGGATTCCCAACTCGTAATCTTCGAAGATAGCTGCCATTGTCCTTTTTTGGAAGAAAGCGATTTATTTAACAAAACCGTCGATGACTTTATTCAAAAAGGAATAGGAAGGGCTGGAGGATAAGCATTTTCCCCGTTTCCGATGGCTAAGAAATTCGGGGGTGCGAAAGGAAGCGTATCGCTAAGCGGGATTTTCGCACCTTCCGTAACGATCAGGAGCTGATTACAGCGGTGGAAGGCAAAAGTAAAAGGAACGGTCCGGTTCAATGCCGAACACGATCCTTGAAAGTGGTATCTAAAGTTCACTTTTAACAGTGGGCCATTATCATTCGGCAATGCTGGATGGAGCGGATTCCTGCCCATATTCATTAACAGCTGTGACATAGTAATGAGCTTTTGAGGCATTATTATCTACATAACTTTTACGTTCGTACTCTGAGATGCTTCCAATGTGCGTAAATGTCCCTCCAGGCACTTTTTTGTATATCCGGTAGCCAATAATATTTCCTTCTCGTACGGCATACCAGGATAACAAATCACCGCTTATTTTTACATTCGTTGGCGCATCTGGCAGCTTCGCTTCATTTTCAAGCTGCATCGCTTGTTCTTCCTTTAATTCTGCATATACGACCAATCGTTCTTGATGCGTGCCTTTTGATCGGTCGAAGGTGCCTGTGCAAGTAATTAAGTTCAAATGGCGCCCTTTGCTATATCCGAAGATTTCGTTAAGAGGGGCTTTGTCTCGTGGGTAGCTTTGTTTCTTTTTCACCACAAATGTGAGTTTTGTTCCTTGTTTGTCCTTAACCGTAATTTCATCCCCTCTATCGAGGTCTTTCAAATGATAAAAAATGGCGGGTCCTGTCTTGCTGTCTACATGCCCT
>NZ_PHNG01000546.1:0-941 GCF_002803435.1 Bacillus sp. mrc49 | reverse complement strand
CCAGCAATTCAGCGACCACCAAGCACATCCATGCGGAACTTAATGCTAAGCGAATCCCAAGCAATATATTGGGCAAGGCTGCCGGGATCATGAGCTTCGTTATTTGTTCCAAAGGGCTATACTCCAGGATTCTTGCCACATCATATAGCTTTTTATCCACATTCCGCAAACCCAAAAATGTTTGTAAATATAATGGGAAAAAAGCGCCTAATGCAATAAGCAGCACCTTGGATAGTTCACCAAATCCGAACCACATGATGAATAAAGGTGTTATCGCTAGTAAAGGAACCGTTCGTAACATTTGGATGCTTGGGTTTAAATATTCCTCGGATTTTTTTTGCATGCCTACGATGACACCGATCAACATCCCTAAAAAACCGCCTAATGCAAAGCCAAGAATCGCCCGAGTTAAACTGATTTGCAAATGGCCGGCCATTTCCCCTGATCGGACGAGATCTATGAAAGCCGTGACGATCAAGGATGGTGATGAGAATAATTGGGCCGGCATGATTCCGGCTGAACCCAATGCCTGCCAGGCAATCAATACTATTGAGGGCAGGAAAAAGCCACGCAATGCAGATTTGGCGATTTTTGATTGTTTTTTCCTTTCCCTCATGATAAGCTGCTTGTTTTGAGCAATGGTTTGTGAAGACATTTTCATCATCCTTTCCTTCTTTTTTCAAAAATCAATCAAATACTCCAATCTTCCCTATCCTGAGGCTGATGGTCCAGCAGGTTTAGGATATGGGATCTCAATTCCTGAAAAGACTTGCTTGTCCTCGTTCTTGGATATGGTAAATCAATGGGAACGATTGCCTTGATCCTTCCGGGCTTGGCATCCATGACGACCACTTTATTCGATAAAAAAAGCGATTCATCAATATCGTGGGTGACGAGCACCATCGTTGTCTTGTTCCTTTCCCATATTTCAAGTAAAGCTT
>NZ_PHNG01000545.1:0-941 GCF_002803435.1 Bacillus sp. mrc49 | reverse complement strand
TTTTCAGCATTCTTGATCTTTACGATCTTGTGGTCTTTATTGGTATACGCACCAGTTGCGCATTGGGTATGGGGAGGAGGCTGGCTGGCGCAACTCGGTACATTGGATTTTGCTGGAGGCAACGTTGTTCATATTTCTTCAGGGGTTGCCGGTTTGGTTTTGGCGATCATGGTAGGGAAAAGGAAGGAATCGGGGGACAGTGCGCCGCATAATCTGCCGTTAACTTTCCTTGGCGGATCATTAATATGGTTCGGGTGGTACGGTTTTAACGTCGGAAGCGCTTTGACGATCAATGCAGTGGCAATGACGGTATTCGTGAATACAGCCGTGGCTGCAGCTGCTGGCATCATAGGCTGGCTGATCGTTGAGTACATGGCAAATAAAAAGGCGACATTGCTTGGAGCAGTATCCGGAGCGATTTCCGGGTTGGTTGCCATTACACCCGCTTGCGGATTCGTGACGCCTGCATCCTCGATCATCATAGGAGTCGTCGGTGGGGCAGTATGCTTCTGGGGCGTATTCTTCTTGAAGAATAAACTGGGGTATGACGATGCATTGGATGCTTTCGGGCTGCATGGGATAGGCGGAACATGGGGAGGCATCGCTACTGGTTTATTCGCAACGACTTCCGTCAACGAAGCTGGGGCAAATGGATTATTTTACGGGGATTTCAACTTACTGTGGAAACAGCTTGTGGCCATCATCGCCACATATATTTTTGTTGCCGTGATCACTTATGTCCTTGCTAAAGTGATTAATGTGTTCGTTCCGTTGCGTGTCAGTGATGAAGATGAGTCAATGGGGCTCGATCTTACACTTCATGGCGAAAAGGCCTATCATGAATCAATTTAGAAGGAGGGTGAATATATGTCAGAGGTTTTAACGAAAATAGATATCATTACTCGTCCAATCAAGTTTGAACAATTCAAAGCGGAACTAGC
>NZ_PHNG01000544.1:0-942 GCF_002803435.1 Bacillus sp. mrc49 | reverse complement strand
GTCCGAACAAGACTATTGCGAGAAGGCCAAACATGAGAACCAAAAAAGCAGGAACGGCTACTGTCGTATATTTCTGAATAGCTATCGGTCCCCTCACTGTTACCAGAAATGCACAGATAAAGAGTACTATCGCGAAAAACGGCGCTCCCGTTGTTTGGCTTGAGAAAAAGCCAGGCATCCTTATCCAATTAGCAGCCTCTGCCAAAGCCTGGCCAGACATAAAAAGCGCAATCGAAATATAGCCGAGAGTTAAAATAAGAAAAACAAAGAAAAAAATATTGGATCCTAGATAGCCTAGTGAACTTCGAAACCCGACAAAGGTGTCTATGCCGTAACGCGCAAAATACAAGGTAATGGGAACGATCAACAACATTGGGAAGGCATTACCGAATAAAATCGCTGCCAGTGAGTGCTTTAAATCAAGCATTGTACCTGTATATCCCCCAGTTAACAGCCCAAAAGATGAGAGACCAATAACAACCTGAACTAAAATTAAATCCCTAAGGTTAAAAATCCGGTCACTTTTACTTGCCGGTAAAAAGCCAAAGGCCACATCCTTCGAAATGGAGGAATTCTCTTTACTCACACGCTTCTCTCCCAACTATAGATATATTGATTGAATGGAATGGAATTACGGCTGTTAATGTAATAGACAATGTAAAAGTACACTACCTTAAACAAGTACATAGACTAAATAGACAATGATTAATAGCATGAAAAAAATAGAACCGGTCGCATCCCTCCATTTCATTTTGTCGACTTTCACAGCATCTTCCTGCTCATACGCATCGATCCGTTCATTCAAATCTGAATATAGACTTTTGATGAAGGGATCTTCTGACTGGATATTCTGTTGAAACTGATTCACTTTATTCAAAATTGCTTCTCCCCCCTTTGCCTTCTCTTGTTTATTCCCTCACTTTTCTTAAATGCAATAACCAT
>NZ_PHNG01000543.1:0-6181 GCF_002803435.1 Bacillus sp. mrc49 | reverse complement strand
CGTCATTGAAGCACCCACTCATGTTAAAAAGGTGCCTAAGGCCCAGGCGATTGAAGAAGCAAAGGCATTGCTTGCCAAAGTCGGCTTATCAGATAAAGCCGATGTTTATCCCAGCAAACTCTCAGGCGGGCAGAAACAACGTGTTGCCATCGCCCGTGCCCTTGCCATGAAGCCTGATATCCTGCTTTTTGATGAGCCTACCTCCGCCCTCGATCCCGAGCTGGTCGGCGAGGTTCTAACTACGATGAAGGAGCTTGCCCTGGAAGGCATGACGATGGTGGTCGTAACGCATGAAATGAGCTTTGCCCGTGATGTTGGCGACTGGATCGTTTTCATGCATGATGGCCGGGTTGTCGAAAGCGGCCCGCCAAAAGATTTCTTCACAAACCCAAAAGAAGAGCGGACAAAGGAATTCCTGCAAACGACAGTCTTTTGATTTGGCAGGGAGAATTCGTCCTTCATGGCCAATATTCCGGCCCAGGATGGGAGAATTCGTCCTTCACCACCGGTATTCCGGCCAAGACCGGGAATAATTCGTCCTTCTACACCGATTTTCCGGCCTGAAGCCAGGACATCATTATAAGCAATACAGGCGTAAGTTCCTGTATTGCTTATTTTATTTGCCAGGTAAAGATCATACTCGACCCATAAAATGAACGATTCAAGGATATTTTCTTTTTGGAGGCAAAAACTATATACTTGATGAATGGTTTAAGAATGCGCCTCCAAACCTTGTTCCCGGCTCGAACATGGAAAAATATCTGTATTTATGGTATATATACAGGTAAAAGTAAAAGAAGTATATAAATGAAAGAGGTCGAATTCAGTTGGAAAATAACGCTTCGAATTTTATTAAAACGATCATAAAAGATGATCTGGAGACCGGAAAACATGATCATATCATCACACGCTTCCCTCCTGAGCCAAATGGATATTTGCATATCGGGCACGCCAAATCAATCATTTTGAATTTTGGGGTGGCCGATGATTTCAACGGCAAAACGAACCTGCGCTTCGATGATACGAATCCGCTGAAGGAAGATATCGAGTATGTCAATTCCATCAAGGAAGACGTAAAATGGCTTGGTTACGATTGGGATAATCTTTTCTTCGCTTCCGACTATTTCGATGAAATGTTCAAACGAGCTGTGCTGCTCATCAATAAAGGACTGGCATACGTGGACGACCTTAATGCCGATCAAATCCGGGAATATCGCGGATCGCTGACAGAGCCTGGAAAAGACAGCCCTTACCGCAATCGTACGGTTGAGGAAAACCTTGAACTATTCGAAAAGATGCGCAACGGTGAGTTCGAAAACGGTGAAAAGGTGCTGCGTGCCAAAATCGATATGAGCTCGCCGAACATCAATTTGCGCGATCCGGTTATATACCGCATTTCCCATACCGAGCACCATAATACCGGCGATAAGTGGTGCATCTATCCGATGTATGCCTTTGCCCACCCAATAGAAGATGCGATCGAAGGAGTCACACACTCGATTTGTACTCTTGAGTTCGAGGATCAACGTCCGCTTTATGACTGGATCGTCGAAAATTGTGAAATGGAAAGTAAACCGCAGCAATATGAATTTGGCCGCCTTAATCTGACCAATACCGTAATGAGCAAGCGAAAACTGAAACAACTGGTCGACGAACGCTTCGTGGACGGCTGGGACGATCCCCGGATGCCAACCATCTCAGGCTTGCGCAGGCGCGGGTATACCCCTGAAGCCATTCGTGCATTCTGCCAAGAGATTGGCGTCGCGAAAACAAGCGGTGTCGTGGACTCCCAAATGCTCGATCATTTCGTACGGGAGGATTTAAAGCTGAAGGCCCCACGGACGATGGCTGTGTTGAACCCGCTTAAGGTGGTCATCACCAATTATCCGGAAGGCGAGGTTGAATGGCTGGATGCTGAAATCAATCCGGAAGTTCCGGAAATGGGCATGCGCAAAATCCCATTCTCTCGTGAAATCTATATCGAACAAGACGATTTCATGGAAAATCCGCCAAAAAAATATTTCCGTCTTTTCCCGGGCAATGAAGTCCGTTTAAAGCACGCTTATTTCATTAAATGTGAAGAAGTGATAAAAGACGACAACGACAACGTCATTGAGCTTCGCTGCACGTATGACGTGGAAACGAAAAGCGGATCAGGCTTCACTGGACGCAAGGTAAAAGGGACATTGCACTGGGTCGAGGCTTCACAAGCGATTTCAGCGGAATTCCGCAATTACCAACCGTTGATCTTGGATTCCGCAGCGGAAGATGAAGAAGAAAAATCATTCTTGGAGCGGGTTAATCCGGATTCGATTGAAATTTTACAAGGATTCGTCGAACCCAATATGAAAGACGTACAGCCTCAGGATAAATTCCAATTCTTCAGGCATGGCTATTATAATGTCGATACCAAGCTTACGAAAGCCGATCGCTTGGTGTTCAACCAAATCGTCGGATTGAAAAGTTCATTCAAGCTGTAATCAAAAAAGAGAACCAGGCCCCCGTGGGCACTGGTTCTTTGCTTATTTTCAAGCGTATAGTTTGACCCCTTGCTTGGAAAGGGCCTGCTTTAACGTGCTATAGGTCGAGACCTGGCTGAAATCGAGGCCGAGCTGAATCGACGTCTGGGCTACCTCCGGACGTATTCCGGAAATGGTCGATTGTATGCCCAATAATTTAAGGGTGCTTATCAATTCAAAGACTTGTTGGGCGACCATCGTATCCAAGAGTGTGACCCCCGATAAATCGATGAACAGATGAGAAATATTTTTGCTGATGCATTTGCTTGGAGTCGTATCCATGATTTCCTTTGCCCGATAGGTATCGATTTCGCCTATCAAAGGCAACACCGCCATGGCGTCAACGATCGGAATGACCGGTGAACCTAATTCCGTGATCAAATCCTGTTGAGCCAGCAACCGTTTTTGGGTCAATAGATAATACTGCTCAGTGAACTCACGGTTCAATTGATCGAATGCTTGGTTAATTAGCCTGCTCCAGCGAATGATCGTATCCTTCGGAATTTTATTATCATCCTTAAGCATATGGTCAGTGATGAAGTCCCAGTATGTTTCCCTCACTTTATTAAGCGCTTCCAATACCTCGTATATCGGTGTGTCAGATTCAACCCTGCTTTTAGCGACCATAGTCGCCCAATGCTCCATATTTTCAATAAAAGAACTTTTATCTTCTAATAATGCACTGGTCACGGTCTTGATCGTCAACGTATTCTGTTTCCTCAGGAGCTCCTCCACTTCCGCATCGGTATCCACGGAATAGATCGAACCCACCTGCTTTTCCCTTAAAGCCAGCCAATTATCCGTAATCGTTGATGAATGATCAAGGATATACCGATATAAAATCCCATCTACTTTTTCCATTTTCGTTCCCCTATCTCAAAAAAGTTATTTCAACTTAAAAAGCAACAATATATCCCCATATCCCTCTTTCTCCATATCCATTCTTGGAATGAAGCGAAGGGCGGCGGAGTTCATGCAATATCTTGTGCCTTTAGGGCCTGGTCCGTCAGGAAATACGTGGCCCAGGTGGGAATCGGCTTCCCTGCTGCGCACCTCCGTGCGGGTCATTCTGTGGCTTACATCGACTTTCTCATGGACACTTGCCGACATGATGGGCTTTGTGAAACTCGGCCAGCCGCATCCGCTATCATACTTATCCTTTGAACAGAATAGAGGCTCACCAGAAACGACATCCACATATATGCCTTCTTCAAAGTGATCCCAATAGGCATTATCAAAAGGTGGCTCGGTACCATTTTCCTGGGTGATATGAAACTGGGTCTCGGTCAACCTATCTCTAAGATGGGCGTTATCCTTAGGCCAATTTTCTTTTATGAAGGTTTCCCGACCTGAGCCTTTGCGATATAATGCATACCGAAATTGATTTTTCCGATGGAATTGTTGGTGATACTCTTCAGCTGCATAAAATTTTCCCGATGGTAAAATGTCCGTGACAATCGGCTTTTTAAACCGTTCGCTCATCATCAATTCTTCCTTTGATCGCTCGGCTTCCCGTTTCTGGCGTTCATCACGATAGAAAATGGCTGCCTTATATGGCTGTCCCCTATCGGTGAATTGGCCGCCGTCATCTGTAGGATCGATTTGGCGCCAAAATATCTCCACTAATTCCTTATATGAAATGATCGATGGATCGAATATCACCCGAACCGCTTCAACATGATCAGTCGATCCGGCAATCACTTGTTTATAACTCGGGTTGGGAGCAATACCTCCCGTATAGCCTGAAGTCACTTCAATAATTCCATCTGTTTCATCAAAGGGAGCGACCATGCACCAAAAACAACCTCCTGCAAAAACGGCCGTTTCATTCTCATTCATTTTCCACCATCATTCCCTTCATGACAAGTCATTTTATGTATTATATACCGGTATGCCGATACCCTTCCATTTCAATAAATTCTTGTAACAAAATTTGAAAGAGGCACTTGGAAGTATATCCAAGTGCCTCTCAAGATAAATCCGATTTCATTTCATAACATGAGTTACTTAAATGATCACACTGACGATGATCGCTGATAGGATGCTGACAAGCGTCGCACCATATAGCAGCTTCAGGCCGAAACGAGCAACAACATTACCTTGCTTCTCATGCAGCCCTTTGACTGCACCTGCAATGATCCCGATGGAAGAGAAATTCGCAAAGGAAACCAAGAAGACGGAAACGATTCCAACCGTACGGTCACTCAATGTTTTTGCGGCATCCCCTAAGCTCAGCATCGCAACGAATTCATTCGTCACTAGCTTTGTCGCCATGATTCCGCCAGCCGTCACGGTTTCCGAAATCGGAACACCCATGATGAAAGCAAATGGTGCAAAGATATAGCCCAAGATTTCCTGGAAGCTGATGCCGATGATCATATCGAATAAGCTGTTGATCCCTGCAATCAATGCCACGAACCCGATTAGCATGGCTGCAACCGTCATGGCGACTTTAAAGCCATCCATGATATATTCGCCAAGCATTTCAAAGAATGACTGCTTTTCTGCCCCTTCTTCAACGACGAGGATATCATCATCATCCGTAACGGTATAAGGGTTGATGATCGATGCAATGATGAATCCGCCAAACATATTGATGACAATTGCCGTCACGACATACTTTGGCTCGATCATTGTCATGTATGCTCCGACGATCGACATCGATACGGTTGACATCGCTGATGCACAAAGTGTATACATCCGTGCTGGCGGAATGGCACCAAGTTGTTTTTTCAAGGTTATGAAGACCTCGGATTGTCCGACAATTGCGGATGCAACCGCATTGTAAGATTCCAATTTACCCATTCCATTTATCTTGCTTAACAGTAACCCGATCCATTTCATGATGAATGGAAGGATTTTAAAGTGCTGTAAGATCCCGATCAATGCCGAGATGAATACGATGGGAAGAAGAACATTTAAAAAGAACGGTGCCGCTCCTTCATTTGCAATGCCGCCAAATACGAAGCTAATCCCTTCATTTGCCCATTCCAGGAGTTTGCCAAATCCATCGGCAATCGAATTGATGATCACTAACCCGAACTTCGTATTTAATAAAAGATAAGTCAAAATAAGCTGAATGATCACCATGAAGATAATCGGTTTAATTTTAACTTTCTTTCGGTCACTACTCACTAATAAAGCTAGTCCAAAAACAATAAGCAGTCCTAAAATAGCAATCAGAAATTTCATATTCTGCCTCCACTAAGGTGAATTTAATGTTCGTGCATTAATAGTAGGGTACCCTCAAAAAATTTATGCAAACGTTTTCTCTTTCATCCAAAATAGTTGTACGTACCTCTTTAGAACTATATATTAAACTAATTTATTTTGAAGTGCAATCATTATTTCTCATTCAAAAATGGCAATTAGTTACATGTGTGATTTTCTCAAAACAAAAAGAAAGGTCCCTTCTCGAGGAGCCTCCCTGTTTATGAACTTCTTTACCATTTTCAGGCTGCCGTCTTTCTCGTCATTATCGCCGTCGCAATGCCAGCTCCCCCGATCAGAAGGATGATGATGGATGTTGCCAAGCCGCCTGCCCCTTGATAAAAATCGATGTATTCACGAGCTAGAGAATTCCCGCGCTGGAAGCCTCCGCCGCCTGACATCTCTTCTTTTGTCCTGCTGCCATCAGCCCACCCTTGTGGAGGCGTCCCCAA
>NZ_PHNG01000542.1:0-946 GCF_002803435.1 Bacillus sp. mrc49 | reverse complement strand
AATGATGATTTCATGTTCCTGACATGGCTTGCCGGCAGAGCCCGCTTTCCTTATTTGATCATCTTCCATCAGGAGAGTGATGGCTGGCCCCATTTCAGTCATTCCATATGCTTGGATGAACTGGATTCCCAGCTTTTCCTGACAAGCATATACAAGCGATGGCGCCATTGGAGCAGCTCCATATAGCCCTAGCTTCAGGCTCTGGAATTTATACTCGGCCAGGTTTTCCTGAATGATCATGTTCCACATCGTAGGCGCAGCGAATAACTTGGTGATCCCCTCTGACTCAACTAGCTCCATCACCTTTTTCGGATTGAACTGGTGGAGGATGACATTCATCGCTCCAACCTGTACGCGAGGTAAAAAGCAACAATGCAGTTCGGCACAATGAAACATCGGTGCAGTGATCAAACCTATATCGGATCGTTCATAATTAAGGGCCTCGCTTAAAATCGCAGCATGTTTGACCATATCTTTATGTAGGTGAATGACCCCTTTCGGACGCCCCGTCGTCCCACTCGTATACATAATGGCATAAACATCATCCTCATGAACCTCCACTTCGGCCGGCTGAGATGAAACGCTGGCCAATTTTTGGCGGTAGCCTTTCGCATAACCTGGCACATCATCATCAATGTACCAGAAACCCGTTTCCGGGAATCGCTTTTCAATAGCCGCAACCACTGATTCCAATTCCCGTTCGAATAAAACGACTTTTGGTGCTGCATCATTTAAAATGAAGGCCACTTCTTCCGGCATGAGGCGGAAGTTGATTGGATTAAAGATTGCGCCGATTTTTGCGCAGGCAAAGAATGCAGTGGCAAGCTCTTCATTGTTATAGAGGTACGTGGAGACTCTGTCGCCTTTTCGAACGCCTTCCGCCTGCAAGGCAGCCGCCAACCGATTCACCTGGTCATTCCACTGAATATACGTGTAGCGGATATTT
>NZ_PHNG01000541.1:0-7378 GCF_002803435.1 Bacillus sp. mrc49 | reverse complement strand
AGCAAATGTATACGGAACGGGACGTCGAAGAGAGGCTTCCAAAGGCTGAAGCCGCAAAGCGTCATTTGCTAGAGATCGATCATGGAGTGGAAGTGAATGCCATCATCATGGACGCAACCGCGCAAAACCTGGAGCAGCTGCTTGGCGGGGTTGATTTGATATTGGACGCAACCGATAATTTTGAAACTCGGATGATCATTAACGATTTGTCACAAAAGCTTCTTATTCCGTGGATTTATGGGGCA
Source organism: Bacillus sp. mrc49 (assembly GCF_002803435.1). Taxonomy (NCBI): domain Bacteria; kingdom Bacillati; phylum Bacillota; class Bacilli; order Caryophanales; family Bacillaceae; genus Bacillus; species Bacillus sp. mrc49. The sequence goes on along the minus strand of NZ_PHNG01000541.1, from coordinate 7,133 downwards.
TGCGTCGGCAGTGTCGGCATGACCTTGACGATCCTTCCCGGAAATACGCCTTGCCTGCACTGTTTGCTTAAAACGATCCCCATTCAGGGCATGACCTGTGACACAGGGGGAATCATATCACCTGCGGTCACGATGGTGGCGGCCCACCAAATGGCCGAGGCTTTGAAAATCCTTTCAGGGAATCGGGACGCGATTCGTCCGGCACTCGTTACGTTTGATCTGTGGCGAAACCAATACCAATCTGTGAAATTAACAAAAGCGAAAAAGAAGGATTGCCTTTCTTGCGGCGAGCAGAGATCTTATCCTTTTTTAACCGGAGATAACGCAACGAAAACAGCGGTCCTTTGCGGAAGGGACACTGTGCAGGTCAGGCCGCCCAAGCCAGTTAAGCTCCAGCTCGAGAAGCTGGCAAAAGGTCTGGTTGGAAGTGGCTATGCAGTGAAATTCAATCCTTTTCTCCTCTCCTGCGAAAAAGATGGAGTGCGGATGGTCATTTTTGAGGATGGCAGGGCGCTGATACACGGTACGAAGGATATGATCCAGGCAAAGGCAGCCTACCAAAGTATACTAGGATAATGAATAGCAAAAAACGGGGCCCGTTGATGGGCCCCGTTTCTTATATATAGGGTAAATGCTACCTTATGTCTGTTGAATTATTTAGAAGCGACGATGACGACTTTTCCTTCGTCAAGCACTTCCTCGTAACGTTCTGCTTCCATGTCGCTAAGGCCAAGGTTGCTCATACGGTTACGAAGCTCATCTCCGCGTGATTTAAAGAGATTGCCAACCGTATCGAGGAAGCCCTGTTCCTTCATTCCTACATCTTCCGTATTCGTATTCTCGGTAAGGTGCTTCGAACGGGTTTTGTCATGAGCGAACAAGTAAACATCGTCCTTCGTATATCCTGAAGTGACTAACTCATCGATTTTTTCCTTTGCTTGTAAACCGTTTTCTACTACATGTACTTGATACATATAAACTCCTCCTTGAATTTTAATGTAAGATTCTCTGGAATATAGGTAAATGGAATCTTGTTTATCGTGATTGTTAATTAGCTATAGTAGTATATAACCTTATTTCCGAGTGCCTAAACATCTTATGACAAAATAATTTAATAAGTGGTGAAGCGAAACACCTTCTGGATGCGGTATGCTAAATATTTGAAAACGGGAAGGTCCTTCTGATATTCACTATAATCGGCAGTGTATGTTCCGTTGCGATTTGTCCAAAGTCTTTGGAAATAGTCAGCGACATCATAAGAAATGTCCGCATCATTTGGTGCATGGATTTCAACATTCGCTTCAAGGTTAAAGTCATCGAGATTACGTGAGGTGTAATTGGCTGATCCGCCAAGAACGATCGTTTCTTTTTCCTTTTGTATCATCATCAGCTTTGTATGAAACTGTTCTTTATCGGTTTTGTACCAGCGGATCGAAATATTTTCATCCCCCAGCTTTTCAAATTCGGCGGCAACCGGGAGATTCGGGAGGCCGATTTTTTCACTTCCGAAGGCGTTTTGATTCGGGTCCAAGATCATCTGAATCTTCACGCCCCGTTTAGCGGCGTCCGTTAACGCTTCGACCACTTCACGATCGGCAATGTAGAACATTGCAAGGTGGATTTTGTCCCCTTTCTTGGTATCTTTTATCGTTTTGAGGACATGCGTATTGATTTTTCCTTCCGTGAGCAATTGCACCGAGACCGGTCCCCTATCTTCTTCGGCCGCCTCGTTGAATTCCGGGAATGCCTTTGGACCGCCGGAGAAATTCGAAGCCGCTTCCTCCGCTTTAATGAAATCACCGATGATATTCCCCTTCATCTGAAACGCGATATTGGAATGGAATCCACTCGCGTCATGGGGGTTGGCAGATGAGATGATCGCCGTTTTTTCGGTCGCGACCACTTTCCTGTGGTTGGCTTTAATATTCATCAGCCTAAGGTAAGAACGAAAGGTGACCTTTGGTGCAGTCTTAGCCATTGGATTCACGATCCAGCCTTTTCCCTCTTCGCCAAACCATTGGAAAAAGGTCCGATACACGCCGGAATAGAGAGGGTTCGGGTCGCGAAGTCGGTCTAAATTGGTCACGACGACATCGATGCCATTTTGCTTCATGGTTTCTAGCGCCTCCAACTTGTAAGCATTATAGGAAGTATTCACTTCATCGGTAATGAATATCACCTGGAGTCCGGGTTTCTTTTTCTTTTGGGCAACCAGTTTATCCGTCAGTGTCTTGGTTAGCTTTGGGAAGTTTATCTTTTCATCATAAAAATCATTAAACAAAAACATATCGATTATGATATAAGAATCCGCCTCTTCGATGGCATTATTGATGGTTTGAAAAATTCGCTGCTCATGTTTAAGATTCCCTTGTTCATCGTGATAGGAAAGATCATAGATGAAGTCGACATCCTCGACATGATGAACCTTCCCTTCATAGGAAATGCCCTTGGGAAGGGGCTTGTAGCTGTTATAGACGATCACTGCCGTAATGACGAGCAAAATGCCAACCAGCAGGTAAAATCGTTTTCTTTTGTACCATTTTTTCATAGGGAATCCTCCAACATGGTTAAATTGCTTGCTAACTATCTGTTTTCCCAATTAAGGGGTATAAAGAAACATATATCATGGTCTATCAAAAAGGCGAAGGCCGATCTTTGATATAATATAGTTTAAAAGAAGAAAGGGGCTATGCATATGGCAAAGCACATATTAACAAATGATTGGTGGCCTCTATTGAAAGAGGAATTCAAAAAAGAATATTACCAGGAGCTAAGGGAATTCATAAAGCAAGAGTACAAAGAGCAGGTCATTCATCCGGATCAGGACGATATTTTCAATGCACTTCACTATACGGCCTATGAAAGCGTGAAGGTCGTCATTCTTGGGCAGGATCCTTACCATGGGCCCGATCAAGCGCATGGCCTTAGCTTTTCCGTTAAACCGGAGGTGCGCATTCCGCCTTCATTAAGAAACATCTTTAAGGAACTTCATGCCGATTTAGGCACTGACATTCCAGATGAGGGATGCCTTGTTGAGTGGGCAAAACAAGGTGTGCTTCTTTTGAATACCGTCTTGACTGTCCGTGAAGGAGAAGCGAACTCACACCGGGGAAAAGGGTGGGAAAACTTTACGAATCAAGTCATCCGCCTGCTGAGTGAGCGGCAGAAACCGATCGTTTTTATCTTATGGGGGAAACCGGCACAAACGAAGATCCCTTTAATTGATGAAAGCCGCCATAAAATCATTACATCCGTGCATCCGAGTCCGCTCTCGGCTTCCCGTGGGTTCTTTGGCAGCAAACCGTTTTCCAAAACCAATCAATTTCTTATGGAAATGGGGGAATCGCCCATTGATTGGGAAATCTCGGGTGCGATGAGTCGAAAAGGAACATGAAGCGGGTGAATTGCATGCTGTGCCGTCATTTTTACGTCACGTGGGATCCCAACTTTCCAAAAGGGTGCCGTGCCTTTCAATTCAAAACCGCAAACCTGCCTTCTCTTGATGTGTTTAGATCATCGGGGCAGGTGTGCCTCGAATTTACAGCCAAGAAAAATATGAAGTAGAGGGTTTTACAAGGGTGTTTTCTTGCTTGATTTTTGCTATGCTAGTGATGAAAGTTTTGACCTGTATATGGACGAGGTGGTAAATTTGGATATTTCTTCAAGAAAAATGCTGGACAAAATCGAAGAGCTTGCTTCGAAGGCAAAGCAGGCAAATTCAGAGGATAAGGTGCAGGGATATGTCATTGCCATTAAAGCCTTATGTGAAGTAATGGTTGATGAAAAAGTGGGAAGCGGCATTTCGAAGCCAATCACATTGTCTCAGCCCATCATGACGGCTACACCGAATGTAGAGCCGGTCAAAATGGATGAAGCCAATGGAGAGTCCTTATTCGATTTTTAAAAGCAGCGAAGGGAAGCGAAATCATAGTGAAACTGTTCATCATTTTAGGCGCAATCAATGGGTTCATTGCTGTCGCACTAGGTGCATTCGGAGCCCATGGGCTCGAAGGGAAGATACCCGATAAATATTTGGAAACATGGCAAACGGCCGTTCAATATCAAATGTTCCATGCGGTTGGTTTATTAGTAATCGGTTTATTGGCTGGAAAAATCTCAAGCCCGTTAGTCAATTGGTCTGGCTGGCTTATGTTAATCGGGATCATCCTCTTTTCCGGTAGCCTGTTCGTTCTAAGCGTCACGCAGATCAAGGTGTTAGGCGCCATCACACCGCTTGGCGGAGTGTCTTTCTTGGCAGCTTGGGTATTGATGGTCATTGCTGCCTATAAGTACTTGTAAGCGCAGGATCAAAAAAAACATCTCCATGAAGAAGGGCCTCAAAATCGATAAGATTCTGAGGCCCCTTTTTTATCATCTCATTCACCTTGGCGAATAGGTGGCAAGCCCTGCCCCTCCATATGGATAGTCGTATTCGATTTCTTCATCAAAGGTAATGTAGTCCAAGTACACCATCGGGATTAAATACCGTTTGCCGGTTTGCGGGTCGCTTATGATCAAATGGTCACGTCCTGCAGCTTCGATGATTCCTTTGAAGATCTTTGCATTCCATTCCTTATTATTTTCAAATGTTGTATAAACGGTCGCTAATTTCCCTTTGTTCAAACGCAGGATGTTTTCGATGTATGATGCTTCGACTGGAAGCATGCCAGGTACCTGTGGTGGAGATGTCGATTGATTCATCGGCATCGGGATCTGCTGCGGCGTGCCGGCTATGGTTGGCTGTTGAGGCTGGTATGCCGGCTGTTGATAGGCTTGCTGCGGGAAAGACTGTTGTTGCTGGTATGGTGTCTGCTGCCGCTGGCTGGACTCATTGTTTTCATTCGGGTAATAGGGGCTTCCACCATACGGGTAGTTACCATAAGGATTATTTTGTGACATTGCATTCCCTCCTAAAATTCAAGGCTTTTTGATTTTGGTGGCGAAAAGCCGAGTACTTGAAGCAACAGTGCGATTTATAGCGACCGCTCGATACAATCCCCGGCAGCTTAAAAACACACAATGAATTTTAAGCGATACATAACGTTGCCTTTCCTGGTTTACGCGGGTAAAGTGATATCCGCTAAACGTAATCTAAATAGAAGTAACGTTCCTTCACCTCGCTGGATTTAGGCGTTGCCTTGTTTTCTTTTCCTGTGACGTCGAATGAGCCGGTAAAAATTACATTCATCACTATTGAAAATGTATGGGATGTGTGTTGGATTTATTCCATAGCTGGGGAAAATAAAAAGGAGGAGGGTGAAAAAAGAGAAAAGCTTCCGGAAGCCGGAAGCTAAAGTATCTTATACGTAGAGGAAAGAGGCTATGTTTTCTTCAGGCAGAATATTGCCTACAAAGAAAGAGCCGAACGCAGCGTAACGGGCGCTCACTTCATCAAAACGCATTTCATAAATTAATTTCTTGAATTGAAGGACGTCATCCGCGAAAAGTGTTACGCCCCATTCATAGTCGTCAAATCCGACCGAGCCGGAAATGATTTGTTTTACCTTGCCAGCATAACTGCGGCCGATCAAGCCGTGTGAACGCATTAAGCCTTTGCGTTCTTCCATGGAAAGCATATACCAGTTGTCATCGCCTTCACGGCGCTTGTCCATTGGATAGAAGCAAACATGTTTCGCCTTTGGCAGGATGGGATACAGTCTGGAACGTACATGAGGGTTCTGATAAGGGTCCTCACCATCTCCTCCTGCAAGGTAATTGCTTAGCTCCACCACTGAAACGTATGAATAAGCCGGAATGGAATATTCGGCAAGCTTCGTTTTATTGAATTCATTTTCGATTGCATTCAATTCTTCCATTGTCGGGCGGGCAAACATAAGCATGAAGTCCGCTTTCTGGCCAACGATGGAATATAGGGCATGGCTGCCTTCGTTGTCGCTTTGGGTCATATTCCATTTATCGAGTAAACCTTGGAACTCCGAGATGGCTAGTTGGCGTTCGTCACTTGATAACGTTTTCCAAGATGCCCAATCGATCAGGCGGAAATCATGTAAACAATACCAGCCGTCCAGTGTTTGTGCTGCTTCACTCATTACGATCACTCCTAAGTCTTATTATAGCTTTAATATAACATAGTTTCAGTATAAGGAAATTTAGGTCAACCCGCAAACGCCATCACTGTTTTCGGTGCTGAGATGTGGCTGGAATTTACCGGGCCGCTGGAGTATTCTAAAAAAGGCAGGGTAGGAAAGAATGGTTAAATGATTAAACATAGTACAATCAGGGGAAACGTATCTAAAAAGGAGGAAGCGCCAGTGAGCAATTTATTTGAAATGTTGGAATCAAAAGTTATGGGTCATAATTTAAAGATCGTTTTTCCAGAAGGTTCGGATGAACGGATTTTGGGAGCCGCAGGCAGGCTTGCCAAAGCAAAACTGGTTACACCTGTATTGATCGGGGATATCGAATTGATTTCCGATAAAGCCAGGGAATTGAAAATCGCCCTTGATGCAGTCGAAATATATGATCCGAAGAATTACATCATGATGGATGAAATGGTAGAAGCGTTTGTAAAGGTCCGTGCCGGTAAAGCGACAGTCGAACAAGCACGTGAAATGTTAATGGATGAGAACTATTTCGGAACGATGCTCGTCCACATGAAATTGGCACACGGAATGGTAAGCGGTGCGGCGCATTCCACGGCCGACACGGTTCGTCCCGCATTGCAGATCATTAAAACAAAGCCAGGCGTCCAAAAGACATCGGGAGTCTTCATCATGGTCCGTGGCGAGGAAAGATATGTGTTCGCTGATTGTGCAATCAATATAAACCCCACTTCCCAAGATCTTGCCGAAATTGCCATTGAAAGTGCAAAGACTGCACAAATGTTCGATATCGAACCGCGCGTGGCACTGCTGAGCTTTTCGACGAAGGGGTCTGCCGTTTCGCCTGAAACACAGAAAGTCGTCGATGCTGTCGATTTAGCGAAAGAAATCGATCGGGAAATCATCCTCGACGGTGAATTCCAGTTTGATGCGGCGTTCGTTCCTTCGGTGGCAAGACAAAAAGCGCCGGATTCCCTTATTCAAGGAGATGCCAATGTTTTCATTTTCCCAAGCCTCGAAGCAGGGAACATCAGCTATAAGATGGTCCAGCGTTTAGGTGGCTTCGAAGCG
>NZ_PHNG01000540.1:0-6385 GCF_002803435.1 Bacillus sp. mrc49 | reverse complement strand
AATCCGTTGCAGCTACTTCCATTGACCGCTTTATCCAAGCTTTTATCATAGGCTTGAAGGACCTTCTGACTGGATTCAAATGAGCGATATGCGGACATCATTTCCGTCATCGTCCTCGATTGATCGACATTTGAGCCCTCCAGGAAGCCTTGCTTGGTAGAAAATCCGCCATCTACGGCCGCATATGCGCTAGGTAATCCCTCATCATCCACAGCCTTATACAGGCCTTCCCCATCCTTCATCAGCTGTGAAGATGGATCATCTGAATAACCGATTCCCAGTCGTGCGGTTTGAACATTCCCCTCTAAAATGACACCGTCATCCGTAACGGTGAAACGGTCGCTCTCAAGCTTGATCCGTTCCTTATTTTCATTCAGGACATATTGACCTGAAGGAGTGGTTAAATATCCTTGCCCATTCAGGGTAAAACTGCCGTTACGCGTATAACGGAGGCCTCCATCCTCGTTCTGGACAGTAAAAAGCACGGAACCTTTCCGTCGATCTGCATTGATCGGCAGGTTCTCATCAGCCAAGGCCATATCGGTATGGAGTCCCGTTTCCTCCAATGTACCCTGGGTGAATAACGGGTTAGCCTCCTGTACGTAAACGCCGGTGCTAAGCCCCCCGACCTTGGAGAATCCAGGGATGGACAATTTATTTTCAGTAGGAACCGTCTTGCTCCCCATATTGCTGATGAGCAATTCAGGAAAAGACCTTACACTCGTTTGATCGGCTTTATACCCTGTTGTATTTGCATTGGACATATTGTTTGTGAGTAATTCAGTGCGCCTTTGCTGGGCAATCATCCCGGAAGCAGCTGTATAAAATCCTCTTAGCATCTTCTTCACTCCTCATTCTTTAAAGACTCCTGCCGTTCATTTCCTCATATCTTTCTTATCGGACATGAACATCGGTATCTTAAGGAAAATGAAAAGCTTTAGGCAGAAATAATATTGGTTAGGTCAGATTTAAAGGAATGGTGTTAAATACCCGATAAAAAGAAGAGGGCCTATTGCTCATCAGTACTAGAACCGCACGCACTTTCACTATGCCCCATGTTTGTCTGAACCGTAGACCCTTATCTTATGATGCAGATTTCCATCCGCTTTTTAGTTGAATTTGTGCCTTGGCAACTTGTCCATATTATCGAGCATGATTCCAGTTCCTATTGCTACACAATCCATTGGATGCTCTGCAACCAGTACAGGGACTTTAAGTTCTTCGGCAAGCAGTAAATCGATGCCGTGAAGCAAGGCTCCCCCGCCCGTTAAGATGACGCCGCGGTCGATGATGTCAGCCGAAAGTTCAGGCGGTGTCCGCTCAAGCACGCTTTTGGCAGCTTGTACAATGACGGAAACCTGCTCGCGAAGAGCTTCCTCGATTTCTTCAGAGTTGACAGAAATGGTCCTAGGCAGGCCTGACACCATATCACGGCCACGAATGTCGATGACTTCATTACGTGAACCTGGGAATACCGTCGCAACCTGGATCTTGATGTTTTCCGCTGTACGCTCACCAATCAGAAGCTTGTACTTCCGCTTGATATAATGCAGGATTTCGTTGTCGAATTTGTCACCGGCCATTTTAATGGAAGAAGATGTAACGATGTCACCCATTGACAGTACGGCAATATCCGTCGTACCTCCGCCTATGTCCACGACCATATTGCCGCTCGGTTGAAAAATATCCATGCCGGCGCCGATTGCAGCCACTTTCGGTTCTTCTTCAAGAAACACTTTTTTCCCGCCGCTTTTTTCAGCAGCTTCTTTGATTGCCTTTTGTTCGACACTCGTTATGTTTGTCGGGCAGCAAATCAGAATCCTCGGCTTGGAAAGGAAGCCCTTGACATTCAATGTATTGATAAAATGCTTAAGCATCGATTCTGTTACATCAAAATCGGCAATGACTCCATCTTTCAAAGGGCGAATGGCGATGATGTTTCCCGGGGTCCGGCCTACCATTTTACGAGCTTCTTCCCCGACTGCCAGAACACGGTTCGTATTCTTATCAATCGCCACTACCGAAGGCTCATTTAACACAATTCCTTTACCTTTGACATGTATAAGAACATTGGCTGTTCCAAGATCTATCCCAATATCTCTAGCAAACATTTCTTAAATCCTCCTTGAATATCCTCACATATAACCTACTTCTGTCCTAATTGTTTATTTTACCATATTGCATTGACACAAGTAAGTATGAATTATAAATAAACGTTAATGAATACTTTTATTTCCTATTTTACCAAAATGTAATTAATTTCAATACCATATGTACTACCTTGTTTTTGCCCATAAAAAAAACCGGCAGTGAATGGCCGTCAAGGATCGGATTTCATCCTGTCCCTGATGGCCCGACTCACATCCAAATGCCGGAATGGTCTCCTGTTTATTTGACGATTTCTTCTTCTCTTTCAGAGCGTTTATATTTTAATTTCGTTGCTTCCCCGCCCCTAAGGTGACGGATGGATTTATGATAATCCAATATATCCTTTACTTCGTTAGCCAAATCAGGATTAATTTCTGGCAGCCTCTCCGTTAAGTCTTTATGGACTGTACTTTTAGAGACTCCGAACTCTTTTGCAATGACGCGGACCGTTTTTCTAGTTTCCACGATATACTTTCCTATCTTGATGGTTCTTTCTTTGATGTAATCGTGCACACCACTCGACCTCCCCAAATTGGATGTGAGAAGTGTGAAATGAGATTCGTATTTTTCGAATCGAATACCGCTGCCCTATAAACAATGAAAGATAGAATTATTCACCTATTAGATAATTTGTAATAAACGATTCCTCACCTCAAACACTCTCTTTGCATGGTTTATAACATCTTATTAGCTTGGTTAAGAATATATGCCTAATGGGACAGGGGGTTTGGATATATTTCTAAATATGTCCTGTTTTATTTTTGTAAGGAGAAAATTATTTCCCAAGAAATTTGTCGGAAATTCAAAAGTTTCAGCATAAGTGAACGCATTTCCCCGAAAAAAAAAGAAAGCCGTCCAGAGTGAACGGCTTTCTTTTACCAAATTTTCAGTTGTTGTCATTCGTAACGCCCAAGGTTTTCGTTTTGATTTATGAAAAATCTTTTTATTAATTAGATTGATTTAACGAATCTTTTAAAGTACCGCTTTCTTCCGTTGGATCTTCAGCTGGAGTTGAGCCTTCCTTATCCGTGCCATTCTCTAAATCGGTGCCTTCGTCAGTTTCGTCAACGGCAGGAGTCTCTTCCTTGCCAGTTTCAGATTCTTCGACTGCAGGTGTTTCTTCTTTTTTGGCTGAGTCGTCAAGTTCGCTTCCTTCCGCTTCAGTTGCAGCTTGAATGGCAGAAGCTTGTTTATCAAAAAACTCGATTGGGTTCAACGCGATGTTATCTTTTCTGATTTCGAAGTGAACATGTACGCCCGCCTCTTCATTGATTTGGCTTTTTCCGGCTGCAGCAAGCGATTGTCCTTGCTTTACCTTATCGCCAACGGCAACTTTAATGTCTTTAACAGATTGATAACGAGTAACGACACCATCTTCATGCTGTACTTCGATCAAATTTCCAAGTAAGGCATCATTTTGAACTTTCGTTACATTCCCGCTTAATGAAGCCTTAACATCGAAAGACTTTCCGTCTTCCATTGCAATGTCGATCCCTTTGTTTTGCTCATATCTATTGTTGTAGAAAACCAAAGCATCTTCTTGTGCCTTTTCATCTGCATTCACATCATAAAATTGTTTCTTGATTACCGTCTTATCTGCATTGGCCACAGGCATCTTGGTTGTTTCAAGATTACTATTGACCTCTACTGACGGCTCGCCATAGTTTTTACCTGTTTCAGCTGATTCCTCTTTGCTATCTTTAGCTGAATCATTAAAACTATTTTGTAATAAGAAGGCCGCGGCTAAGATTATGGCTGCACTTGCGATATAGATTGCTGCTAACGCCCAACGCTGTTTTAGTATACGTCGGATTGTGGAAGTTGATTTCTTTTCTTCCTCTCTCATATTAATCACCTCAGCAATCATTCTGAACATTTTGTTAAGATTATATACACACATGAAAAAATTTTTTTAGATTTATTTTGTGGAAATGAAACCGATTTTATTCGCGGAATGGTAAAATGTTTGGTATCTCACTGCCGAAGGATGTTTAATTTATGAAAAAATCCCTTAAACTCGTGTTAACCTTACTGCCTTTTCTATATATGATTGCGATCTGGATCATGTCAGGCAACCCCGATGACATGATTCTTGACCTCCCATCATCTTCGATTGACCGATTTATAAAAGAGGCGCTTCATCTTGTGGAATTCGCCCTTTTGTTCATATTATTCGTATCGGCCCTTGCCGCAAACCAAAAACTGAAACCAGGCCTAAGCCTGCTGGCTGCCCTTGTAGCATGCCTCTACGGAGTCTTGGATGAATACCATCAATCCTTCATTCCGTACCGCTCAGCAACCTTAATAGATATAATAAAAGATATCATTGGAGTGGCTGCTGTCTATTTCCATGTCCAATATCATTATTTCAAGCATGGACGGGGCTTTTTGACCATCATCGAAAAAGCGACCGCAAAAAAATGAGAGACGGGATACTCCGTCTCTCATTTTTTTGCGGTCATCGTATTCAGCCATTTATTGGAGGACTGTACTTTAACTCCTTTATAATAATACTTTACGATATCTTCATAGCTTTTTCCTTCCCTGGCCATTCCATTTGCACCGTATTGGCTCATCCCTACGCCGTGCCCTGAGCCCTTTGTCGTAATGACGATCTGGTTGCCTTGGCGCTCCCAGTTAAAATCCGATGATGTCAGCCCGAGCTTTTCCCGAATCTGTTTTCCTGTTAATTTCTTGCCCCCGATTTCGACTATACCGACGCGATTACCTGAAGTCCTTTCAACGACAGTCCCTATCGTCGTGCCTGATGAAAGACTTACTCCAAGTTTGTTTTCAAAATCGGCAGAGTTCACGACAACTTTATTATAAAACTTTGGTGACTCCTCTTTATCCCACGGACTCGATACACTTCTTAAATAAGGGAAATCCGCTTGCCAATAGTCCTCCGAATTCTCCGTATAGCCATTGCTTGTGGAAAAAAATGTGGCTGTGATCGGCTTTCCATCATAGGTTAGGATTTGCCCCTCCGTTTCCTTGATGGCCTTGCTGATTTTTTTCATCTTCGATTTATAATCAGAGCCCCATTGCTTTTTGAGCTCATCGTTATTTTTATAAACTTGATGCATGACCGTATCACTCACATCGGCACCGTCAGGTAAACCTAAGCGACTCTCGCCAATAAGCTGATTGACAATGTACGTCCTTGCCGTCAACGCTTGTGCCTTCAATGCTTCTTCCTCGAATTCCGCTGGCATCTCAGCTGCAACAACGCCAGTCAAATACGTTTCCAACGGCACCTTTTCAATCTTTTTTGCATGGGTACGGTAAACGGCAACTTCAACGGAACTCATTTCATTGGCACTCACTTCATTACTGCTGTTCTTCACTTTCTTCTCTAATTGTTCTGCTAACTCACCACTTGTCTTATCATTTGAAAACGGAAGCACAAGCACTGCTGGAATCATGATAATTACGAATGCTACTGCTATGAATAGTACGATCATCGGTTTGATTGCTTTCAAACTCCTGAGCCTCCCTACACTTGTTTTCTCTGCCACGCTTAAATTTCGGCAGGATCTTTATATAACAAATGTATGTCGAAGGACAAGCATTTATGAATAGAAAAACGGCAACTCCCCTGCAAGTGCCATACATGTACCAACAACAAAAAACCATTCACGTTTCAATGACTCAAACGTGAATGGTTTTACAAGCTATCTTATGCGTTTAGATCGGCAATTTTTTTCGTTTCTGCCGGTACATCTTCATTAATGCGTTCCACATCGGCGCCTAAAGCTGCCAATTTACCGTGGAAGTTCACGTAACCTCTGTCAAGATGCTTCAATTCCGTAACGCGAGTGATGCCATCGGCAACCAATCCAGTCAGGATGAGCGCTGCTGCGGCACGTAAATCCGTTGCAGCTACTTCAGCACCTTGAATGTTAGTCGGTCCATTAACGATAACGGAGCGGCCCTCGATTTTGATATTGGCATTCATGCGGCGGAATTCCTCAACATGCATGAAACGGTTTTCGAAAACGGTCTCCGTAATCATACTTGTTCCTTCGGCACGCAACAATAATGCCATCATTTGAGACTGCATATCAGTCGGGAAACCAGGATGCGGCGGCGTTTTTAGCACCTTCTACTTTAACTGTCCCGCTAAGCCTTTTTCCGCCGCGGACGATGATTTTTTCCAAAAGTATTCCCCTCCGCGTCCATTTTCTCTATATTAATATTCAAACGTTATGATTGGTGTGCCAACTACAAAGTTCTC
>NZ_PHNG01000539.1:0-1453 GCF_002803435.1 Bacillus sp. mrc49 | reverse complement strand
TCCTCCATTTTGGCAATAAGGGAAGTAAGGTGTTCAGGTACAGCTCCTTGAACAAGAACGTTGCCGCCAGTAAGAGCTGCCGCTGTCATGAATGTACCAGCTTCGATACGGTCAGGTATAATATGATGTTCAACGCCATATAATTTATCGACGCCTTCGATTCTCATCGTACCCGTACCAGCACCTCTTACTTTGGCACCCATTTTATTAAGGAAGTTCGCAAGATCTACAATTTCAGGCTCTTTGGCCACATTTTCCAGAACAGTAATACCTTCGGCAAGTGTTGCTGCCATCATGATGTTTTCGGTGGCACCCACACTCGGGAAGTCTAGATACACACGTGCACCCTTAAGCCTTCCTTCGACCTCGGCATCAATGAAACCATTGCCGACCTTTACCTTTGCTCCCATCGCTTCAAAGCCCTTTAAATGCTGATCGATAGGACGTGAGCCGATGGCACAGCCGCCTGGAAGAGCCACGCGGGCCCGGCCATTCCTTGCTAATAAGGAGCCCATCACTAAAACGGAAGCTCTCATTTTACGCACATATTCAAATGGTGCTTCTTCTAATAACTCTCTTGATGCATCTACAGTTACTTGATTATCATGAAAGGCAACATCTGCATTTAAGTTGCGCAATACTTCATTGATTGTATATACATCGGAGAGCGTAGGAACATCTTTAATGATACTTTTCCCATCACTTGCTAATAATGTTGCAGCGATAACTGGCAAAACGGCGTTTTTAGCACCTTCTACTTTAACTGTCCCGCTAAGCCTTTTTCCGCCGCGGACGATGATTTTTTCCAAAAGTATTCCCCTCCGCGTCCATTTTCTCTATATTAATATTCAAACGTTATGATTGGTGTGCCAACTACAAAGTTCGTTCGTTCACCCAATCCTTCTGTCCGTAGCCCAAACTGCAAATTTAATTTTTCTTTTGTCAAAGGTTGTTTAAACAATGTTGAATGTGCAGATATTGATGTAAAGTTTGTTTCATGCACACTCTCAATTTCCCTTGCTTGGAACATATCTAACAGGTCTTCAGTTTTAGAGTTCCTGAATCGATATTGTACGTTAACGCCTCAGCCTTCCAGCCGGAAGCATCATCTTTCCGGTGCCATTGAAATTGAGGGTATTTTTGTTTCAAAGCGAAAACTTCGCTTTCAAACTCTTGTTTAGTTGCAATCTCTTTATTTATCTCTCTAGCGAGTACAGACCAATCACCTATGTCCAAATCCTTATCTTCTTGTAACAGTCCAACCATTTTGACTATATCTGGTTTAGTTTCTGCCACAATCGTTCTATTCCCAATTAAAATCACCATCAAACCAAGAAATACTATGTATATTAACATTTTTTTGTTTACATTATACATGTTAAATCCCTCCCCTTTTATGCATTATTACCATAAGGAGAGAAATCATACTTCAAGTTTTTCCGACAATTGATGA
>NZ_PHNG01000538.1:0-950 GCF_002803435.1 Bacillus sp. mrc49 | reverse complement strand
GGCGATCAGGGAGACGATTATTTCCGTCGGTGGGGCGCTTGTCGTGCTCAAAGCCGGTTTTGCCGCAATGACAGTCATAAGCACCGTAACGACGATGATGAACGCATATAAGCTCGCAAATGTCGGGGCCACAACGGCTGCGGCTCTTTTTAATGGCGTCCTTATGGCTAACCCTATCGGCCTAATTGTGGTAGCCCTGGCGGCTTTGACTGCGGGGATTATTTACGTATGGCGGAACTTCGATACGGTGAAGGCGAAAACGATCGAGCTATGGAATAAACTCGGTTATCTAAAGGGAGCTGTTTTAGCGCTACTCGGTCCATTCGGATCAATCGTCGGAATAGGTGTGGCTATTTATCGCAACTTTGACACGATAAAGAGTAAGGCTGGCGAGATGGTTAACTCGGTTATTTCCGGAGTAAATAAGATGATTGGCGTCCTTAACAAGATACCTGGCGTTAATATTCCGATTGTGCCAAAAGTTAGCTGGTCCAACGTTACAAGCGCGCCGCAATACAGCAAATCCGTAGGTCAGGGCCGTCAAACATCGGCAGCAGGCGGACTTTCTTATGTACCGAGGGATGGAACGATAATAAATGCCCACCGGGGCGAACGCGTTTTAACAAAGCAGGAAAATAAGGAGTATTCATCAGGAAAAGGCGGAGGCAATACGTATCAATTCAATGTTACGATGAACGGATCAGGTTCAACGAAGAAAGACGCCGATCAATTATTCGATTATTTCGTTAAGAAAGTAATACAGGCCGGTAATTCGGGCGCTTAATGGTGGTAGGAAAAATAGCTATATGCCGACTTACGGGTCGGCTTATAGGACTTGTTAAAATATACTAAGTAAAGGGCGGAGTATATAGAAAATTGTTGTATATTGTTAAAAATTTGGTAGAATAGTAGTAAAATGAGGTAAAGTTATATGAATAACAATCAGATTT
>NZ_PHNG01000537.1:0-950 GCF_002803435.1 Bacillus sp. mrc49 | reverse complement strand
TTGGTTTAATCACCATTTCCAAACCAATATAAACCAGTATAATACTACTATTTTCCCTTTGTAACAAAAATGTAATATTTTTTCGTTGGATTATTTTGTTAGAATAGGGAAAAAGACATATTAGAGGTGGAAACCGTGAAAAAAAGTGTAGTCGCATTTTCGACAATAGCCATTTTATCTTCAACTTTCGTTTCTCCTGCCCTTGCCGGTACATATACAGTGAAAAGCGGCGATACGCTAAGCAAGATCGCACAGAAACATAATACGACGGTACAAGACTTAAAACAGCTAAATCATTTAAAAACCGACTTCTTGAAAATCAATCAAAAGTTATTGACATCAAACTCCAAAACAACATCAAACAATTCTTCGGTTTCCATGAAAAAAACAAAGAATACCACATATACCATTGTCTCTGGCGATACGTTAACCCGGATAGCGAACAAGCATAACCTGACACTAGCTGAATTGATGAAATTGAACAACCTTAAATCCGACAGAATTTATGCAGGCGCCAAACTTATCGTATCCAAATCAACTACAACCACTACCGTTGAATTACCCAACAGCTCCAAGCCATCCAATGGTACACAGCCCCCGGTCAATTCGGCTACATACATTGTGGTGAAAGGTGACACGCTCTCAGGGATTTCCAGAAAGACCAATGTATCAGTAGCGCAGCTTAAAGCGGCCAACTCGTTAAACTCGGACTTAATCAGAGTGGGTCAAAAACTAAAATTAAGCAAAACATCCACTTCTGCCAATCCAGGGAAAAATGATGACAAGATAGAAACACCGAATTCAGGAAGTAAAGTAACCAAGCTCGTTTCCGAAGCGAAGAAATTGATAGGAACGCCTTATTCGTGGGCAGGCGCCTCGCCATCAGGATTCGATTGCAGCGGTTTCATTTACTATACATTTAAGAAGGCCGGATATGACGTTTCCAGGCT
>NZ_PHNG01000536.1:0-951 GCF_002803435.1 Bacillus sp. mrc49 | reverse complement strand
CTGGCCGGTCGATTAGAATCGGGATTTCAGGAGTGCCAGGTGCCGGGAAAAGCACGTTCATCGAAACGTTTGGAAGCTATTTATGTGACAGGGGCCATAAGGTTGCGGTCCTTGCGGTCGATCCGAGCTCATCCATTAACGGGGGGAGTATCCTTGGTGATAAGACGAGGATGGAGGAGCTGGCAAGGAATCCCCGCGCCTTCATCAGGCCCTCGCCTTCAGAGGGTACTTTGGGCGGCGTTCATCGCAAAACAAGGGAAACGATGCTGCTTTGTGAAGCGGCAGGATTTGATGTCATTCTTATTGAAACGGTCGGTGTCGGTCAAAGTGAAGCGATCGTCCGAAGCATGGTGGATTTCTTCATGCTCCTTGTCCTGACAGGCGCAGGCGATGAGTTACAGGGAATGAAGAAAGGGATACTGGAGCTTGTGGATGGAATTGTGGTCAATAAAGCGGATGGTGATAATGTCCCGCTTGCGACTAGAACGAAGTCTGAATATAACAGAATACTGCACTTTCTCCAGCCGGCAACGAAAGGGTGGGCAGGGAAAGCCTATACATGTTCTGCCATAACGGGAAAAGGAATACCCGAGCTATGGGATGTATTGACGGATTTTTCCGATACGACAAAGAAATCTGGTGTTTTCCAAGAACGGAGAAGGATGCAAGCTAAGGAATGGCTTTATTCGTCAATGGATCAACAGCTTAAAATGATGTTCTATAAAAATGAAACCATCAAGGAGCTGCTCCCTATCCTCGAAAATGAGGTGATGTCTGGTAATAAAACGGTCACCGCTGCCGTTAAGCAGGCATTCCAAGCCTTTATGGACACACTTAAGTGAAAAAAGGAGGGGGCACGCATGGTTTATGCATACCTCCTCCTTTTGTGTGAAGTGAAGCTTTCTCGCTGTTACCCATATGTTTCCCACTTCCATTTCTTTTTAAACTTGT
>NZ_PHNG01000535.1:0-9200 GCF_002803435.1 Bacillus sp. mrc49 | reverse complement strand
CCGTGACCTCGTTCATAATTCCGGATAAATACAAAAGAAAACTAATGAGTGTAGCCAGGCCCCCTTTCACTGCGGCAACCTCCCATCTCAACATAAAAATTCGCCTCCTTCAAAGTGCATCTCCCCCTTCAACATAAAACTCTCTTTGTCTTTATCTTTGTATGTCTAGGATGAATTTTATACATAATAAAAAGCCGCCATTTAGGGACGACTTGAATTTTATTGCTCTTTAGTTTTGTTACCACACAGTTTGTTCCAATTTACCGTACTAATACCAGTAAATCTTAGACAACTTCAAAAAATAACCTTAAAGATTTAATTTTGATTGTTTCACAGTATAATCTCTTCCGTAAATATGGCTATTAAGCATTCCCGCATAGAACCCTGCCAATTTTTGTCTTCCTATAGTGTTTGGATGAATTCCATCAGATGTTAATTGAACTACATTATGTTTATTTACTCCTGATAATTTTCCAGCGTTTCCTAAAGGAATTCTCCAATTCTTCGCAATTGCTTCCATCATGTCTAAAAATTGATCAAAAGTATCTCCGTTTCTATTCGGGCTTATTGCGTAATCTCTAAAGGTGGGGGAAAACATAACAATTGCTATTTGTGGGTTAGAATTAGTGATATTCTTTAAGCCTGTGTTCCAAGCTCCTGCAAAAGTTTTAGGGTCAGTGCTGTCTAGTGTTCCTAGAGGAACACCTGAACCAAAATCATTACCACCATACGTACACGTAACCAAATCATAAGATGTGAAATCAATTGTGGATGAAATTTTCCAAAAAGCACTTGATTCGTAAGGACCGTATAATGTATCGTTAATCCCTTCCCGATTAGAACATGCAGAACCACCTTTCGCCTGATTATTTACAGTTGTTTTTAAATATTTTGCTACGGATGGGAGCACCTGAAGTGCAATACTATCTCCCAGTCCAATCCATTTTAATCCTTCCATTGTGTACCCCGACTCGATTTCCCAAGGCACAACATTTTCAGGATATCTTGAGTCTATAACTCGTGACCAAACACGAGATGAATTATTTCGTAAGTAGGCTTTTTGCGCCACCCAGATGCTACTCACTCTACTGACTTCTAAAATCATTCCAACTGCGACAGAAAGTTGTCCTTGAAACTCCGGTGGAAAGTTTAATATTCCATTTGAGCAGAGGTACTTCCCTTCCTTTACTGTGGTATTGCAATCACTTGTCGGAGTTCCACTGGCGAAATTATCAGCCAATTTAGCGTATGTGATGGAGCCATCACCAATAGTACCGATATTACCAGATGGCGCTTTTGCTTCCCATTTACCGTTTGCACTATTGTAAGTTAAAATATTTCCGTTTGTCGGAGTTGACGTAATATTTACTGGAAGGCTCCCGCCTGAACCAATCTCAATTAATCTTTGAGCAAGTGTTTTATTATCCTCTACATAGACAAATTCAGAACGTGTTAATGGATACATGTATTGTCCATTAGCGTCTTTTAGTTTTTTACCTTTTCCTTGCATGAACTAACCCTCCTAACCTAAGCAAGCGATTTAACACTAAAATTATCAAATCTCATAATTGCATTTGAAGTACCCAAGCCCACTTTATTAGTTGAACTAAGTAAGAATGTTTCAGTAGCTTCTATTGCTAAATTCCCATTAACAAATAATTTTATGTGTCCATCTGCTTGATGCTCTATTTTTAATTTATCATTAGCAGTTGCTGTACCCACCCATTCAATGATTGTCGAATATGCTCCAGCTTGCCATTTACCTATTCGATACTTAGTTCCTGAAATATAGATATACACCATATTCGAAATATCTTGCCACCTGAGCATGATCGCAGAATATGTGTTTGTTCCAGTATGTGGTACTGCATAATCCACTTCAACTGTGAACGAATTGCTCGGTACAGTAATATATGCCGGAGTCTTATAGGTACTTGCATTTGGTGCTGGTGCATAAAATTGTCCACCTGTCACTCCATAATTGGACGGAACCCAAGTTTGTCCAGTTTCAGTTGTTGTTAAAAGACTCTTATCAACCGAGAATGTATCTACAATATTTAGTGTCGCAGGAACTGTGTCAATCGTATACGCAACGGTTTGAACAACAGAACTGTTCCCGGCTGTATCCTTCGCAAATGCTTTTACTGTTGAGGTTGCTGATACAGTAAAAGGACTAGAATATTTTATACTTGCAGTAGTTGGCGTAGTTCCATCTAATGTGTAATAAATATCTGCTGTTTCATTTGCTGTAAGGGTTACAGATTGAGAAGTTGTATATGTTCCTGCTGCTGGACTGACGGTTAATACTGGTGGTGTTGTATCAGTAGGCGCTGTTACATCTTTCGTAAAGGCAACTGTATTAACGGCACTAATATTGCCTGCTGTATCTTTTGCGATTGCTTTAATTGTTGCGGTGTTACTTAGATTAATAGCGCTCGTATATTTGGTGCTTGAAACTGTAGGTGTTGAACCATCAAGTGTATAGAAAATTTCGGCTGTCTCATTTGTAGACATGGTTACACTTTGAGTAGTTGCAAAAGTACCTCCATTAGGTGCGATTATTAATATTGGAGCAGTTGTATCAGGTGGAGGGGCAGTATTTCCAGTATCAATTATTACAGTTTCCCCTGCTGCCCAATCCTCATATAAAATTACATTGGATGGTACTGTGCCACCCCCGCTTGCACCCCCGCCACTTTCAATAGTTCTGGCGATTTCGGCCAAACTTTCCATATTAAATTCTTTAAGTAATTCACCAGCAGCTATTGCTTGGTTTAATAAAGGGAACTCATTAGTGCTGGCAAGAGTGTTATCATTCAAAATAGACTTTGTGGAATTGTAATAAAATTTAGAAGTGACGAGTGTAGCTGTATTTCCTTCTGAAATCATTAATTCGGCTTCATGTTTTCCAGGGATCAAATAGGCTTGTCTAAGCAGAATGAATTCCCCTAAACCATTTACGGGATCCGTTATAGTTCCATCTTGAAAAACAGTGGATCCATCCGGTTTTTTTACAGCTAGTTTTATCGTTTTTCCTGTTAAATCAAATGATTCATTCTCATTTTTTAAATGAACAATTAAATGCACTGTATTTAAATCATTGTTACTTACTTCAAAGGTGTTGTTGATTAAGCGATTAGATATATCCAAGGTGATGTCAAATGGTTTAAACATCCGATCCCCCTCCTTTTTTTATTTTTCTAGAGCTTGCAATCTTGTTTCCATTCCAGCTAATAGTTCTGTCATTTCAATGATTTTTTGTTCAGCTGCTTTAAGTCTTATTTCTTTTTCTTCAAGTTCGATCAACACCATTTCTAAGGATACTGTTAAGCCTTTTACATCACCTAATGACTCCTGGTGACCCTTTAACAATAAATTCAGAAGTTTATATATATTAATGGCCATTCCATCAGGAGCTGCCACTTGCGGACTATACTCAGAAATCAAACCGATCTGTGGATTAGAAATGCCATTTTGTACATCAGCCTCCAAATCATACTCACAAACTTTAAGTTCGTCTAAAATAGGATTTGCTAATCTCTTCATTTCTGAAATGTTTGTTTTGTAAGTATAGGAGGATGTTGTATCCAGTTGACTAGCTCTAACTGGTCTATAAGTAATTGGATCTTCACCATTACCAGCTAAATTTGTGACACGCAATGTGCCACCAACGCCATCAACAGCCACATAGAAATGTGTGTCGGTACTTCTCACCCTTATTCCGCCAGCCTTTAAAACAGGTGTGTTGTTTTGATTTGTGGGGTTTGTGTCACTTGAAGCGCCCAAAGTATTCCCTGTTCCGGTTCCATTAAAATACGCTTGATATCCATCCACATTTCGCATATTCTTGCAGCCTATATCAAATGTGTTCTTATCTAAGAAAAGAAAATTGTTTGTTGTTGTACCGTTAGATGTAAGGGTAATATGTGATAGTTGGAGAACATCGGTAAAATCGATGCCTGCAGCCCCTTTTGCTCTTAATTTCAGTCCACTTCCGCCATGTAGGGTTGCGCCATCCCTTGAACGTAAATCTAAGTAAGAAGAAGTGGTATTCCAGTTTGAGTCTCCATTGGCTGCTAATGAGGTTGTTAATCCTCGGTTGGTATGGAAAATAGAAAGATTAGTATCTCTTTCGTAAACTCTCACATTACCATCGCTTAAAATAACACGGTTTGCGTGAGTGATTAGTTCCCCGATATTTGTTAAAAAACTATAACTTCCATCCGCCTGTATCTTTCCTACAATCTCAGCGTTGGCTGCTTTTAAGTTTCCGTTTTTGTCTACGGAAAAAGTACCATTTCCATTATTTATAATGACTCCTGTAATGGAACCGGCCACAACATTACCCAAATCTGCAGATATGGCAGACAGAGTATTGAAGCTTTCCACCCATCGACCGCCGACATATTGATAAAAATTAGTTGTGATACCACTTAATGTAGTTTTAAACCACAAATCATTTTCTTTTGGATCCTCAGGTTCATTTGGTTGGTAGTAATTTGAACTTTTCCCGTTGGCCGATAAAATAGCATCAGAGGCTTTTTTGTCCACTTGGAGAATTATTTGTTTATTATTTGTGAATGGAATATCCGTGCTCGCCAAGATGCTCAAGAAATCTCACCTCGTATATGCTCATTTATTCGATAAAGCTGGTTTAGTCGTTGACTATCCTCCGCATCTTCATTTCCAAATGCAAACCCTTGAACTAACCATCTTTTGCCGTTGTTATCATAGTAATAACTAATGGTTTCTGGTTCATCATGATTTCCTATTCTTTCAATCGTCCCAAATGTATAAACAACTCTATAGACTAAGGATTTGGAACGGATATCAGCACAATATAAAACACGTTGGTCCTTAGATGAATCCGAACTGCCAGATGTCAAATAAATATAAGGGAAATCTAAACAGGTAGATTGATACGTTTGTGCCGATCCGAAAAAATTAATGTCGCTACCTTGCATCGTATAGATAGGCTTAAGCTTACCTGCCAAGACATCGGATTTTTTACAAACGTAGAAAGTTGGATTTGTAACTCCGACAGCAAATAACACATAGCCATTTCTCGCGTCTAAATTAGTCCGATAAGCTGAATTGGAGGGCGTGACCATTAGATCAACAATACTGCTATCTCCCCAATCTAAAACTTTGTTAGCCTTATAAGGGAATTTAACTACATGCCATTTATTGTTCTTAACGTCCCTATAGCACGACCAAATCCACATTTGGCTGTTTATATACTCAATTCCGAATTGCGCTCCGTGACCGCCTCGTATGGCCCACATACGGTCAAGAATCTTCCCACCTAAATCTGTTCTTGTAATAACATAGCTCTCGATGTTGTTTGCGGTATCGCCGGAATAGCGTTTACTTCCCCAATACTTTTGAGACCAATATATGTTATTTCTCTCGATATCCACTTGAGCATATTGGGCGACCGATGGAGAAAAGTCGGTCCATCCTGAAGGTGGGTCCAATTGTAAGGAAGCAAAAAACGCAGCATCTTTTTCTTCAGCAAACCGGATGGGACCACTTAGCCCATTTTGTATTTGGCAACGAATTGTAGAATCAGAGACTTCGGAACCTACCGTTATCACATTGCCTACATTGAGATGATTTTGTTCCCACACTTCATCATGAAAACCATCCGCATTAATTTTTTGCCAAACAAAGTCTTTGAAGTCGATTGAAGCTGTCACATCGTCTTTTCCGTAATAAACACGGATGATAATGCGTTTTTCGCTTGTTGTATCGGCAAAGTCTGTACCGTCCGGTGTAAAGTATTCAACTTTATAAGACTTTGCAGCTTGGGCATCTTGTTGAGCTTGTGACGCTGCTGCCCGCAATGCCCAGATATCCGATGGCGTAACAGCTACAATTTCAATGAACTCGCCTAATGTGTATTTGTTATTGAAGGGGTTAGCTTCAGATTCGTTTACTTCCAAGACTCTAGCTGAAATAGTCAGCTCTGGTTCCATGGAAAAGTCTACGACCTGGATGCGATCGCCAAGACTAGCCTCATAACCTAAGTGAGCAACATCTACCTCATAGGTATATTTGGGGTGATTATAGTTGTCTAATTGCTTTCTCCCCCAATCAAGAAGACCGGTAGGGTTTAAAATATCCTCGTTGGTTATATATCCTTCTAAATATGGATTTCCGTTGTTATAAAGATCATTGGCATCTTCATCGACTATATAAGTGCGGCCGCCATTCACGCTTGCGATCGATACCTGTTTTCCATCTGATTCAGTCCCGCCGAATACGTGGAGTTTGGTATAGAACTCCATATCGTCACCAGTTCGTGTTATGCCCTCTAAATCATGGGAATACTCAATTCTTCTCCCAGCAGGCTCACCAAGCGATTCAACACTTTCAAGAATTTTTCTAATCACTTTACCATTGTAAATCTGAACGTGAGCCCGGACTTCCACTCCAAAGTCACTTATGTGTGTATCCAAGTGTGATTGTGCGGTTTGACCTGCAGAAAGCTCTAATGATTTCAAACCACCAAAAAAGCCATCTCCTTCTTTTTCCCATCCGGTCCCTTGTAAGATATAGTCCAGAACATCACTGCTATTTGCATTAAAAAATGATTTTGCCTCCACGATCTTATGATATAGATCCCAAATGCAAAGATTATACGCCTGAACCGTTTTAACGTGTATGGGCCCCCGAGCGCTGTCCGTCCAGTTATAAATACGATAACAATAATAAAGGCCATCACTAGCCTGTTTAAGGAGGTGATAGCCTTCTGTCATCATAGATGTTTCTCTAAACCCATAAGGGACTGAAATGGTTAATGTATCGGACCACACTTTCCCTTGTTCATCAGCAATCTTAGTGGTGCGTAAATCATCATAAAACTTGCAGCCTTTATTTCCTTCTAAGTCGAGCACGCCGCATACTTCTAAATTTAAATCTAAGATGATATAGATAAGCCATCCCCCTCCTTTATTGTGTCGTTGGTCTTATTTCATAATACCAATCAGCATCGTCTAATCCTGGTTCAAAGGCAAGTGTTGTGGGGATCCCGCCCATCAAAGTTTGGAATTTACTTCCGATATAAAACTTTTCCATGAAATAAGCCCCGTTTTTATAGATCGTCCGGTCTTCACAATTAATCTTAACTTCATCACCTGGACGAGCAATAATAGTCGGGCTGCTGGACGATTTATTTCCTCCATCAATAATTCTCCAGACTTTCACATCTGCAAGGCCCATTCCGTTGTTCTTATAACGCTTTACCGGATTTGCTTTGTCCTCAGAAATATCACCTTTTGCTGTATAAAAAGCAATTCCTGCTAATGATTCAGTATATTTTTTAGACGAATCTGTCCATGTTTTGGATATGGGCTTGTTCCATTTTGGATTGCTGTCTTCATCGAAGGCCATGATCTCCATCGTAAATTTATTGCCAATTTTTTGTAATTCGATATATCCGTAGAAGTCTGTAAAAGTAGAAGTTGTGGTGTCCTCGTCTAATTTAACCGTCTTCCATTGCTGTACTGTTTTGGTTTTCCCTTTGCTTTTCACTTCTTTAGTTCCGGTACCTAACTTGATGGATTTCTTGCTTTTCTTGCCTTTTTTAACCGTACCTTGACTAAAATAAAGATCGTGGTGATTGGAGCTGCTTCCTATTTGGACCTGTGCATATACGGATTCGCTATTGCCGTTATCCTTTAACATAATTTTACCGATTCGAACACCGGTGGCATTAAGTAAATAGATTTCACATTTACCACGAGCCCTCGCGTAATATTGCCGATTCCACATACGTACTCGAATTCTAAAATCACCATAGCTCCCTGGTAGCCACTGTTGCCTAATGGGGCCATGCCACTTATTATTGGGGTTAACAGCGCCAAAGTTATCAAGACCATCGCTTGTTTTGCCAACTCTAATGGAATTAGGTGTGCTTTGCATGGTTCCACTTGGAACGCCCGACTCCAATTCAAAAGTGAGATTGGAAGAATTAATCGATGTCCAGGTGGCTAAAGTATTGCAAGGGTCATGCAATACTAAGGGTTCCAAATCAATATTGGTATCACCTGTATCTGGATCTACTTCAGAACCAATGTATACATAGTCCCCATCCTGATCAGTAATGGCTATTTTAGTTACAGGTTTCTTAGGCAAACAAGTAAAGATTGGGTATGATTCGGCAGCACCGTTGGGCGTCAAAGTTATAGGGTTTTTATTCATATTATTTTTTTCGTAAACCCCATACCCTTTAGGGTCTGAGCAACCAAAAGATATAGTGAAACTCACCCAATGAGAAGTTTTGCTTATCCTTTCTGGTTGTGATATTCCAGTAAAGTGCCCGTAATAGGTCCATTCGGAATCATCACTAAAAACCATGGGATATTCTGCGTCTCCAGTTTGAATGATCAAGTTAGATAGGATCCGTAACTTTTTCGCACGATCATTTTCTGAATCGGCTTTTAATGTCACTTCAATATCAAACTGCTTTTTCCCAAAGCTATTACCTAGAAATAACTCCCCGATCATGCCGGGAATGTCCTGGACGTTTTCCGATATTTCAGCCGAAACGGGACGTCTGATTTCATTGACAATGAGATTCAACTCTCTATCCGAATCAATCCCACAAAAATTGAAAGTAATTTCTTCGCTCATAAACTAGTCACCCCCTTTGCGATGTTCCTTATTTTCGTTTCAGAATTGCTGTATTTTTTGTTATTGTCATGAAGAACTTTGCCATCCAGATAAGTATTGTTGTCTTTTGCTAGGATCTTAGATAAAAGTCCATTTTGCAGTTGTAACAATTCAATTTGGGCATCCTGCTTTTTTAGCAGAGAAAAAATAAGACTATTATCGCTGCTGCTAGTCTTAGTCGGATCACCAAATATCTTACTAGAAACGGCAGCCAGTAATTCTAGTGCCCTACTCCGTTTGTTCGGACTTAAAGGGATGATTGCTTCTGGTTTATTTCCTTCACCTACCATAGCCAAATGTTCCTTGGTGATGATGCCGCCATTTTCATATCCATGACCATGACCGATGTATTTAAGCATATTAGATCCATAACGCGATTTTGCATAGTTCATGCCTGCCAGTAAGCTGTCTAAACCATTCAATTGGTTTGTATGTCCAGGGAATGCAAAACTGCGAAATGTTGGCGGGATCACCTGGACGAGGCCGCGAGCTAAATTTCCAGTGTAATAGTTAACATCTTTGAC
>NZ_PHNG01000534.1:0-1017 GCF_002803435.1 Bacillus sp. mrc49 | reverse complement strand
ATGATATCGAGTATTTACATTGTTCTTCCGATAATGATTCCATCGATGGGGTCATCATACCGGCTTTGAAAATCGGTCTTGTGGATGGGACCGCTCCGCATGTGATTGAACCGAAGGCACCAGGGGCTGTAGAGGAATATGTCAATTTGGGGTCAGCCTGGAATTCACAGCAGCTCGCTTCGGAAAGAGCGTCCATCATAAGGCTGACGAATGCGAGAAGCAACAGCTTCGAGAAGGCCTATGCCCTTTTCGCTGAAGCATTGAAGATACATGATGAATGGGAGGACATCTATAAGGCAAACATCGACTTCGCTAAATTGAATGGGCTGACCAATAAATTGATAGAAGGCTTTTATCGAGATATCGTCCTTAATAAGAAGGCGGATGTTCGTCATCGTTTTTTAGGTGCCGCCACGCCAAAGGGAGCGGTCGATTTCATACCGAATATCACGGAGGGCGTACAGAAACGCTACTTTTTAAAAGGGCGTCCCGGTTCGGGAAAATCGACGATGCTGAAAAAGATTGCAAAGGCTGCGGAGCAAAGGGGCTTCGATGTGGAAGTGTATCATTGTGGTTTCGATCCGCATAGCCTGGACATGGTCATCGTCCGGGAGGTAGGTATCGCCATATTCGACAGCACAGATCCTCATGAATATTTCCCGAGCTGCGAAGGTGATGAGATCATCGATATATATAAAACGGCGATCCTGCCGGGAACGGATGAAATTTATGCCGATCAGATCAAGGATGTTTCCTCCAGGTACAGGGAGAAGATGAATGAAGCGACGGCAAGCCTAGCCAAAGCAAAAGAGCTGCATGACGAACTTGAAAAAATTTATGTGAAAGCCATGGACTTTACTGCGATAGATGACATTCGTAGTGACATTCATGAACAGATCATTGAACGTGCGCAGGCAATTGACAGCCAAACGATCCTGCATTAAAAATTGAACTGCACCTCTCCTTATCAGGTGCAGTTTATTTATATTTTTTCGATCAATATTCACTGCAAGGTTG
>NZ_PHNG01000533.1:0-955 GCF_002803435.1 Bacillus sp. mrc49 | reverse complement strand
GCTCATTACCTTGAACATGAAACTCCAGCACTTCCTTTTTGTCATCCTTTTGCATTTTCTTAAATAGAACGTTCAATGTAGTTTTAGTCATAAATCATTCTCCTTTTTATTTTAATATCATTTTACGCCCCCGTATATACGTTTTACGAGGTCGTAATAAATTTCGCAAGCTTCTACCTTCCAAGAAGCTAAAACACTTCTATGGGCATTTAAATGCGATTCTTATTGTATCTAAAATGATGGAGTTCTTTCATGGCTGCTTTATGTTTGGCCTTTAATTCTGAATGAGCCTTTTTAAGATCCTCGTGAGTTTGAACATGGACCGATAATCTTGCCGCCTTGGAATTTACCACACTGTATTTTTTATTGATTTTCCTAATGGTCTCTGCCTGGCTTTTCACCTTATTGCCCGTTTGGATATAGGAACTTTGAATCTCATCCAGCAAAGGTTTTAACCGTTTTGTTGAAACTGTCTTTTGGCCCTCCACAATCTTCCTTAGTCCGGCTAGTCCTTTCATGAGTTGGCTCCTTCCTGGTTTATTCGTACTGTGCCGCACTATTTTTGTAACTTTTTGTAACATGATAAGAATATACATTCAAACTTTCTGATGTTATAGTTAGAAAAAGTAAGGATATTTGGGTCCTACCCGACTGTTATTAGTCACTTCCCATTTATGGAAAGGAGACTGAAATGACAATCGAGCATGTGAAAAATTTCCTTTCAACATTGTGTGATTTTCGCGAAGTAGATATTACCCATACATTTACTTCAAATGGAATTCGAATTTTAAAATTAAGATCCTTAACTATTAATTCCCAACAAATTTTTCAATTAACTTATCCAGATAGGGATATAGTAGATACTTTTAGCGATATAGCTGAAGCTGCACAAGTGATTACAAACCTTATTTCTAAAGATACTCATATTCATACTCCTGTTTAGGAGTATTTTTTT
>NZ_PHNG01000532.1:0-1380 GCF_002803435.1 Bacillus sp. mrc49 | reverse complement strand
AAACACCGGCTACATACGGGGGGGCTGTTCACCGATCGGCATGAAAAAGCAATACCCGACCTTCATCGATGAAAGTGCATCGAACTTGTCTGAAATCATCGTAAGCGCGGGGAGGGTCGGCACCCAGATTGTCCTGAATCCGGCAGATTTCCTCGAAATCACGCAGGCGGAGTCCGTCGCTCTTATCAAATAGGACAATGGCATCCTTGGGCATTCACCTATTTGATTTTTACCGCATACGCTGTCTTGAAGATCACATTTCTATTGTGAGGGAGAGTGTGGAAGTGACGGGAAAAGTGATGCATTATTTCGCCGGCGGCAATACCGCTAAAGGTTTTTATAGTTTATATGATTCGAATTTGGCAGGTTTGGAAAGATTATTCATTTTAAAAGGCGGACCTGGTTCGGGAAAATCGACCATTATGAAAAAAATCGGCCAGGAATGGCTGGATAAAAACTATGATATCGAGTATTTACATTGTTCTTCCGATAATGATTCCATCGATGGGGTCATCATACCGGCTTTGAAAATCGGTCTTGTGGATGGGACCGCTCCGCATGTGATTGAACCGAAGGCACCAGGGGCTGTAGAGGAATATGTCAATTTGGGGTCAGCCTGGAATTCACAGCAGCTCGCTTCGGAAAGAGCGTCCATCATAAGGCTGACGAATGCGAGAAGCAACAGCTTCGAGAAGGCCTATGCCCTTTTCGCTGAAGCATTGAAGATACATGATGAATGGGAGGACATCTATAAGGCAAACATCGACTTCGCTAAATTGAATGGGCTGACCAATAAATTGATAGAAGGCTTTTATCGAGATATCGTCCTTAATAAGAAGGCGGATGTTCGTCATCGTTTTTTAGGTGCCGCCACGCCAAAGGGAGCGGTCGATTTCATACCGAATATCACGGAGGGCGTACAGAAACGCTACTTTTTAAAAGGGCGTCCCGGTTCGGGAAAATCGACGATGCTGAAAAAGATTGCAAAGGCTGCGGAGCAAAGGGGCTTCGATGTGGAAGTGTATCATTGTGGTTTCGATCCGCATAGCCTGGACATGGTCATCGTCCGGGAGGTAGGTATCGCCATATTCGACAGCACAGATCCTCATGAATATTTCCCGAGCTGCGAAGGTGATGAGATCATCGATATATATAAAACGGCGATCCTGCCGGGAACGGATGAAATTTATGCCGATCAGATCAAGGATGTTTCCTCCAGGTACAGGGAGAAGATGAATGAAGCGACGGCAAGCCTAGCCAAAGCAAAAGAGCTGCATGACGAACTTGAAAAAATTTATGTGAAAGCCATGGACTTTACTGCGATAGATGACATTCGTAGTGACATTCATGAACAGATCATTGAACGTGCGCAGGCAATTG
>NZ_PHNG01000531.1:0-963 GCF_002803435.1 Bacillus sp. mrc49 | reverse complement strand
TGCCTTTCCAATCGCGAAGACTAATCGACCGAAATATGAGGAGGAATCATGATGCAAACTAAAAACCCTATGGAGTTTTTCAGGAACCTGCCGCCTAAACAATGTACGGAGTGCGGAACCACCATCACCGAGCAAGCTGAATCGTATCTCTTGGAATGCGATCACTGCCTTTCCAAACGCGAAGACTAATCGACCGAAATATGAGGAGGAATCATGATGCAAACTAAAAACCCTATGGAGTTTTTCAGGAACCTGCCGCCTAAACAATGTACGGAGTGCGGAACCACCATCACCGAGCAAGCTGAATCGTATCTCTTGGAATGTGATCATTGCTTATCCAAAAAAGATGAGTATTGAAAAAGGATGCTGACATCCCATTGCCATATCCCCTATTATGATGTCAGCATTTCCCCCTCCATTCATCAGTATATGAGCTCCCATTTCATTTACCATGCCAAAAAGGATGTCCCTTGGACACCCTTCATGTTTATTTCACTTCCCCATATATTTATTCACATAATTCCCAGTGACGTCCCTGCTGCTGTACTGAAGGAAGTCCAATGCAAAAATCATGAATTCCAGGCCGAGACGCTTATCCGATCGCATGAAATCGGAGCCTAACAGTTTCTCTAGCTTTTCCAGTCTATGATATAGAGTTTGCCTTACAATGAATAGTTGTTTGGAAGTTTCCTGTTTAGATCCGTTACATGCAAGATATGACTTCAGGGTAGGCATTAACTCGCCATTGTTTTGCTTGTCATATTCAATGACAGGACCTAGGTACTCGTGCACCGTTTCCTCCAGGTTTCCATGTTTATTCAAGAGCGAAATCATGCGATGCATATGTAAGTCCTGATAAAAAATGCTCCTGTTCTCTTCTGGTAAACTATCTTGAAGCAGCAGGGTCTCGCGTGCCGTTTCATAGCTTTTATAAATCTCGTTTAATCTTTGTACATGCTTTCC
>NZ_PHNG01000530.1:0-1331 GCF_002803435.1 Bacillus sp. mrc49 | reverse complement strand
GGTGGGCAGATGTTCATTTTCGTAATGGTGGCATTCATTGTTGGGGCTTGGGTCGGGATGTTCTTCATGTCTTTATTTTCTGCAGGTGCTTATGAAAAAGGATTTAAGGATGGGAGTAAGTTAAATGAATACAATTGATGATCAATTAAAAAATGATGTGCTGCTTGCTGTTGAGACAGAACGTTTTAGACAAGATGCATTGTGGGGTAAACAACGTCATTCATATGGTGACTGGTTGAAAATCCTGGTTGAAGAAGTCGGAGAGGTTGCTCAGGCAATGCAAAAGGATCAAAGATGGGGAAAAGATTCTGACGCTTCAAATTTATACACTGAATTAATTCATGTAGCTGCTGTGGCTGTCGCTATTGCCGAACAAGTTCTAGAGGAAAAGAAATAATGGCCAGGCAAATGCAGCCGGTTATTATACGTCGCCAAAGGAAGCATGAAGCTGAACAGGCTATCAAGGATTTATTATCAAGGGGATTTGAAATTGTTTCCCCTCTTAAACAGGAAAGTCCACAATCTGAAGTTCTTAATATTTATTCTTTTGAACAAAAGCGATTTCAGGTAGAGGATTTTTCTTCTCCCTGGATCGCGAAGCTAAGAAGAATCGTTGAATAAAAGGAGGGATTCCTTTGCTTTACTTATATGATCCAAGAACCAATATTTTAACTGAAACAAATTATAAAGACTTGGAATTATTGACCGGTAAATCCTATTCCAGTTTATCCACTCATAAATCTAAAAAAATGAAACTATCGAAGATCAATTGTTATTTAGCAGATGAAAAAACAACTCTGAAGCAACGTAAAGAATGGTACGTAAAGGAAAAATACCACAATGAAGTTTGGAAGGCCGTAGAAGGGTCAGGCGATAAATTTTTAGTTTCTAATTATGGCCGTTTCAAACGCTTATATAAGAGTTCAGAAAAGTTTTTGCTTCCTTATCTCCATAAACGTAGTGGGGACCTATTTATAAAGGTGCAGTTTAAAAACAAGGTTAAGAAATACAAAGCTTCACATTTGGTTGCTTACCATTTTGTGGGCAATCCTAAGCCAGGCGAAGTATTGCATCATAAGAATTTAATTAAGACTGATAATTTTTTTGTGAATCTTGAATACATCACCAAAGAAAAACTTGGTAAAAAGACAGGATTTAGGTCTACAAGCAAACCTGTAGTAAGGATTGATAAAGATACTATGGAAGTTTTAGAGGAATTTAAATCAGTTCGTGAAGCCGGGAGAAAATGCTTCTTTTCTTACCAAACTGTTTTGGATCGCTGTAATAAAAAAAGCATACCGAGGGATGGTGATGTTTTCATGTTTGCTGAT
>NZ_PHNG01000529.1:0-1551 GCF_002803435.1 Bacillus sp. mrc49 | reverse complement strand
ATGTTCACCGCATGCCTTGTCGGAAAGGTCGCTTACCCCTTTTTCTCCGCCATTCCCCCTTCACTGGAATAGTACCTGCTTTTCATTGGCTTCATACTGAGTACAGATAATAAAATCGAAAGCGCCAGCAGCATCACGGAACCTGTCGATTGCTGAGTAACAATATTGCAAGTTAAGGAGTGAGAAGGATGAGAACACAATCTGAATTCGCAAATCACCTTAAACATTGCATCCAGGAAGAACACAGTATTCATTTAAGCGATAAGGCCATCAGGGATATTCGCAATACGATTGATGGTGCATACTCAGCTGCCATAAAAGGAGCCGTTCAAAAGCAAAAGGCGGCAGAAAACAGGTATTACGAACAAAAAAATATTACTGAAATGCTGATTAATAAAATGGTGAAATACTTCAACAGTAGACACAAACTGTGAAGGAAGGTGACCAGCATTATTAAAGTGGAAGTCATTAAGAAAACTTATGTACGTTGTCAGTCTTGTTATTCAAATGAAAATATCCTTGATATATCAATAGGTTTAGTTGAAGAACAGACTTCTACCGTTAGGCTTTGTCCAGGATGTGTAATGGATTTACATGAAAAGTCTATAAATGCACAGTCCGAATAAACGGTGAAGTAAAAAATGAAAGGTTGATGAAAATGAAAAAGAAGATGGCGTTGTTTGTTTTAGGGATTACGTCAATTGTATCTTTGGTAGGTTGTACGACCGAAGCAGATACGGTTTCAGAGAATCTATCAAAGTCAGCAGATTCTTTTGAAGTACAGAGAAGAGTAGTATTTTTCAATGGAATAACAGACAAATACCTTCTTACGGTTGAAGGGCTATGTGCACTTAATACGGATAGTGGTAAGAAGCTAACTGTCACTTGCAAAGTTGGAAAAGATCAATACAAGAAGCATTACCTTGGCTTGAGTGACAACGTAAGCTACTTTGTAGAACAAACAGATGCGAAGTACGAAGATGCATACCATTATAAAGTGTTATTTAGGCCAGAAGAAATCATTCCAGACATTGACTTACAGACAAGTAAATAAAGTATGTCGCGAATAAACAGGGAAGGAGCCCACTCATGAAAGAACTAGCCGAGCTTCGTCGAATTGTGGACGGCCAAAAGACAGTTTCAACAAAACGTTTAAAACCTTTGCTGGATGAGATTCAAAGTTCCTATATCCAAACGGGCAATAAGGTGAAAAGCCAGGCAGAGACCATTAGGAAAATCAACAAAAAATACAGTGTGGTAAATTCCAAGGCGGCAAGATTATCGGTCCATGTCCAAACTCATGAGGAACTTAAAAAGGCTCATACAGAATTAAAGGCAAAATATAAAGCTGCCATGAAAGAGCTTCATAATAGGCCCAAATAAAAGGGAGGTTTGCACATATGGGTTATTCCCGAGAAGAACAAGAAACTTCATTGGTTTTTGACAATAGTACAAGCGAGTGGACTGTTTACTCTACTGTGCCGAAACACATTCGAAAACTCACTAATTTAACAGAGCTAATCGTCCTAGAATCGGAGGATGATAGACCGA
>NZ_PHNG01000528.1:0-968 GCF_002803435.1 Bacillus sp. mrc49 | reverse complement strand
TGATCCAGTTGTCACTGCTGATGATTTCGTCGTTCAATGCTTGTTTTTTATCGAGCATTTGATCAATCTTTTCTTCCAGTGTCCCTGTACAGATTAGCTTATGAACATGAACGAATCGCTGCTGTCCAATTCGGTAGGCACGGTCCGTGGCTTGATTCTCGACAGCCGGGTTCCACCAGCGATCATAATGGATCACGTGGTTTGCTTCCGTTAGGTTAAGACCGGTGCCGCCAGCCTTTAATGAAAGAATGAAGATGGGGAATTCGCCATCTTGGAAGCGTGTAATCATATCATCGCGCTGCTTCTTGTTTGCACTCCCGTTCAGGAATGGAACTTCGATGTTATATCGTTTTTCCAGCAATTCTTTCATCATGTTGCCCATCCCGATATATTGGGTGAAAATGAGACAGCTTTCATCCTGTTCGCGGACGGCATCAACAAGCTCGGTAAGCTTCTCGAGTTTGCCGGATCGGTTAGCCGCCTTCAGGATGTTTTCCTTATCCATCTCTTTTAAATAAAGAGCTGGGTGATTGCAAAGCTGCTTCAGCTTATTCAGCATCTGCAGGATGATGCCTTTTCGTTCAAAGGCTGATAGTTGTTCGATATCAGTGAAAGTATCCTTAATCAGTTGTTCATACAACGATGCTTGCTCGGTGGTAAGCGGGACGAACTCCTTCTGCTCCTGCTTATCGGGAAGGTTGAGTGCGACATCTTTATCCCGTTTTGTACGACGGAGCAAGAACGGCTGTATTAAACGCTGCAATTCCTTGATTTTATCTTTTTGTTCATCCCGTTCGATGGTGGCCACATATTTTTCCTGGAATTGGCCCAGCGTTCCAAGATATCCTTTGTTAATGAAATCGAAAATCGCCCATAGCTCACTTAAGCGGTTTTCCATTGGCGTACCCGATAAAGCGATATGATGCTGGCCATTGAGTTTACGGACTGCCTTGGATTGCTTGGTTTGG
>NZ_PHNG01000527.1:0-14452 GCF_002803435.1 Bacillus sp. mrc49 | reverse complement strand
ATGCCGGCTACATCAGGCGATAAAAAACTACTAACCGTTATCGAAGGCATGAAACTATAAATGGGCGTATTTATGGAGCGCTTAGGCTTACGGTATGTCCCTGCCATGAATGTTTTGAAGTCGATTACTTCTGGCTGCTGTTTTCTGAACATTTCGCTCATCTCCGTTCATTAGAATTATCTGAATATTTTCTTTCCCCTCTCGCGCTCTCCCCTCACTCTCTCCCTCCGGTCCTTCCTTAACAGGTTTCCGGAAGCTTATTAAACCGGCTTTACTGCTTATACAAGTGCACTTATATAACTGAGTTGAATCTGTTACGAAATTGAAAATTAAAACATCCGATTCTATGACGCTACCGTTTACCAACTTATTTGCTTTCGTGTTAATAGCCTATGTGGTACCGATTGTCCACGTTTACTTGTCCGCGAAAATAATTTTATCCGCCGGCGGGTATAACTTGTTTCATCGGCGGGCATGACTGGAATTAAAAAGCGAGTGAAAGGAAGATCAATATGTTTGGATTATTTGGAGGTAAGCCGCGCTCTAAATTAGGTCGATGGCTAGATGATCGGGGAATATCGCAGGAATGGCTGATAAAGACATCGAAGGTTAGCCGGACCACTATATCGGAGCTTTGCGCAGACAAACGGGAACCTACCGTGCAGACGATAAAGAAGATAATGAAGGCGATACGCCAAGTCGATCCAGGCGCCCGCAGCGAGGACTTCTTTGATGTCTAAAGGGAAAGGAAGGGAATTTATGATTGGAAACACAAAGATAATAATTCATTCGCCATTGATGGATATGACGGAGGATGAACGCGAGGCGTGGTTCAAATCGGAGATGAAAAAGGGTAATCCGGTACTAAAACAAATAGCAAAAGCCGTGAACGATTGCTATCGAAAATACGATTAACAAAAAAAAAGCCCTAGCTCAACGGCCGGGACTAATATGCTATGTTTGATATTTGTCGATATTGATCCTGCGTACATTTTATATGAACTTCGTGATTCACGCCTTCTTCGTCGACTAGGTAAAGGTAAGCTGTTGAGTTATCCTTCTTCTTAGCACCTAACGCAGCTCCAGCGATTGTCCCTAGAGGACCCGCAACAACCGTACCAAGGATAGCTCCGCCTGCAGCCTTACCAACACTTCTACTTCCACTAGGCTCCCATGATATACGTGAAAATGTAAAGTGCTTCTGTCCGAATAAAGTAGCAATCTCAACCTCGCCAGACTTCCGTCCCTTCATAACCGACATCCTATTAACAAGACCCTTCCCTTCTACGTTATCAGTTAGAGCATGACCGCCTGACAATACGGCAACTGGTACACGTGGTCTAAACACTTGCTTCCAAAAACCCATACTTAACGCCCCCTTTTCCTTAAGTATAAACGCTACCTACCGGAATATGACGGAATTATTCCAAAAAAAACCATAGTGTAAGTTTCGTATAGTTGCGTGTAAATATCGCTCAACCCCTGGAAATAAAAAATATTATCCGCGAGTTCGTAGTTGCAGCTGCGGAGATTTGGGCATACGGCCTTTGGGGGCATGCAACTAGCGTCCTCCTGCATGTATATCTATTCATCCATGCGTATAATAATAGATCAACGTTATTCAATTTAACGAATGAACAACGCAAAACTAGTTTACATAATAGACATTTGCGGAAGTCTATACGAAACACAATCGTTGATATAACAGCGTTTGTTCATAACGGATTATTATCAAATATGCACGTATGTAAACATCGTTGATTTAATGCGGTTTATGCTGCGCTAATAAGAGCGATGTACCTCGCTATCCTGCATAATGCTTAGGACCATTCTGTGTATAGGATACTGCATAAACGATAAGCTGAGCCCCGGAGTTTCAGACGTCTATCCCCACGAGGAGCTCCGTGCAGGTGAAACGGACGCTTAGCCCTAGTATGCGCCCTATCATCGGAATACTTCGGAATATAAAAGGTCAGCGTCCGTTGTTATTAATTTCCGATCAGCGTAACGGCACACAACGTTGCAGCGTACGAGTGCTATAGCGTATAATAAACGAATCGGAAAGGTAGAAGGCAAGCGTACGTTGATATATCGGCAGCATACCGTCAATTGCTACGCTGGCAGCGTAGAGGTCAGCGGTTCGATCCCGCTATGCTCCATACTTAAAAAACCCTTGATATTCAAGGGTTTTTTTCTGTTTATATACCACTGAGTACCCGGAAAAATTCGCGGCGTGAACGTGAAGGGATGCCTGTAACTCTTAGAATATTCAAATAGAAAGACAACTGGAGTTTCTCTCATTTTCCATAATCGCAATCCCTTATCGATAATAGCATCACAATAATCATTAAGCTCAAGATTATATGAGCTTAATGATTATGAGCAAATTCAACTTTAAAAAGTTTATCTACCCAGACTCTAGCTGGATAATGCATGACGAATTCCGGGTCACTATCCATTAATTTATTATAGGCGGTATTCTGTAGGCGATACTCTGCTTCCCTCTCCGAAATGTTCAACCTTCTTTGAACCTCTTGTACAACTCGGGACGTATATCTAAGCTTCAACATGTCCTGGTTTACCTTCATTTTTCAACACCACCTTGCTATAATGATATACTTTGAAGCTTCAGGAACCGAAATCTGGTCATCTCTTCTTTCAAAGTGTTCAAACGAAGTGCAGTTCTTCCCCGGTATTTCGTCGAATTTACCTCCATGAACAAAAAAACCTACCCTGTTTAAGGAGTAGGTGCATTCGTATCATTTACTTCGCGATCAGGCAGTCCGTTAAGAAAAGGTGCGAAAATCCTTCCCAGTCTTTGTATTCCATCGATTATTTCTTTCTCATTGGCATAACTGAATGAGAGCCGCAGAAACTCGGTTCCATCACTATGATTCAAGAAGAAGTATTTACCCGGAACATATGAAACCCCCTCAGCCAGAGCCTGTGGTAATGATTCTGACGTATCAACGCCGGGAATCCTCACCCATACAAAATAACCGCCAGCTGGCACATACCAGGAAACGGGGTCAGGAAGGAATTGTTCCATCGCACGGAGTAACACGGCACATTTGGCACGATACACATCCTTTAGGAGGTGTAGCCGTTTCTCGAAATTCGTATTTTCCAGGTATACAGCCATTGTACTTTGTGAAAATGGATGATCTAAATCTTTTTTAAACCACTCTGATGCCTTGATGAACTCACTATCTCCTGCTATCCACCCAATCCTCATTCCAGGCGCCACCACCTTGGATAATGAACCAACGTGGAGGACGCGGCCGCATTCATCAAAGGATTTTATGGGCGGAGGATTTTTATCGAAGGATAACTCCCCGTAAGCATCATCCTCAAGTATGAGGAAATCGAACTCGCTGGAAAGTTCCAATAAATGTTTCCGGCGCTCAGTGCTCGTCGTCGTCCCGGTTGGATTTTGATAGGTTGGGATGGTATATAGGAAACGCGGGAGAGTCAGACCGCTACGTTTCCTTTCAACCAGCATTTCCTTCAATCGGTCCGTTTGGATTCCTTGCTCATCTATAGGGATACTTATGATGTGCTTCGTATAGTTTTGAAAAATCTCCAAAGCCTCCATATAGGTGGGAGATTCTACAGCTACTACCGCTTGATCATCGAGGAGAATGCGGGCAATCAGATCGATTGCCTGACAAGCACCTGAAGTAATCAAAAGCTGTTCCTCCACAACGAAAACTCCACGCTCTGCCAGCCTTCTCTGGATTTGCTGTTTTAATCTCGTTACTCTCGGGCTTCCGAGATAATGAAGAGGCAAATCGTGCTCTTCATCGAGAAGTCTGGCTACCGCTGCTTTAATCTCCTCGGCAGGAATCAAGGCTGGATCCGGATAACCTGAACTCAAGCGAATGCAACCATCCGGCAAATTCGGCATCCAGGCACCAGGCGGATCATTCTTAAATGCCGCTTTACTATTTTCCGAAAAATAAGATCCAACCTTCACTTCGGCCACACAACCTTCCGTCAATTTGAATAGATTACTACTTTCTTCAACATTTTGCGGATAACCATCCGTTTTACATCATCTCGGCTTATGGAGACAGCAACGCCTTTTTCATATTGCAAAAATAAAGGAAGGCAGTTCATCCGCCTTCCTTCACCTTTTACGAACCGCTTCCTGTCACCTATCACCCATTATCGGATCTATTTTGCATTCAAATCGGGTTGATGGATTCCGAATATATTGCCCTCGGTATCCGTATAGTATCCTTGCCATGCCATTCCAGGAAGGGCATATTTAGGCATCGACACTTGGCCGCCACCCGCAATGATCTTCGCTTCCGTTGCATCATAATTTTCCACACCCATTGTACATGCAAATGCATTTAACGCTTGATTCGTTTCCGGTGGAGCCGTTTGACGCTGCATCAGGGCTCCATTGACCCCAGGCTCGTTTTCATCGCCAG
The DNA here is from genome assembly GCF_002803435.1 of Bacillus sp. mrc49. Taxonomy (NCBI): domain Bacteria; kingdom Bacillati; phylum Bacillota; class Bacilli; order Caryophanales; family Bacillaceae; genus Bacillus; species Bacillus sp. mrc49. The sequence continues at coordinate 10,013 of NZ_PHNG01000527.1, read as the reverse complement.
TGACAGCTCCAAAGTAGGGCATTCCTGCATAGTCACTCCAATCCTGAAAGGACCATCCGAATACCTCTCCATAAAACTTCTTTGCACGTTCCATATCATTCACATGAATTTCGAAATGAACTAACCTTCCCATGTTCCCCTCCTACTTTCACAAAAAATAATATGTCTTATTTATCATTATAATAGATATGTTAATAAATTCAATTATCAGATAAATATAATCTTTTATATATACGCCCATAGCTTTGGAGCAAGTCAGTTACCGGTTCATCGCTGATGCCCTGCCGGTTATGGTTGTATATTTCTTCCGCCTCTTCCGTGGCCATGTCACCGGTATACCAAATCTTTGCGAAACTATGCGTATATTTTTGCGAAAGGTAGACGAGACTGCTAGTAAATAAAATCTAGGAGGTTATCAAAATGTTCCGATTCGGGAAAGGAAAGCATCGCAGTAAGGTAGGCAAATTAATCGATAAGCATGGATATTCACAAGAGGAGTTTGTAAGTGCTTCTGGAATATCACGGAATACGATAAGCAGAATTTGCAGCGATCCGAAATACGTACCGTCAGCCGGAGTATTAAAGAAAATGATGAAGGCCATTCGGAGTCTGGATCCCCATGCAAAGTCGGATGATTATTTTGATATTTAAGGATGAAGAAAACGCAGGCTCTGCAGTCCAATCCAGCTATACTCCATAACGAAAAAAACCCTGAAATCCATTCTAGGGTTTTTTGATCTTTCATCCCATTAACATCGCAGCACATCTTCAAGCAGGTTTCCATTGTCGGTCCGGGACAAGTGCTTATGTATCCGCCGCAGCTATTTCCGGCTGAACATTTTCTTAATGAATTTGACCATAGGTGTCATGATGGTTTCACGTAAATTCGTGAGGGTGTAGCCGATCAGCCCCATCAATATCAAAACCAATATTAACCCTATGATCAATCCGGTCGTTTCTCTAAGTTCTTCAAATACAGCAGCCATTCCTTATCCTCCCCCGCTATCCGGTATGACTTATTTTACCTCTTCATCTATTATAGATACCCATTCTTATTAAATATGGTTCATTATAACGTATTGGCTGAATATGGTCGAGTTGCCACTTCTATCACCTCCCGCAAGCGTTTCAATTTACATGAAAATAAACAGCTTCCCCTTCACCAATAAAATGAAAACCCTTTCTTTTGTCCAAAACCGACAAATACGAGACAGAATTATTGGTTTTTTCGAACATTGTGAATATTGTCGAAAAACCGTAAGCTTAATTCATGAATACATCTTCTTAGGGGGTGCGCTTTATATGGAAGCCATTACAAGGGACTTTTTCTTGTTTTTATCTAAAAATAACATGCTAAATAATATTGCCAAGAAACGCGGAGGAAGCTTCGCCGCCGGTAAGATCATTGGGGGAACGGATTTCCAAAGCTCGATTAAATTCATTAAACAGCTTAACGATAGTGGCTTATCGGTGACCGTCGACCATCTTGGGGAGTTCGTTGATTCAAAGGAAGTGACTCAGGAGCGGACGGCTGAATGCATCGAAACCATTGAGATGATCAGCAGGGAAAAGCTCGATTCACAAGTTTCCTTGAAGATGACTTCCCTAGGTCTCGATATCGATCATGCACTGGTCATCGAGAACATGACGAAAATTCTCGATACAGCTGAAAAGCATGGTGTCATGGTCACGATTGATATGGAGGATGAGGTTCGCTGTCAGGCAACCATCGATATTTTTAGGCAGTTCAAAGAAAAATACAACTGCATAAGTACTGTACTCCAAGCATACTTATTCCGCACAGAGAAAGATTTGGATGACCTTGGTCAATATAAGCCATTTCTTCGTCTCGTTAAGGGTGCCTACAAGGAATCTCCCGAAGTGGCATTTCCCGAAAAGGCAGATGTGGATGAAAACTATAAAAAGCTGATTAAACAAAGTCTGCTTAACGGCAATTACACAGCCATCGCTTCCCATGATGACAAAATCATCGAATATACAAAAGAGCTGGCGAAAAAGCATAATATCCCAAATACACAATTTGAATTTCAAATGCTTTACGGCATGAGAAACAAAACCCAGCACGAACTGGTCAAGCAAGGTTACAAGATGCGTGTCTATGTTCCTTATGGCCTCGACTGGTATGGGTATTTCATGAGAAGGCTTGCTGAGCGGCCATCGAACATTTCCTTCGCTTTCAAAGGGATGGTCAGAAGCTAAACGATACATCAATACATTTAAAACGCTTCAAAAAAATCCATGAAAAGGTGTGATCATCAATGATTTCATATAAACACGAACCATTTGTCGATTTTACAAACGAGGAAAATAAAAAAGCGTATGAGGCAGCCCTTCAAACAGTAGAAGGCTACCTAGGCCAAGACTATCCCCTCTACATCGGTGCCGAAAAAGTGACGACTGACGAGAAAATCGTTTCCTATAATCCTGCGGATAAAGAGGAAGTCATCGGCCGCGTATCAAAAGCGAACAAAGACCTTGCTGAAAAGGCGATGCAGGAAGCCGTCACCGCTTTTGAAAGCTGGAAAAAAGTGAAGCCGGAAATCCGTGCTGACGTTTTATTCAAAGCCGCAGCCATCATTCGCAGACGCAAGCATGAATTCTCGGCATTATTGACAAAAGAAGCAGGTAAACCTTGGAACGAAGCGGATGCAGATACTGCGGAAGCGATCGATTTCCTTGAATTTTATGCCCGTCAAATGCTGACGCTTAAAGATGGTGTGCCTGTTCAAAGCCGTCCGGGAGAATATAACCGTTATGATTACATCCCACTCGGGGTCGGCATCATCATTTCTCCTTGGAACTTCCCATTTGCAATCATGGCAGGCACCGCCGTTGCAGCTATTGTCACTGGGAACACCATTCTATTAAAACCAGCTTCGACCACTCCTATCGTCGCAGCGAAATTCGTTGAAGTGATGCATGAAGCCGGTCTTCCAGCAGGTGTATTGAATTTCGTCCCAGGAAGCGGAGCCGAAGTCGGGGACTATCTAGTGGATCACCCAAAAACACGTTTCATTTCCTTCACTGGCTCACGTGATGTAGGTCTGCGCATTTATAAACGTGCTTCGGAATTGAATGAAGGCCAAATTTGGCTAAAGCGCGTCATTGCTGAAATGGGCGGAAAAGATACAATCGTCGTCGACAAAGAGGCAGATCTTGAATTGGCGGCACAATCGATCGTCAAATCGGCATTTGGCTTTGCCGGACAAAAATGCTCTGCTTGCTCCCGTGCCGTCATCGTGGAAGATGTCTATGACCAGGTTTTGGATCGCGCTGTCGAGTTAACCAAGCAGCTGACAGTCGGGAATCCTACCGAGAATCATTTCATGGGCCCGGTCATCGATCAGGCAGCCTTTGACAAAATCATGAGCTATGTTGAAATCGGTAAAGAAGAAGGACGCATTCTTGCCGGCGGAGAAGGAGATAGCTCAAAAGGCTACTTCGTTCAGCCGACGATCGTGGCAGATGTCGATCCGCAAGCAAGACTGATGCAAGAGGAAATCTTCGGACCTGTCGTCGCGTTTGCCAAAGCGAAAGACTTTGACGAAGCGCTTGAGATTGCCAATAACACGGAATACGGTTTAACTGGTGCCGTCATTACGACAAATCGTCTGAACATGGAAAAAGCACGCGAAGAATTCCATGTAGGGAACCTGTATTTCAACCGTGGCTGTACGGGCGCAATCGTAGGCTACCAGCCATTCGGCGGATTCAATATGTCTGGAACCGATTCTAAAGCAGGCGGACCGGACTACTTGCAGCTTCATATGCAAGCCAAAACAACATCCGAAACGTTCTGATAACTGTTTCAAAAAGCTATTGAAAAGGAAATGCCCTCGTTTTGGTGATGTATCTTCAACTATATGATACAATACAAAACGATGTAAATTGGAGGAAGTGACAACTAGGTTGCTTCCTCTTTTTAAACAAAAAATTAACTATTTCATCCTGAAGGGAGTCTTCCTATGATCGATTTTTCATTAATACTTTCCATTAGCATTTATATGGCGGGCATGCTGTTAATCGGATATTTCGCCTACAAAAGAACGTCCAATCTAAATGACTACATGCTGGGAGACAGGGGTCTTGGTCCTGCTGTCACTGCATTAAGCGCCGGTGCTGCCGATATGAGCGGCTGGCTCCTGATGGGGATGCCGGGCGCCATGTTCGCAACAGGGCTCAGCTCGATATGGATTGTAATCGGCCTGACGCTTGGTGCTTATGCCAACTGGTTATACGTGGCACCTAGACTGAGAACGTATACGGAGGTCGCCAATAATTCCATTACGATTCCCGCTTTCCTGGAAAATCGTTTTGGCGAAGGATCACGGATCCTAAGGCTCATCTCGGCATTGGTCATCCTGATATTCTTCACGTTTTACGTTTCTTCCGGAATGGTATCCGGCGGCGTTTTATTCCAAAGTACATTTGGCCTTGATTACCATGCTGGGCTATGGATCTTAACAGGCGTGGTCGTGGCCTATACGTTATTCGGCGGATTCCTGGCGGTAAGCTGGACAGACTTTGTTCAAGGGATCATCATGGTCGTCGCCCTTGTTCTTGTACCGATCGTTACCCTTTTCCATGTTGGCGGCTTCGGCCCTTCCATAGAAACCCCGCGTTCCATTGATCCTGCCCTTTTAAATATTTTTACCGGAACGAGCCTTTTGGGGATCATCTCATTATTCGCCTGGGGACTGGGTTATTTCGGACAGCCCCATATCATTGTCCGCTTTATGGCGATCAGTTCCGTCAAGGAAATAAAGAAAGCCCGTACCATCGGCATGAGCTGGATGATCTTTTCCACAATAGGTGCGATGCTGACGGGATTCATCGGAATAACGTATTATTCCCAGAACGGTCTCAAATTAGCTGATCCTGAAACGATTTTCATAGAGTTAGGGGAAATCCTTTTCCATCCATTCATTACTGGCTTCTTGATCTCAGCGATCCTGGCTGCCGTCATGAGCACGATTTCTTCGCAGCTTTTGGTTACTGCCAGCTCTTTGACGGAGGATATATACAAAACCTTCTTCCGTCGCTCCGCTTCCGATAAAGAGCTTGTCTTCCTAGGAAGGCTTTCCGTTTTGATCATATCCATCATCGCGCTCATTCTCTCTTGGGAGAAAAATGACACGATTCTTGGACTTGTCGGTTATGCATGGGCTGGTTTCGGATCTTCATTCGGTCCGCTTGTGCTGCTAAGTCTCTGCTGGAAGCGCATGACGAAATGGGGTGCTTTAGCTGGGATGGTCGTTGGTGCCGCGACCGTGATTTTCTGGTCGATGGCAGGCCTGTCCGATACGCTTTATGAAATGATTCCCGGTTTTGCCGCAAGCTTGATTGCCATCATCGTCGTCAGTCTGCTTACAGCTAAGCCATCTAAAGAAGTCGAACAGCAATTCGAACAATTCGAAAGAGCATTGGAAGAAAAATAAATCTCCTGTAAGGACCGGTCCATGATAACTTTTTCATGGACTCGGTCCTTCTTTGCGCTTGCCCCTATACACATCTTTCGTTTATCAGTATTATTAAGGTGTAATCCACTTCAAAAAACTGGGGGCCATATATGTCATTAGAAAAAATCCTTACTCTCACAAACATCAACGATATAACCGATATGGTCAGCACATACTTAAAAAAACCTGTCGTCATTGAAAATGAACAATTTTTATTGCTGGCATATAGTTCGTATTATATCGAGCACTTCGACCAAGCCAACCGGCAAACGATCTTCACGAAGCATTGGCCGATCCCGATTTTGGAGAAATTCATGGATGAGGGCATTGTCGAGCAGCTTAAAACGGTGCAGCATCCATTCCGGGTAAAGCAAATCGAGGAAATCGGCTTAAATCAAAGGGTCGTTGTAAGCGCTGTCCATAAAGGACAGGTTTTTGGGTTCATTTGGGTCCAGGAAACGGAAAGGATGCAGGATGCCGATTTGGAATTTTTACATGAGGTGTCCCATCATATCGGCAAGCTCCTCCATCAAAAAAAACAATTGAACATGAAAAAAGACGAAGAAAAGAACGAGTTCTATCAAAAGATCATTGACGAAGTCTATCAAACTGAAAATCAAATAAAATGGGAAGCGGCCAACATGGGCATCCTCATACCGGAAACCTTTGTCGTGAACGTCTTCACCATCGCCCAATCCGATGCGGAGCTTCTTGATGAATTGACGGATACAGTCAGCTTATTTGCCAATGCCTTGAATCATTTTTCCCATGTATTCACAAACCAGATGAAGGTCGTCGTCATCATTGGCAGCAATGGGAAAGGCATGCTGGCTGATAGCGCCCATGATTTCACGAATACGGTACTCTCCCAGTTTCATGATCATAGGATCTTCCCTGGAATCGGTAATGAGTATTCATCGATCCTTCAATTGCGGAAATCTTATCTCGAAGCATTGGAAGTGATCAACGCCGCCAAGTTCATCGGGCAGCCTGAACAGCTTCCCTTTGAATACAGCAAACTAGGTATTTTCCGTTACCTCGAAATGATCTCCAATCATCACACAAAAACGAATTATGCCAACAAATATTTACAGATTCTTGAAAAGAAGGACCAAGAAAGCCAGACGAAGCTCCTCCAGACGCTGGAGGTATATTTGCTGAACAATTGCCGGATCAAGCCGACGGCTGAGCAGCTATACATTCATACGAATACCTTGAAATATAGATTGAATCAAATAGCCGAGCTTACATCCATCGATTTTGACGACATGCATTCGCGAATACAGTACTACATCGACTTACAGCTCATGAAGCAGAAAAAATGAATGGGTATCCCCTTGCCATGTTCCATACTCCAAAACCCTTGCGGCACAAGGGTTTTTTTCATGCTTCGCGACGGGTGCACGCTTCAATGGCATATGTGAGCTCATTTACACTCCACTTTTCATGGCTGAAGCTTCGACTCCGCTTCAACGATTGCCCTGTACATCGAATCTCCGGGCTGTTCCAGCATCTTCCCATGGCCTATAGCAAGCAAACGCGGTTTATAGCTAAGTAATTTCTTAGCACTTTCAAGAGCAATCCGCTTATCCCAGGTGACAAGGGATGGGAAAGGAAATAAAGGCTTGATCACGCCATTCACCGCCGTTCCCCCTCTCGTTTGCAGGGCATCGCCGGCAATCAAACTATGATTCCGCGTGTCGATCAGCGAAATCGAGCCAGGTGTATGCCCGGGAGAAAGAATAACTTCCAAAGAACCAATCCGGTCCCCCTCTTTTAGGAAAGAGTCAGGCTCGGTTTGTATATTTTTTGGAATTCCCCCGCGGATCGGGGAATCTTCACTTTCCAGGCGTGCAGAATCTCCAGCAAGTAAAGCTGCTTCCCTGATCGAAATGCTCACGTGCATATCGGGAAGCAACGCTTTTAGCCCGTCCAGTGCACCGACATGATCCTCATGCGCGTGAGTGATGATGATTCGTTTGATCGGTTTTCCAATGACCTGTGCTGCCTTCACTATCTTTTTTGTGCTGTAAGGTAAGGCAGCATCGATTAACGTTAGGCTATCCTCTTCTTCTACAAAATAACAATTCACAGGAAAAACACGCGGCATGAAGGATAGTTGATATACGGTACCTACCTTGGTCATTTTCATCTTATGACGAACGCCTCCCGCAAAACCAATTGACAATTAACTAATACGTTGAGTGTATCAAAAATATTCCATTCTTAGTTAGGCTGATGTCGGCATCCGCCCCGAAAAACAAGGCACCAGCAATATCGCTGGCGCCCTGTTTTCCATTATAGGTTACGATACTCTAATTGCACCGAGTATTTCCTGTTCCAGTTGTTTTGTTCTTTCCTCTTTCGTTGACTCGGACCAGCTAAAATATCCAGCCATATAGTCAATCACGGCACTTTTATGGGTTTGGACTAAATCTATATCGAATAAAAGGGTCCCCGTCCTGCGGAAAAAGAAGTCGACCGGTGTTGCCGCCATTTCATGATCCAGGGCATATCTCAACTGTACATACAATTTCTGCGGGAGACTTGTTGCTTCGTCACGATCGGTTTTGGCGATATCGAATAACAGATGTGCGTTTGACCCATACATGGCCAATAGATCCTCGGAATCCTTGACAGATAGCCCAGAGTCCACTCCCGCTTGCATTTGTTGCTTAATATAGCTTGAAAAGTTTCTCGATCCCCCGACGTTGCCTCCGGAAATCGGCATGCCCTTCGTCTTGCTCGCTGGGTACGACTTATTGGACTTCCCTGCCACAAGGTCGACCGTCGTTTTCGCCATTTTGCGATAGCCGGTCAATTTCCCGCCCGCTATCGTGATCAGTCCCGAATCGGACTCCCAAATTTCATCTTTCCGGGAAATTTCCGAAGGGTCCTTCCCTTCCTCCAGAATCAATGGTCTTACTCCGGCCCAGCTTGATTCGATATCATCCTCGGAAATCTTCACCTGCGGGAACATATAGTCAATCGCCTTCAATAAGTAAGTTCGATCTGCCGATGTAACCTTCGGAACGGCCGGATTGCCATCATAAAACGTATCCGTTGTGCCCACATAAGCCTTACCTGCTCTTGGGATGGCAAAGATCATCCGTCCATCGGGCGTATCAAAGTAAATCGCCTGCTTCAAGGGGAATTTCGCTTGGTCGATGACCACATGAACACCCTTTGAAAGCTTCAGCGTTTTTCCCTGCTTCGATTGGTCCTTTTCGCGGATTGAATCCACCCAAGGTCCTGCTGCATTGATGATTTTGTCTGCATGAATTTCATACGCGGCCCCAGATAGTAAATCGGCAACCTGGACCCCAGATACCTTTCCGTTTTCATATAACAACTTATCCACTCGCGTATAATTAATCGGTGTCGCCCCTTTATCGACGGCTGCCTTCATGACTTCGATCGTCAGCCGGGCATCATCTGTACGATATTCAACATAATAGCCTCCGCCCTTCAGTCCCTCTTTCTTCACAAGCGGCTCCCGGGCGAGCGTTTCATCTATTGAAAGCATCTTCCTGCGTTCGGCTTTTTTTACGCCTGCCAGGAAATCATAGACGCGCAGCCCAATGGAGGTACTGAACTTCCCAAAGGTGCCTCCTTTGTGCATCGGCAGCAGCATCCATTCCGGCGTGGTCACATGCGGCCCATTTTCATAAACGATCTCCCGCTCTTTCCCGACCTCAGCCACCATTTTTATTTCAAATTGCTTCAAATACCGCAGCCCCCCATGGACAAGCTTCGTCGAACGGCTAGAAGTACCTGCAGCAAAATCCTGCATCTCCACCAACGCCACCTTCATTCCACGAGTCGTCGCATCCAAGGCAATGCCTGCGCCGGTAATTCCCCCACCAATCACCAAAACATCATATTTATCTTTTTTCAGCAGTCCGATCGTTTCTTCCCGATATTTATTCGAAAACTTCATCCTTAACTCCCCCTTCATCAGCTTGTTTTACTAGTATATTTAGACGTTTACACGTCAGTTTGTGCCATTACTCGTTAATTTGCGTTCGTTACTCGCGAGTTTGCGCTGCACTCGTGAGCTTGTGCTTTTATTGTTAGTTGGTTCGTTTTTCTTTTTTATGGCCCTCACTATCCATAATCTGGAATGGAATACAAAAAAGAGACCATAAATGCACATTATCGTCTACACGATAACGCATTCATGGTCTCTCCTGTTCTCCGGCCGAGTTATTAACTTGATTTCAGTATACCATACTCCAATTGATTTTAGAAAGGAATTGCCTTGTTTTTTTTATTTAAAGGCCATCGCTGCATGTACGGCTTTTTTCCAGCCTCCATATAATTCTTCGCTTGCTTGCTGTTCCATGGCTGGTTTGAAGGTTTTATCTATCGCCCATTGCCGGGAGATTTCTTCTTGATCCTTCCAATAGCCAACAGCAAGTCCGGCTAGATAGGCAGCGCCTAGTGCGGTCGTTTCGTTTATCGTCGGTCTTTCGACAGGCACTTGCAGTAAATCACTTTGGAATTGCATTAAGAAATCATTTTTGACAGCCC
>NZ_PHNG01000526.1:0-1472 GCF_002803435.1 Bacillus sp. mrc49 | reverse complement strand
GAATGAGGCATTATGATCTATCATCACCTTTTTGCCGTTACGCTGGCGTTTTTCCTTGATTTGATAATAGGAGATCCGCCGAATTGGCCGCATCCAGTCAAATGGATTGGAACGTTGATAAGCAAGCTCGATCGCACATTCAATGAAGGCGCACATAAGAAAAGAAATGGACTGTTCATGCTGGCTATCGTCTTGACGACGGTACTATTGCTTACAGGTCTGTCGGTTTATTTGGCCTATCTTATCCATCCGCTGGCGGGAATCGTTTGGGAAGCTGCCGTGATTTCCACTACGATTGCCCAAAAGGGTTTGAAGCAGGCTGGAATGGAGGTGTGCCGTCCGCTGAATGAAAGGGATTTTCCTGAAGCGCGGCTCAAGCTTTCCTATATCGTCGGCCGTGATACCGACATGCTTGATGAGTCCGAAATAGTCAGGGGCACTGTTGAAACTGTAGCTGAAAATACGAGTGATGGAGTAACGGCCCCGTTGTTTTGGGCAGCGGTTGGCGGGGCGCCGCTTGCGATGGTATACAGGGCAATCAATACGTGTGATTCGATGGTTGGCTACAATAATGATAAATATGGCCAATTTGGCTGGGCTTCGGCAAAGCTCGATGATATCGCGAACTACCTTCCCAGCCGCCTCACTGGACTTTTGATGCTGTTATGCTCGAAATCTAGCCATCATGATCTTCAGGGCAGATGGAGGATCTTATTCAGTGATGCGAAGAAACATCCAAGTCCGAATAGCGGCTGGTGTGAAGCAGCCGTTGCGGCGATTTTGGGTGTGCAGCTTGGCGGGCTCAATATGTACAAAGGAGTAGTTTCTGACCGTGCGCGCATGGGCGTGCCGCTTGTTCCGCTGGAGGCAAAACATATACCAAAAACGATTGCCATCATGCATCGATCGTCTTTTCTATTTTTACTGATGCTTTGGCTGGGGGGAATTGCATTTGAAATTACCATCTCATGGTTCTAATCCACATTATCTTTACGAAGCGCTGGAAATTGAAATGCCTGGCTCGATCATCGACTTCAGCGCAAACATCAACCCATTGGGACCGCCTTTGCGAATCAAGGAACGCTGGTCCGGTTTTTTTGAAGGGGTCATGCATTACCCGGACCCCCATGCCGTTGAACTGACAAAAGCGATTGCAGAGAAAGAAGCGCTTCCCATGGCATCGGTTTTGGTAGGGAACGGTGGTGCAGAGATCATCATGCTGGTGGCCAACATTCTGGCCGATCGGAAGGTGTTGATCATCCAGCCGGCTTTTGCGGAATATGAGCAAGCTTGTTTGGCAGCTGGTTGTGAGGTCGACTTCCACCAGCTTGATGCTCCTGGTTGGCAGCTGGATGTGGCTCGCTTGATTCCGAGATTACGTGAATATGATGCGGTTTTCCTCTGCACTCCCAATAACCCGACGGGCGTGTCATTTGACCGTGGGGCTGTGATGGAATTGATCAGCGAATGCC
>NZ_PHNG01000525.1:0-9993 GCF_002803435.1 Bacillus sp. mrc49 | reverse complement strand
ATGCCGAGTGTGATACAGTAATTGATCGTGATGGGATTAGTATTACGATTGAAAACGGAAAACAAAAATTTATCAAAAGCCATCCGAGTATGAATGAAAAAATGAAAATTAACGCTCAAAAGATTGCGCTAGAAAAATCGATTAAGTTTAAATTAAAGGCAACCCCTGCCCCAGCATCAACACCTGTGGAAGGCAAACCAAAGCGTGGTAGTTTAATTTGATAACTTATAACTACGTAGAAGAATATATTTCGATGTGGCGTAACGGCGACACCATTTTAAACAAAGAACGAATCATGCTTATAGAGTGGCTTGAAGCAGACATCCTGACAATGAAGGATGTTTATTTTGATAGTGAACACATAGAAAACTTTATCCAGTTTGCTGATAAATGGTATTTCCCTTTAGAGCCATTTCAAAAATTTATTACATGTTTTATTTTCATGCGTTATAAGGATTCAGATGACTTAGTGTTTGACGAATTTTTTATTTACATGGCACGTGGAGCTGGTAAAAATGGTTTTGTATCAGCACTTGTAAATTACTTCATTAGCGAGCTTCATGGAATTGATTTTTATAATGTATCAATCGTTGCCAACAGTGAGAAACAAGCAAAGACCTCCTTTACAGAAGTCTACAATGCAATAGATATGAATGATGATTTGAAGTCGTATTTCAAGCATCAAAAAGCTGTTATTGAATCAGTTGATACAAAATCAATTTTTCAGTTTCATACGTCCAATGCCAGTACAAAGGATGGTTTGCGTGATGGTTGTGTGGTTTATGATGAAGTGCATGAATATGAAAATAATGATGTAGTCGATGTATTCTCGGGAGGTCTTGGTAAAGTTGAAGACAGCCGGGAATTTTTTATAGGTACAGATGGTTTTGTCCGCGATGGCTTTATTGATCGATTAAAAGAACGCGCATTAAGTATTTTAAAACGTGAAGTTTCGGTAAAAGAGGATTCATTATTCCCATTCATGTGCTGCCTTGATGATGAAGATGAAATGCACGATGTGACTAAATGGCAAAAGGCCAATCCTATGTTTCATCCCCCATTGTCTAGTTACGCCAAAACGCTGTACAAAAAAGTTTTGAAACAATATCGCAAACTCCAAAGTGATTCATCGGGTTATGAAAACTTTATTACGAAGCGTATGAATTTGCCTAAGGTTGATTTAGAAAAGTCAGTAACATCCTGGGAGAAAATCGAAGCAACAAATCAAGAATACGATTTGGAGAAATTAAGGCGGCGCGAATGTATTGGTTGTGTCGACTATGCATCAATAAGGGACTTTGTGGCAACTGGTTTGTTGTTTACGGAAGGGGATAGATTTATCTTGCCGCCAGAGTTAACCCATTCTTTTTTATGTAAACCTTTTGCGGATAAGCATTATGCGTATAGCGGCAATAAGGCAGAAGGAAATAACAAAAAAGATCACCGTAAATTCGCACCTATTAAAAAATGGGAAGATAAAGGGTTTTTAACCGTTCTTCATAAGGATTCGATGGATCCACACATCATTGTGAAATGGTTTGTGGATAAACGGAACGAAGGTTGGAACATCATTAAAATTGTCGGTGATAATTTTAGAATGGAGATTTTGAGGCCTCTTTTCGAAGCAGCAGGATTTGAGGTAGACCCAATACGTAATCCAGATGCAGCTAGCGCGTTGTTAGCACCAAAAATTGAATTAGCATTTGATAACAGTAATGTTATTTTCGGAGATAATCCGGTAATGCGATGGTATACAAACAATGTATTGGTTGTTATCGATCCAAAAGGTAATAAGTTATATCGCAAAAAAGAGGCGGTAAAACGAAAAACGGATGGATTTATGATGTTTTTATACGGTGTTTGGGGATCTAGAGATTTAAAGGATTACGATGTTTCAGATGCTTTAGATGCTTTAGAAGCACTCAATTTTTAGGGAGGGGGTGAAAATGTAAAATGGGTTGGTTAAGTAGCGTTTTAAGAAGAAATAGCGAATTAGAATCCCTGTTTGATTTGGATTTAATTGATGAAACCAGTCATCGGGCCTATTTAAAAAAGATGGCTTTGGAAATCTGCATCAACTTCATCGGCCGGACCATAAGCCAATCGGACTTCCGAGTTATGGTGGAGAACAAGCGCCAGTATAATGATTGGCATTATCTTTTAAATGTGCGGCCAAATACAGATCAAAGTGCTGCGGATTTTTGGCAAAGTTTCATCTACAAATTGATTGATGAAAATGAAGTGCTGGTTGTTTTGACGGATGATAATAATTTGCTAATTGCTGACGATTTTGTCAGGGAAGAATACGCTGTGTATGCAGACATATTCAAAGACGTAACCGTTAAGGGGTATACGTTCAAACGATCATTCCAAATGGACGAGGTTATTTATCTTACTTATAACAATGAGAAACTTTCAAAATTCATGGAAGGAATGTTTGATGATTATGCTGATTTATTTAGTAGAATGATTGAAATTAGCATGAGGAACAATCAGATTCGTGGGACAGTTTCTGTAGAATCAAGCCAGGCCCTTGATGAAAAGAATACAAATAAGCTGCAAAATTTCATTGATAAGTTGTTTAAATCATTTAAGGTAAATTCCATTGCCCTTGTTCCAATGTTGAAAGGTTTTGAATACAACGAAGTATCAAAAGGCGATGTGAAAGGGCAATCCATTGAAGAATTAACCAAATTAAAACGGTCTGTTATTGATGATGTAGCCAATCTGTTAGGGATTCCAATTGCCTTAATTCATGGTGAATTATCTGATTATGAAACTGCTATTAAGGCGTATGTTAGGTTCTCTAATAATCCAATCGTCAAAAAAATACAGGATGAATTAAATGCAAAAATATTTACAAGAGAAGATTTCCTGAAAGGAAAGCGGATTGATGTTTACGGGTTAACCGAGAAGGATCTTATAGAAAATGCCGAGGCTGTTGATAAGTTAGTGGCCTCTGGAGCGTTTACCAGGAATGAGGTGAGGGAGTTGTTTGGTAAAGAACGATCAGACAATCCTGAATTAGATGAATTTGTTATTACTAAAAACTATCAGGCTGCAGGTACTGTGGAAGGAGGTGAGACTAAATGACGAAAAAAATTCAAGCAATCCCTTATAAGTTTTTGAATCAAACCAATGGAGAAGAACATGAAATGATTATTTCAGGTGCCATTGGCAAAAGTGGTTGGTTTTATACGGCTACTAGTGCACAAGATGTTCGTAATGCATTGGCTGAAATTACGGCACCCACAGTGCGAATTAAGTTAAATAGCGGTGGTGGCGATGCTGATCAAGGAGTGGAAATCTACAATTACTTAAAAGACCTGGATAAACATATCGTTGTGGAGGTGACATCGTTGGCCGCATCGGCTGCATCGATAATTGCGATGGGGGCGGATGAGGTGATTATGCGAACTGGATCAAGAATGATGATTCATGAAGCAGCAACCTTTGCATATGGGACTAAACAAGACATCAAGAAAACTCTTAATGCCCTTGAGACATATGATGAATCGATCATATCCATCTATCAACAAAAAACAGGTAATAGCCGTGAGGAAATTGCAAAGTTAATTGAGGCTGAAACCTGGATGACGGCCGAGCAGGCTGTTAAGGATGGCTTCGCTGACAAAGTGGAATATGAACCGAAAGAAGAATCAAAAGAAGGCATTACGGACGAACAATTACAAGAAATCATTAATACTGTTACCAACAATTTAAAACAAAATAATAAACAAAATAATGAACCTCTTCCATCTGTCCCAACTGCGCCTGAGCCAGTTATGACAAAACGTAAAGGGTTCATTTTTTAATCGAAAATACAGGAGGAAAAAAGAATGGTCATGAAATTAAATAATCATACAAAAGCCTATGATGAGGCTAAAAAAGCATATGCACAAGTGGTGAAGAATGAGAGCTCAACTCCCGAGCAAATCGAAGCAGTTTGGAACACCATGCAAGATGAGCTCGTAAATTCCTTAACAACACAAATTACCCAAGCTGTCCAAACGCAAAATGCAGATCAAACGATCTTAGCGGCTCGTGGTGTAAATGTTCTAACATCCGAGGAAACTAAATTTTTCAATGATGTCGTGCAATCGGACGGGTTTACAGACGATATTATTTTGCCGGAAACGACGGTTGACCGTATTTTTGAAGATTTAACATCAGATCATCCATTCTTGTCTGAAATTAATCTGCAGAAAAAAGGCCTTGTAACTCGCATTATTAAGTCCGATCCTTCAGGTGCTGCTGTATGGGGTAAGGTCTTTGGTGAAATCAAGGGACAACTTGAAACAGCATTTAGTGAAGAAAAAGTCACACAATCTAAATTGACGGCATTCGTTGTGCTTCCTAAAGATTTAGACATATTCGGGCCGGCTTGGATTGAGTCTTATGTTCGTACACAAATCTCCGAAACTTTTGCAGTTGCCTTGGAAAATGGATTTATCAATGGCGTAGGTCCTGTTAAAGATCAGCCAATTGGTTTAATTCGGGATTTAGACGCAGCGGTAAGCCAAACAACTGGTCACGCCAAAAAAGCTGTTACCGGTACCCTTACATTTGCTGATTCAAAAACAACAGTAAAGGAACTATCGGAAGTCATGAGTTACCTTTCCACTAAAGCAAATGGGAAATCTGTAAAAATCGGGGGGAAAGTTGTTTTACTTGTTAACCCTATCGACTCCTGGGGAGTAAAAGCTCAATATACTTTCTTGAATGCAAATGGAACGTATGTGACGGCCCTACCGTTTAATTTACGTATTGTAGAATCTGAATTTGTTGAATCCGGTGAGGTCATCGCTTTTGTAAACAACCGGTATGATGCTTATACAGCGGGTGGCGTACAAATTAACAAATTTGATCAAACGCTTGCTTTGGAAGATTGCTATCTTTACACAGCCAAACAATTCGCTTTTGGAAAAGCAGATGATAATAAAGTATCAGCAATTTATACATTATCTATTAATACTCCGGAAGGGTGATTTTGATGGCAAAATATAAAGTGTTAAAAACATTCAAGGATATCCATACCAATGAGGTTTATGAACCTCATCAGGAAATTGAAATGACAGTAAAACGGGCCAAAGAGGTTGAACAAAATCTCGATGATTCTTACTTAAGTAGGGTAGAAGAAAATGAAGATGACAAGTAGGTGATTTGATTGGAAATCACATACGAATTGCTATTGGAGTTCAAAGGACGTATGAAAATTTCACACACGAAAGAGGACGACAATCTTAAAAAGGTGTTGTCCTTTTCATATGCTGCCATAAAAAGAAAGTGTGGAGTGTTTGATATTGAAAAGCATGAAGGCGGAAAAGAACTTGTCTTTGAGCGTGCTCGGTATTCGTATAATGATGCCGTAGAGTATTTTGATGAAAACTTTGCTAGTGAAATAACAGGGTTAGCTCTGGATTTATACGAGGGGGATCCTGATGAAACCAAAGTTTAATCCAAACAAAATTGGCAGCGGTGAGTTAAGGACGCCAGTTTCCTTTTACCAATACACTCCAAACGATGGCCCAGAACCAGGAGAAGGAGCAGTGGTCCAGGTATATGAGTGTTTTGCTGAAGTGTACAGCGCAAGCATGAAAGATATCGAAATTCTCAATTCTGGCAGGGAACAACAGCAGCTAAAATTTATGAATACGAAAAATGCCGTAACTATTAATATTCGCGATTCAATCGGTGAGTATTTTCCCGACACTGAACACTACGCAGAGTTAGAGGATGATCGCTTTTCAAAAATTATAGATGGTCAGCGTCAATACATTCGTTTTAACGTGATTGATGTTCGCCCAGACTTAACCAATAACGATTTTATTACTGTTCTTTTGGCGGTGATCACATGAGTGTGGAATTTAAGGGGTTTGAGGACATCTATAAAAACCTGCAGAATCAATTGTCAGAACAGGCTTTAAGCAGAGTGACCAATAAAGCCTTAATCGCTGGGGCAAAAGAGGTTTCAAAAGCCGTCTCCGATGAATTTGAGGATTTTAAAGATACAGGGGCGTCTCAGGAGGAAATTGTAATAGGTAAAGTAACTAGCAGTAATGGGTATAAATCGGTTTTAGTGGGTTGGAATGGACCTAAAGAGCGTTATCGAATAGTCCATCTAAATGAATTTGGATATAACAGAAATGGCATAAAAATAAAACCTAATGGCTACGGATCTATTCAACGAGCAATTTCGAATAGTGAAGGAGCCTTTTTGCATGCGGTCACCAAGGAGATGAAAAAACAATTATGACAGACGGATTAATGGTGATCTATAACCAACTAAATTCAAATGAAATAATTGTTTCCCATTGTAATGGCCGCATTAAATTTTATGAATATCCCGAAACAGCCGATGCTAGCAAACCTTTCATTGTGATTGATCCGTTGGATGTCCCTGGTCCAGTGGTTTTTGCCAGTAATGAAAATCATGCCAATGAGTATTTGTACCAAATTGATGTGGAAGCTTCAAATCGTTTGCTAGTCAAAGAGATTCAACGTGAGATAAAAAAGGAACTAAAAAAGATTGGTTTCGGTCAGTTAAAAGATGGTTTAGATGAATACTTCAAAGAAACAAAGCGCTTTGTTGACGCCAGGCGTTATCAAGGACTAATAAAAGAAGAGGTGCTGTAAATGGGTATTAGAGTAGGCTTCAAGCGAGCGACGGTAGGCGTTTTAGATGTGAATGGGAAAGTCACAAAAGATGTGTTTGTGATAGAAGGGAAAACTAATAAGGGTGGTACCAAGGAAGCCACCATTTCAGGAATTTCCCCTGAATCCATAAAGTCATTTGCCTCAAATGTGGCGTATTATGTGAATGCAAAAGGCACTGGGGACGTTAAAGCGGAGCTAAGCATTTTAGACGTGCCGGAAGAAATGGCAGTCGCGGTGCTGGGCCGTAAGAAACACACCGATGGCTTTACATTGATTGGAGAACGTACTGAGGCTCCCTATGTTGCCGTATTACTGGAATCGGAAGATGCAACAGGCCAGCCAGTTTTCTTCGCTTTATTGAAAGGAAAAATGTCTGCCGGGGATGTTTCACTAAAAACAAGTGAAAATAAACCAGTAGAGCCAGACGATGAAAAGCTGACGATGGAATGTGTGTCGAATAATGATGGAGAAACCATTGCTTACGGGATCGGTTCGGAACTCGCGGCGAAATTAAAAACCTATACATTTCCCCCAGCTACACCACCTGCTGGATAATTAGAAGCCTTCCTTGCGGAGGGCTTTTTCATTTTTTTATTAATAAAAATTGGAGGAATGAATCATGTATCAATTAGACTTAACGAATTCAAAAACGAAAGAAGTCAAAACCCTTACGCAAACATGGGTAAGCGGCAAACAATTAATCACAGCATTGAAGCTGAATAATGCGGTCTATGAGGATGACGAAGAATCAACGATGGCCCTGGTCACTTTCGTCGCTGATTTATTTGGCGTCAAAGCAGATGACATTTTAGACGGTATCCAGGCTCATGAATTAATGGAAAAATTATATGAAGTATATTACCAAGTTCTTGGTTACAGCGAAAAAAAGAAACAGAAGTTGATTCAGTACATGAAGGACGGAGAAATGGAGCCGGTACTGGATTAACTCCACAACAAGCTATTGAAAATCTGAATGCGTTATTTTTGGATTTAATGAAGCAGGGAATGAGCTATCACGACATCGTTAATGCCGATTACTATCATTTGATGGAAATATTAAATAATGATGCAAAACCAACAAAAGAAAAGGCCATGGATTTGGCGGACCTTGTAAAAATATTATCGTAGGAAAGGAGGAAACTAATTGATAGGAAAAAATCAGCCACTCGGAAAAATGATCATCGAAATGGACTTATCGTCCGCCAACTTCACCAAATCTTTAACGGCTGTAAATCGGTCGATAAAAAGCGCTGAACGAGAAATGAAAGCCAATATGGCCGTGTTGAATAATGCCGATGATAAGTATGGTGCATTAGGGAAACAGGTTACAGGCTTGAACAAAATCATGTCTCTGAACGAGAAACGCATTCAGCAATTGAATGAAAAACGCAAAAATGAACTCAAGACAAATGCGGAAAGTTCGAAGGTCATACAAGATTTAAATAAAGAAATTAATACAGCTATTCAGCGACAAAGTGCCTGGCAAAAGCAAGTAAAAGATGCTACCGGCAAAATGCTCGACTACACATCGTCCACGAAAGATTTAGAATCCGAACTGGCCAAACTTAAAAAGAAGACGGACGACAATGTGGAAAGTCAGAAAAAAAGCGGGTTAGCCTTTTCTGCTCAAAAAGATAAGCTTAAAGGATTGAGTGACCAGGCGAAGATCCATCAACAAATCGTTGATACCCAAAAACAAAAAGTTGCGGATTTGACAAGGGAATTTGGCGAACATGATCGTAGAGTCGATGAGGCTAAAAACAAATACAAGTCCCTTGTGGATGAGCAACATAAATTGAATTCATCGTTCAATACTCTGAACCGAAAAATCTCCACTGTTCACCCCTCTATTGGTAAGTTAGCAGATGATATTGGAAAAGCAGAATCGAAGCTTCGAGGTTTATCCGATCGTGCCCTGACTACGGGTTCAACACTAAATGATACAGGCCAATCCATTTCATCTAGCTTTAGCGGGATTACTTTAGCCGGCGGCGTAGGCCTAGGCTATACCATCAAGCAAGCAGCTGATTTTGAACAAGCTATGGCTGATATTAAAGCGCTCATGAACCCACATGAGTGGAAAAAATACGGGAGTGGGATCAATACCCTTGTAAAAGACCTGGGACTGGAAACGAAGTACAGTAATAAAGAAGTGGCCATCGGGATGCAGGAATTGATTAAAGCTGGTGTTGATTTAGACGCAATCATGAGTGGTGGTCTAAAATCTGCCCTTTCATTAGCCACAGCTGGTGAATTGGAATTAGGTCAAGCAGCTGAAATTGCCTCCACCGTGTTGAATTCATTTAGAGATGACAATATTGATATGGCCAAGGCAGCCGACTTATTAGCCGGTTCCGCAAATGCTTCCGCCACATCTGTGGAAGAAATGAATTATTCCTTATCCCAGGTTTCAAGTGTGGCAGGGCCCGTTGGGTTTAGCTTTGCAGATACAAATACAGCATTGGCAGTTTTTGCTCAAGCGGGGCTTAAAGGAAGCGATGCAGGTACATCCTTAAAAACCATGATCATGCGGTTGTCTCCACAGACTGATGCAGCTGCAACGGCAATGGCTGAATTGGGCATTGCGACAACCAATACAACGGCCGGCTATAAATACTTAGTGGAAAAGGGCATCCAGCCAGCTTCGAGAACCGTTCCAGATTTAGATAAGGCATTCAAAGAATTAGCCAAACAAGAACTTGGTTCTGGGGCATCTAAAGCAAAATTGAGAAAAGAATACGATCGGCTTCAAAAAACGAGTGGGTACCTTTCATCTTCCTTCTTTGATGAGCAAGGTAATGTTAAATCCATGTCTGAAGTTTTCAATATTCTTCAAAAGTCTACAAAGAATCTTTCCAAAGAACAAAAAATCAATGCCTTTAATACCATTTTTGGTTCGGATGCCATTCGAGGCGCCATGATTGCTAGTAAATCAGGGGCTGAAGAGTTTGACAAGATGGGCGTAGCCATTAATAAAATTAGTGCCGATGATGTAGCAAAAACTAAAATGGACACATTAAAAGGCTCTATTGAAAAAATGAAGGGTGAAGCGGAGAGTGCTGCCACGACGTTCGGAACTGCCTTGATCCCGACCATAAAAACTGCGGCCGGAACCATAGAGGATGTAGTTGGCTGGTTCAATAAATTAGACGAGGGTACGCAGCATTCCATTGCAAAATGGTCGGCGATTGGTGTGGGTGTAGCGGGTGTAGGCGCGGCACTTGGATTTTTAACGATTGGAATTGGTGGTTTAGTTACCGGCGTCGGAAAGATTACGCGTGGCGGAGCTGGTCTCCTTAAGTTTTTATCAAATGGAGTCATTAATTTAGGTAGTTT
>NZ_PHNG01000524.1:0-6415 GCF_002803435.1 Bacillus sp. mrc49 | reverse complement strand
ATTCAGCCTTTTCGGATAACCCGTTCCATCCAGCCTTCCATGATGCTCTAGTATCGCAATCTTTACGCTGTCCTTTATGATGGAGCTATCTTTTATCATTTTATAACTGAAAATGGGGTGATTGTGGATCTCCTCATAATCCTCCGCAGTTAAGTCTTCCATCTTATTTAATAATCTTGGAGCGACCTTAGCCATCCCACAGTCCGCGAGACATCCGCCAATGGCCACCTGGTAGACGTCGGCCTTGCTGTATTTCATTTTAGATGCAATATAGCTTCCTATTAATCCGATGGAAATGGCATGGTGAAAGGTGTAGTCCTCTTTATTGCAGTAATGGTGCAGCATTAAAATGTTGCCTGGTTCCTCCAGTGCTTTATCCACTAGGGGAATAATGATTAAACGGATCATGGCCACCTCTACCTTGCTGCCGGCTTGCCAGTTCCTGAATAATCGCTTATAAGTTTGAACGGACTTAAGATACAAATCGGTAAAATCGGACGACTCTTCCAATTCGTCCAATTCCGGATCTATCACTTCTTTCGGTAAAAACTTCTTTCCATCAATCAACGTTTTTTCAACGCTTACCTCCGAAATTAAAAAAGCCTCCAAAGCCTCAATCGACTCCGCGGTCAATATTGTTTTTTCATACATGATAGGACGGTCGGCGAGACCTCTGATTTCTTTGGAAAGAATACAGCCTTCCGTTAAATAGCGCGTTTTTACTAGCAAATCGGTTCACCTCGATAGTAGTAGTAATGAATATCATTCCACTTGAAAAACATGGTAATAACTATCTTTCTTTATGATTATATACCTACAAATACGTTTTTTCAACACAAGTCCCATGACCTTTTACCCAACAAAAAAGGCCCAGCATTTTATCGCTGGGCCGTTTACCATTATTCTTCTGGATCTTTTTCGGTTTCTTCATTCTCGCTCACAACAGTGGGTTCCGATATTGTTTCTTGATCGGCTGTTGGATCTTGCTCCATATCTGCTTCCTCTTCTTCTTCTCTACCAACGATGGCCACCGTCGAGACATATTCATTGTCTGCGGATTCAAGGCGGATCAGTTTGACCCCTTGAGTATTACGGCCCGTTTTGGAGATGCCTTCGACTTCCATCCGGATCAATACACCTGCAGCTGTAATGAGCATCAAGTCCTCATCTTCACCCGTAACGGTTTTCACGGCGATCAGTTCGCCATTTTTCTCCGTTACATTACATGTTTTTATCCCTTTGCCGCCTCGGCTTTGGATACGGTATTCCTCAGCAGAGGTCCTTTTTCCATATCCATTTTTCGTAACGATCAAGACTTCTTCATCATCTTCAAGGATTTCCATACCGACCACTTCATCATCGGACCTTAAGGATATCCCTTTCACTCCTGCTGCAGTACGGCCCATCGTCCGTACATCCGTCTCTGGGAAACGGATCATCATTCCGGACTTCGTTCCGATGATGATCTGTTTATCTCCATTCGTAAGACGAACGGAAATCAATTCATCATCTTCCCGTAAACCTAGAGCGATTAACCCATTATTACGGATGTTGGCAAAAGAAGACAACGGTGTACGCTTCGATATCCCGTGCCGCGTCGTGAAGAATAAATACCAATCATCGGCAAATTCCTTCACCGGTATGATGGCATTGACCCACTCGCCCTTATCCACTTCCAATAGGTTGATGAGCGGCAAGCCTTTTGCCGTCCTGCCGTACTCAGGTATTTCGTATCCTTTCGAACGGTATACTTTACCTTTGTTCGTGAAGAATAATAGCGTGTCATGAGTCGATGTGGTCAACAAATGACCGACAAAATCATCTGTATTCGTTCCCATGCCCTGAATCCCGCGGCCGCCGCGTTTTTGGCTGCGGTATGTCGTTGCAGGCAGACGTTTAATATAACCGTTATGGGTAAGCGTCACGATGATATTTTCCTCTGGGATTAGATCCTCATCTTCCAAGCTCTCAAAGCCCGCTAATGTGATTTCCGTTCTGCGCTTATCATTAAAACGTTCTTTGATTTCAAGAAGCTCTTCACGGATGATTTCAAGAACCTTTTCTTCATCAGCCAGAATCGCTTTATATTCTGCAATGATGGCCATTAATGCTTGATATTCATCTTCGATTTTTTCGCGTTCCAAACCAGTCAGACGCTGCAAACGCATATCCAAAATGGCCTGTGCCTGTTTTTCGGAAAGTGAAAACTGTGTCATTAACCCTTCACGGGCAATGTCGGTAGTTTGTGAATTACGGATTAAAGATATGACCGCATCCAGATTATCCAGCGCAATCCTCAAGCCCTCTAAAATATGGGCGCGGGCCTCCGCTTTGCGCAATTCAAATTCCGTCCTGCGGCGTATGACCACCTGCTGGTGCTGTAAGTAGTATTGCAGGCATTGTTTTAAGTTCAATACTTTTGGCTGACCGTCAACCAAGGCAAGCAAATTGATCCCGAAGGTTGTCTGCATGGCAGTATGCTTGTACAGGTTATTCAAAAGGACATTTGCATTAACGTCCTTGCGAAGCTCCATGACGATGCGCATGCCATTGCGATCCGATTCATCCCGTAAATCGGTGATGCCTTCGATTTTCTTGTCTCGGGCAAGTTCGGCAATCTTTTCGATCAATCTTGCTTTATTCACTTGATAAGGAATTTCTTTAACTAGGATAACCTGTTTTCCATTAGGTTTTTCTTCAATCTCCACTTTCGCCCGCTGGATGATCGACCCTTTTCCAGTTTCATAGGCTTTCCTGATTCCGCTTCTGCCTAAGATTAACCCGGCTGTCGGGAAGTCGGGTCCTGGAATGTATTCCATCAGCTCCGGTATCGTAATGTCAGGATTTTTGCTTATAGCCAATACGCCGTCAATTACCTCACCTAATTGATGCGGTGGAATATTGGTTGCCATCCCTACCGCTATACCGGATGAACCATTCACCAAAAGGTTAGGGAAACGGGCTGGCATAACGGCTGGCTCTCTTTCCGAACCATCATAGTTATCCTGGAAATTGACCGTGTCTTTATTTAAATCACGAAGCAGCTCCATCGAGATTTTCGACATTCTTGCTTCTGTATACCTCATTGCAGCAGCTTGGTCTCCATCGACTGAACCGAAATTCCCGTGACCATCCACAAGCATATAACGATAGTTAAAGGGCTGCGCCATCCGTACCATCGTTTCATAGACGGCAGAATCACCGTGGGGGTGATACTTACCGATTACTTCCCCAACAATACGTGCCGATTTTTTAAATGGTTTATCCGAAGTCATTCCAAGATCATTCATTGCATAAAGAATTCTTCGGTGCACCGGTTTTAAACCGTCCCTTACATCAGGCAAAGCACGAGACACGATAACGCTCATCGCGTAATCCAAAAAAGATGTCCGCATCTCGGTACTTATATTTATTTCTTTCACACCTGATCTTTCATTTTCTGACATGGAGCCAACCTCCTATAAAAAGCTTATACTCTCGTTTAATATTACTAGAACTATGTAAAGAACAGGATGTAAGAGCATCCTGTCAAAAAATCAAACATCAAGATTTTTTACATAAATTGCATTTTCTTCGATGAAGTTACGTCTAGGCTCAACCTTGTCGCCCATCAGCATCTCGAATGTTTCATCCGCCTCGGCCGCATCTTTCAAGCTGACTTGAAGCAGCGTTCTCGTTTCAGGGTTCATGGTCGTTTCCCATAATTGCTCGGGGTTCATTTCCCCCAGCCCCTTGTAGCGCTGCAGGTTAGGCTTTGGAGTGCTTGGCAAACTCGCCATGATTTCTTCAAGCTGTCGATCGTTATAGGCATAATCCACTTTTTTCCCTTGCTGGATTTTGAAAAGTGGCGGCTGAGCAATGTATATATAACCATATTCGATGATTTTGCGCATATATCTGTAGAAGAATGTCAACATCAGCGTTCTGATATGGGCTCCATCCACATCGGCATCGGTCATGATGACGATTTTATGATATCGGGCCTTTTCAATATTGAATTCATCACCAATTCCCGTTCCTAGTGCGGTGATGATCGTGCCTATTTCCTCATTATGCAAGATTCTATCCAATCTTGCTTTTTCTACGTTCAGGATTTTACCCCTTAGCGGCAAAATCGCTTGGAAATGACGGTCGCGCCCTTGCTTGGCCGAACCTCCCGCCGAGTTTCCTTCAACGATGTACAATTCACTGATAGCCGGGTCCTTGGATGAACAATCCGCCAATTTTCCCGGAAGGTTGGAAACTTCAAGCGCACTCTTCCTTCGAGTCAATTCACGGGCTTTCTTGGCTGCCATACGGGCCCTTGCTGCCATTTGCCCTTTATCGACAATTTTCCTGGCCACGGCCGGATTTTCATATAAGAAAGAATCAAGCCGCTCAGAAAGGATGGAATCAGTTACCGTTCTTACTTCTGAATTTCCAAGTTTGGTTTTCGTTTGACCTTCGAATTGGGGTTCAGGATGCTTGATCGAAATGATTGCCGTCAGGCCTTCCCGGACATCTTCACCGGAGAAATTGGAATCGGCTTCTTTCAGGAGACCGTTTTTCCTTGCATAATCATTGATGACCCGGGTCAGGGCCGTCTTGAATCCCGATTCATGCGTACCGCCTTCATAGGTGTGAATATTATTGGCAAAAGAAAAGACATTGCTGATGTAGCTGTCATTGTATTGCAAAGCTAATTCGACAGAAATCCCATCTTTCTCGCCTTCCATGAAAATCGGCTCCTCATGCAGCACTTCTTTCGAACGGTTCAAGTGCTCGACATAAGATTTAATTCCGCCCTCATAATGATATTCCCTGATTTTCTCTTCTTCTTCACGTTTATCCTCAATGATGAGTTTCAAGCCTTTATTCAGGAACGCAAGCTCACGGATACGGGTGGCTAACGTGTCGAAATCGTACTCCAACGACTCCGTAAAAATTTCGCCATCAGGAATGAAGTGGACCGTCGTACCCGTATGATCGGTTTCCCCGATGATTTTCAAATCTTCCTTCGGAACCCCGCGATTGAATTGCTGATAATGGATTTTGCCATCACGATGGACATACACTTCCAATACCGTCGATAGGGCATTAACGACAGATGCACCGACACCGTGCAGACCGCCGGAGACCTTATATCCCCCGCCGCCAAACTTTCCGCCAGCATGAAGGACCGTCATGATTACTTCTACAGCGGGACGTCCCATTTTTTCATGGATCCCGACTGGAATTCCCCGTCCATTATCGACTACCGTTATGCTATTGTCTTTTTCGATCGTCACTTTGATTTCCGTACAGAAACCCGCTAGTGCCTCATCAATACTGTTATCGACAATTTCCCAAACAAGATGGTGAAGTCCTTTTGCAGAGGTAGTGCCGATATACATCCCCGGACGTTTACGAACTGCTTCTAAGCCTTCCAAAACCTGTATCTGATTCTCATCGTATGCCTGAGCTTGTACTTCTTTTTGTTCCATTGTCATTCGTATCACCTACACTTTTCTTTTGGCATTATCAATTTTCCGAAGTAATTATCGCTTAATTCCTTATATTCCAAGAACATCTATATCATCGATCAATAACGATGGCTGCAGTGAACGCTTTTTCAGAGTGGAAGAAGCAAGCGGTGAATAATAGACTTGCCTATCCGTCACTACTATCGATTTAACCGAGTTTTTTGCTAAATGGGAAGTCACATCAGACTTTTTCTCCAAAAACTCTATCATGATCGGAGATGCCTGGAGCAGCTTCTTATCTAAAATGGCTATGACATCATCCGTTTTCACAAGAACGTCTTCACCAATATGGAGATACATACATTCACCTCATCATTTAACCTTTTTTATACTTCCTTGACTAACATAAAAGGTGGTCGCTTCTCTCAGGGTTTGATGATCGATTCCATCAACGGAGGGTGTCGTCACGAATGTTTGCACTTTTCCTTGAATCGTATTCAGTAAATGGGATTGACGGAAATCGTCAAGTTCCGATAGCACATCATCCAATAATAAAATGGGATACTCGCCGATTTCCTCATGGATCAGCTCGATTTCGGCAAGCTTCAGGGAGAGCGCGGTTGTACGCTGCTGTCCTTGTGAACCATATGTCTGGACATCACGGTCATTCACAAAAAAAACCAGGTCGTCACGATGAGGACCGACCAGCGTTACACCCCGTTCAATTTCCCTTGTTTTTATTTTATCAAATTTTTCTGTGTATACTTCTATCATTTTCGTCAAATCCATAGATTCTGATACATCAAGCGACGGTTTATATTGGATTTTCAATACTTCTAGATTTCTGGAGATCCCCGAATGGATCGGCTCTGCCCATTGCTGGAGCTTTGAAAGAAACTCATATCTTCTTTCGACAATTTTCGCTGCATACTGGATGAATTGGTCAGTTAGCACGTCAAGCATCGTCGTATCCG
>NZ_PHNG01000523.1:0-973 GCF_002803435.1 Bacillus sp. mrc49 | reverse complement strand
TCAGCAATTTCATTCACTTCCAAATGGAGTCTTTCTCTTAGGAAAGTGTAAGCTTCGGCGATTAATTGCATATCTGCATACTCGATCCCGTTATGCACCATTTTCACAAAATGACCTGATCCCTTTGGGCCGATATAGGTACAGCAAGGCTCTTCATTTACTTTGGCCGCGATTTTCGTCAGGATCGGAGCTACTTTTTCATAGGCGTCTTTATCCCCACCTGGCATGATTGAAGGCCCCTTTAATGCCCCGACTTCCCCGCCAGAAACACCAATGCCTAAATAACTGATGCCTTTAGGTTTCAATTCATCATATCTGCGTTCCGTATCAACATAATGGGAGTTACCGCCGTCCATGATAATATCGCCTGATTCAAGATGAGGAAGCAATGATGTGATCACCGAATCGATCGCCTTGCCTGCCGTCACCATCAGGAAAATCTTTCTTGGGGCTTCCAGTGACTGAACAAAGTCCTGGATTTCGTAATACGGATGGAGCGACTGACCGTCCAGCTTGGCAACAAGCTGGTCCGTTAAATCTCTTGTATAGTTATAGACGGCTACTTGTTCCCCTTTACTAGCCATATTTAAGGCGATATTGCTGCCCATAACCCCTAAACCAATTACACCAATTGAATTGAACATTATTTCTTCTCCTTTTATGTAAGAATAATAGGCAGTAAACCCTCCGATAAATGGGGGGATTTACTGCCGGGAAAGACCTATACGAATAAGCTGATCAATAGAATGAAGCCTAATCCAGCTACTGAAATGATCGTCTCAAGTAAGGTCCATGTTGCAAACGTTTCTTTCATGCTTAAACCAAAGTACTCTTTAAACATCCAGAATCCGGCATCGTTAACGTGTGAAGCAATTAAACTTCCCGCTCCTGTAGCAAGAACGACTAGAGCGAGGTTAACGTCCGTCTGGCCTAACATCGGAATAACCAAGCCAGCTGTCGTTAAGGAAGCAAC
>NZ_PHNG01000522.1:0-1461 GCF_002803435.1 Bacillus sp. mrc49 | reverse complement strand
CCAGCGTTATCAACCGGCCATTTTCCGGCAAAGCACGAGCGAGCCACACACTGCTATAGCCGCCAAGGGTCCCGATTTCCAAGATGCTTTTCGCTCCAGTGAGTCTCGCTAACAGATGAAGGAATTTCCCTTGGTTTGGAGATACATCAATCGCTGGCAGCCCCGCTTCAGCATTCGCTTTCAATATCGAATCCATGATCTGATCCGTCGTATGAAGCTTAGTACTAAAATATAAATCTACCTCATTCCAAATCTTTTCTGACATATAACGATCGCCCTCCTTGGCCGGTTACACCTGATTCAGCCTTCATCTTTCCTTCATCATCCAATGAAATGGTCAGCTGGTCATCAATGACCACCGAAAGCGGAAAGGATTCCGACACCCTATCCGAAAAAAACCAGCGCCTATTCCTGGGACCCAACAGTAAAAACGAACCTTCCTCATGCTGCCCTATAAAATTCAATCGGCCTTCATTTATCGATTCATCCTTCCTTACCGGCAGCCCTAAGCCCATCAACGTATTCCCGATATCCCCCACTTCATCTGTCGTAAGGTTTATTTCGCTTATGCACAACGATTCTCGTGCGCAGAAAGTCTTTGACTGGGATTCAGGTGATACGGCATACCTGGATATGAACTCGACAATGTTGCCTGATGGGTCCAAAAAATAAAAGGCATGGGCATCTGAAAGGCTAAAATGAACTTCGTCCACACCATCTTCCTTCATTAACTCTACCTTGGACTTTGCCCATTTTTTTGCCGAGGTAAATAAATTCGTCGGAATGTTTATGGCAAAATGATAAAAGGGCTTATCTTGGAGATGATAGCTTTTCATCTCCAGCACACTCTCCCCCACCTTAATGGCAAAACCATCATCGGTTAGTGAGTGTAACTCGAACCCTAACTCACCTACATAAAAATCCCGCATTTCATCCAAGACATGACTGTATAAAGTGACCTTATTGATAATCATCGTTGACCCCCTTCAACCTACCTAACAAATATTGTAAAGCAAACCTTAATTTGTGGAAACATTCTGCATGATTTATTTACATAAACAATATATTCATGGCCGCACCCCGCAAAAAAAAAGGACCACCAAATTGGCGATCCACTGAGTTCATATAAATGACCCATTATAGGTCACTCTTTGATTTTCAGTCCGAGCATGGAAGCAAAGCCTATCGCTTGATCCGGGGAAACCTCGCAGCCGTTTAGATCCTCCAAGGATACGGTCAGCCTTTGGAAGGTGGAACTGCTAAGGTCGATTCCTTTAAGTGGCGTCCGGGAAAAATTCACTTCATTCAATCTGCAGGCATCGAACATCACTTTCTTGAACGTACACTCATAAAAATCTGCGCTTTCCAATGAGCAATGAGCGAATTTCACTTGTTTTAATGATGCATAACCGAAGGCACTTAAATTCAAGTTGCAGCTATCGAATTGGACATTTCCTAAAC
>NZ_PHNG01000521.1:0-1913 GCF_002803435.1 Bacillus sp. mrc49 | reverse complement strand
AAAAAAAAGAATGCTATAGTCCATGTTCAAAAAATTATGCCCGTAGACAGCTCGGTAATGGAGTTGTCTGCGGTTTTTTGTTTTTAAGATCCGGTTGTTTCGTTTCATTCCACTTAGCGTGATAAAGAGAGGAAGTTTGATGTTTACCATGTTTTGGATTTGTCCTTTATCAGTTCCGTTTCACAGCAGGGGCTTAGCTTTTCGCGGGCGGAGGACATGTGGATAGCCCCGGTTTTTTCTACAATCTGGGTCCGGCATCCAGGACTTATGCTTTAGTAAAACTATGATAAAGTAGCAAAATGAAGAAATTGGTCATACAAATTCCCCCATTCCCCTAATATTTTGATAAACTATACGTATATCATTCTAACTATTCATTAGGAGGAAATCATGAAGAAACTGGCTTTAGTTTCCAGCTTATTGTTGATGAGCGTACTGTTCCTGGCCGGCTGCTCGGATGAGCCAAGTCCGGAAGAGCGCTTTGCGGCATACACCAAACTTTGGAATAAACAGGATTTTACGAAGATGTATGAATATTTGTCACCTGAAACGAAGAAAGAAATCAGCGCGGATGAATTTGCGGAGCGTTATGAAAAAATCTATAAGGGCATAGAAGTGGACCAGTTAAAGGTGAATTATAAACAGCCCAAAGAAGAAAAAAAGCATAAAGATGGAGAAGAAGTAAATCTTGCTTATACCGTTGATATGTCAACGATGGCAGGGGAGGTCAATTCCGATCATCAGGCGACCCTTATCAAGGAAGGGGAGGGTGACCAGGAGAATTGGTACATTAAGTGGGATGAAAGCTATATATTCCCCCAGTTGAAAGCTGGTGAAAAGATATCGGTTCAAACCTATCCAGCCATTCGCGGGGAAATTGTCGACCGGAATGAGCGCGGACTTGCCATGAATGGCACGGTCTCGGAAGTGGGGATTGTGCCAGAGAAAATGACTAACGAAACCGAAACGGTCAAAAAGGTCGCTGGTATGCTTAATATGTCCACTGACGAGATAGATAAGAAGTTAACGCAATCTTGGGTAAAGCCAGGTTATTTCGTGCCCATCAAGAAAATGTCCAGTGATAATACGGCAGCATTGGAAAAGCTATTGGCGATTCCTGGGGTATCGGTCAATAATACGGAAGCCCGGATCTATCCATACAAAGAATCTACGGCCCATCTCATCGGATATGTCGGTGCGGCATCTGCCGAAGATTTGGAGAAATTGCAAGGTAAAGGGTATACCGCAAGCGATGATATAGGCAAGCGCGGTCTTGAGGAAGTGTTGGAAGGTCGCTTGAAAGGAAAGCCAGGAGGCAAGATCTATATTAGAACAGAAGCTGGCGAAGAAAAAGTGATTGCTGAAAAGCCTGCTGAAGAGGGAGAAACGATTACATTAACCATCGATGCGGAGCTTCAAAAGGATATCTTCAAGCAATATAAGAACGAAGCTGGATCAGCAACGGCTCTTGATCCGGTAACGGGCGAAACGCTTGCACTTGTATCAAGTCCCTCCTTTGACCCCAATAAATATATTTTTGGGATAACAAAGGAAGAGCAGAAAGCGCTGGAGGAAGATTCCCGGAAGCCATTGCTTAATCGCTTCAGTTCGACCTTCGCACCGGGCTCGACGATAAAGGCCCTCACGGCGGCAATCGCCTTGAAAAATGGAGTCGATCCGAACGAGGCGATCAAGATCCAAGGGAAAACGTGGGCTAAATCGACATGGAAAGACCATTCGATCACAAGGGTCTCTGACCCGGGTGTCCCCATTGATATGGAGAAAGCATTAATTTATTCGGATAATATTTATTTTGCCCAGAAAGCATTGGGGCTTGGTAAGGAAAAATTCACAAGCGGACTCAAAGCATTTGGTTTCGATGAACCATTGAACTACGATTATCCGATCAAAGC
>NZ_PHNG01000520.1:0-1530 GCF_002803435.1 Bacillus sp. mrc49 | reverse complement strand
AGCACCGATTTTGGAGTTCTCCCCGATAGTGATCGAACCCAGAACCTTTGCTCCAGTTGCAATCAGTACATTATCCTTTATCGTCGGATGACGTTTCCCTTTTTCCTTTCCTGTCCCGCCAAGGGTTACGCCTTGAAAGACAGATACATTATCACCAATCTCGCACGTTTCGCCGATGACGATTCCCATTCCGTGGTCGATGAAGAAGCGACGGCCGATGGTGGCCCCTGGATGGATTTCAATCCCGGTAAAAAAGCGGCTGACTTGGGATATGCTTCTCGCCAGGAAAAAAAACTTCTTCTTAAACAGGGCGTGTGCCATCCTATGACTCCAGATTGCATGTAAACCCGCATAAGTCAAGATGACCTCCAAATAGCTGCGCGCAGCAGGGTCTTGATCAAAAACCACTTCGATATCCTCTTTAAACATCTTGAACAAAATGATCCCCCCTATGTTCCGTACTTCTCCTGCATCTCCCATTAGCTTTTTATGCATATAAAAAAGCGTCTCTGTCGAAATAGACAGAGACGCTTCAAGCGCGGTTCCACTCTGTTTGGCATGTACGAAGCAGGTTCATCATAACCCTGTCTTTCCATCCCCAACTTTAATCCTTGTAACGGAGGACATTCCGCCTGTGCCTACTATAAGTTAGTTCAGCAAAGGACTCAAGGGTGCATTTCGGAAAACGAGAGGCTTAAACCACTTTCAGCAGGTTATGGTTCTCTCTAAAAAGCATCGTTTCCTTACTTCTCCCCATCTACGCGTTCTTTTGTAAGATTATTAAATACTATATTACATTTTTGACTAATTGTTAATATAAAATACTCTGTAGCCGTTGTTTAATTTTTTCCTTACCCAATAACGATATCGCCTTAGGCAAATCAGGACCATGTGTTTGACCGGTAACGGCAGCCCGAATTGGCATGAATAATTTTTTCCCTTTATGGCCGGTGCTTTTTTGGACCGCTTTAATCGACTTCTTGATTTCATCGGCACTAAACTCTTCCAGACCCTCGATTTCCTGAAGGAAAGCCTTCATGACCTCCGGTACTTGTTCCTCAGCCAGCACTTCCTTCGCTTCCGCTTCGAACTCGACCTCATCCTTGAAAAACAGTTGGGATAGCTCAACGATTTCCGCCCCGAAGCTCATCTGCTCTTGATAAAGGGACACAAGGCCATGTACCCACTCTTTCTCATCTGCTGTCATTGATTTGGAGACCTTTCCGGCTTCAATCAAGTGGGGCAATGACAATTCCACTGCCGAATCAGCATCCAGTTGCTTCACATACTGATTATTCATCCACGTAAGCTTTTGCTTATCGAAAAGTGCCGGTGATTTGGACAATCGATCTGCATCGAAAATATTAATGAATTCTTCCTTCGTGAAGATTTCTTCCTCCCCGACCGGAGACCAGCCAAGTAATGTAATGAAATTGAATAAGGCCTCAGGCAGGTATCCAAGTTCTTCATATTGCTCAATGAATTGAATGATCGATTCATCCCGTTTACTTAGTTTCTTCCTGCTTTCAT
>NZ_PHNG01000519.1:0-1696 GCF_002803435.1 Bacillus sp. mrc49 | reverse complement strand
AAAACAGCAGCGCCCCTACGAAACCGTAAACCATGACCATGCCCAATGAGTTACCCCCTTTAAGAAACCTTTTTATTTTTTCCGGACTTTTCAACTGGTTTTTTGTAGGTTAGATATGTTCTTAAATGACCATTTTCCTTAACAACAGTACGATCATAATCCTCTAAAGGACTTTCACTTTGGATTGAATCAGGTGCTCTATATTTCCAAGCACCTGACCTATTAAGTAACTCAGATAATCCCTTAGGAATTGGAATTTCATAACCACCTAAGGACATACTACTTATTGTTAAGTCCTCCTTAATTCGCATGAAACCACCTCACTCTACTTTAAAAAGAATGACTTCTTTCAATGTCTCTACTTAAAGTAGAGTCAGTGTTAAAAAAAATAAAATCGTAGCTTAATTCCAAAATCTCGCAGATTTTTTTGGCTTCCCTGATAGTAACTTCTTCAGGTTGTTTCTCCATCTTGCTGTAAGTCTGAACATGTACACCAAGCTTTGTAGCTATATCGCGTTGTGTAAACCCCTTTATTAATCTGGCTTGTTTCAGTGTGAGAATCATGGTTATCACCTCGCTTTTTAACCTTCACAATCACATATTATTCTACTTTTAGTAGATTGTCAACGATATTGATGCATAATATTTCTACAATTTCTACTTTTATTTCACCTTCTATATTAAAAGTAGAATATTTTCGCTATTATATTGAAATTATTCTACTTTTAGTTTATAGTAAATTTTATAAACTGACCGACCGGGGGTATTTAAAGTGAGTATTGGTAAAAACATTAAAAAATTAAGAGAATTACATAATCTTTCCCAAAAAGACCTTGCGGAAATTGCTGGTGTATCCGATAAAGCTGTATCTACATGGGAAAACGGAATTAAAGATCCTCGAATGGGTGCGATTCAAAAAATCGCTGATCACTTTGGTATTTTGAAAAGTG
The DNA here is from genome assembly GCF_002803435.1 of Bacillus sp. mrc49. Lineage (NCBI taxonomy): Bacteria > Bacillati > Bacillota > Bacilli > Caryophanales > Bacillaceae > Bacillus > Bacillus sp. mrc49. The sequence continues at coordinate 746 of NZ_PHNG01000519.1, read as the reverse complement.
ACATTATCGAAGATAAGGAGACAAAAGTTAATCCTATCAATTCTTCTATACAACCTAAAGTTGAAGGGTTTTCAAAACCAATGCCATTATTAGGAACGATTGCAGCTGGTGTTCCACTAGAAATGGTTCAAGTACAAGAATGGGTTAATGTACCCTCTGAAGTCGCTGATAAATACCCACATGCTTTTTTAGTAAAAGTAAATGGAGATAGTATGAATAAAATAGTTCCCCCCGATGCTTTGGCATTAATTGATCCTACTTTAGTAGTTAACAACGGGGATGTTGCTGCTGTTGCAGTTAATGGTTATGATGCAACGTTGAAGAGGTTTTTCAAATTCCAAAATGGAATTACTTTGGAGCCAGAAAGCTTTAACGAAAAACACCTTACACAATATTACGATCATAAAGAGCAAGAATTTAACCCTATTCACATTAAAGGGAAGTTAGTTTGGTACATGGCCCCATTAAACATAAAATTCTAATTTGAAAGGTGATTATTTATGACTAAGGCGGCTTTATATATTCGCGTTAGTACAAGAGAGCAAGTTGAAAATTACAGTATTGAAGTGCAAAAAGAGCGCATGGAAGCATTCTGTAAAGCCAAGGGATGGGATATCTTCAATATCTATGTGGACGGAGGTTACTCTGGGTCAACGCTAGAACGTCCTGACTTACAAAGAATGATAAAGGATTTAAAAGATATCGATGTAGTTCTTGTTTATAAATTGGACAGATTATCAAGATCC
>NZ_PHNG01000518.1:0-6534 GCF_002803435.1 Bacillus sp. mrc49 | reverse complement strand
GATGTGACTTCCCATTTAGCAAAAAACTCGGTTAAATCGATAGTAGTGACGGATAGGCAAGTCTATTATTCACCGCTTGCTTCTTCCACTCTGAAAAAGCGTTCACTGCAGCCATCGTTATTGATCGATGATATAGATGTTCTTGGAATATAAGGAATTAAGCGATAATTACTTCGGAAAATTGATAATGCCAAAAGAAAAGTGTAGGTGATACGAATGACAATGGAACAAAAAGAAGTACAAGCTCAGGCATACGATGAGAATCAGATACAGGTTTTGGAAGGCTTAGAAGCAGTTCGTAAACGTCCGGGGATGTATATCGGCACTACCTCTGCAAAAGGACTTCACCATCTTGTTTGGGAAATTGTCGATAACAGTATTGATGAGGCACTAGCGGGTTTCTGTACGGAAATCAAAGTGACGATCGAAAAAGACAATAGCATAACGGTAGTCGATAATGGACGGGGAATTCCAGTCGGGATCCATGAAAAAATGGGACGTCCCGCTGTAGAAGTAATCATGACGGTCCTTCATGCTGGCGGAAAGTTTGGCGGCGGGGGATATAAGGTCTCCGGCGGTCTGCACGGTGTCGGTGCATCTGTCGTTAATGCCCTATCGACGGTATTGGAAGTGTATGTCCATCGTGATGGCAAAATCCATTATCAGCAATTCAATCGCGGGGTTCCGAAGGAAGATTTGAAAATCATCGGGGAAACCGATCATACGGGTACGACGGTCCACTTCATTCCTGATGGCGAAATTTTTACGGAGTCGTTGGAGTACGATTTCGACACGTTAGCCACCCGTATCCGTGAGCTTGCGTTCCTGAATAAAGGCTTGAAACTCATCATTGAGGATAAACGTGAAGAAGAAGAGAAAATCAGGGAATATCATTATGAGGGCGGAATTAAATCTTATGTCGAGCACTTGAACCGTTCGAAAGAAGTGCTGCATGAGGAGCCGATTTTCATGGAAGGCGAGAAAGATGGGATTTCTGTCGAATTAGCTTTGCAATACAATGACAGCTACATCAGCAATGTCTTTTCTTTTGCCAATAATATTCACACCTATGAAGGCGGTACGCATGAATCGGGATTCAAGACGGCCCTGACCCGGGTCATCAATGATTATGCAAGGAAAAACGGTCTCCTGAAAGAAGCCGATTCCAATTTCTCCGGTGAAGATGTCCGGGAAGGCCTGACGGCAATCATTTCGATCAAGCATCCTGAACCCCAATTCGAAGGTCAAACGAAAACCAAACTTGGAAATTCAGAAGTAAGAACGGTAACTGATTCCATCCTTTCTGAGCGGCTTGATTCTTTCTTATATGAAAATCCGGCCGTGGCCAGGAAAATTGTCGATAAAGGGCAAATGGCAGCAAGGGCCCGTATGGCAGCCAAGAAAGCCCGTGAATTGACTCGAAGGAAGAGTGCGCTTGAAGTTTCCAACCTTCCGGGAAAATTGGCGGATTGTTCATCCAAGGACCCGGCTATCAGTGAATTGTACATCGTTGAAGGAAACTCGGCGGGAGGTTCGGCCAAGCAAGGGCGCGACCGTCATTTCCAAGCGATTTTGCCGCTAAGGGGTAAAATCCTGAACGTAGAAAAAGCAAGATTGGATAGAATCTTGCATAATGAGGAAATAGGCACGATCATCACCGCACTAGGAACGGGAATTGGTGATGAATTCAATATTGAAAAGGCCCGATATCATAAAATCGTCATCATGACCGATGCCGATGTGGATGGAGCCCATATCAGAACGCTGATGTTGACATTCTTCTACAGATATATGCGCAAAATCATCGAATATGGTTATATATACATTGCTCAGCCGCCACTTTTCAAAATCCAGCAAGGGAAAAAAGTGGATTATGCCTATAACGATCGACAGCTTGAAGAAATCATGGCGAGTTTGCCAAGCACTCCAAAGCCTAACCTGCAGCGCTACAAGGGGCTGGGGGAAATGAACCCCGAGCAATTATGGGAAACGACCATGAACCCTGAAACGAGAACGCTGCTTCAAGTCAGCTTGAAAGATGCGGCCGAGGCGGATGAAACATTCGAGATGCTGATGGGCGACAAGGTTGAGCCTAGACGTAACTTCATCGAAGAAAATGCAATTTATGTAAAAAATCTTGATGTTTGATTTTTTGACAGGATGCTCTTACATCCTGTTCTTTACATAGTTCTAGTAATATTAAACGAGAGTATAAGCTTTTTATAGGAGGTTGGCTCCATGTCAGAAAATGAAAGATCAGGTGTGAAAGAAATAAATATAAGTACCGAGATGCGGACATCTTTTTTGGATTACGCGATGAGCGTTATCGTGTCTCGTGCTTTGCCTGATGTAAGGGACGGTTTAAAACCGGTGCACCGAAGAATTCTTTATGCAATGAATGATCTTGGAATGACTTCGGATAAACCATTTAAAAAATCGGCACGTATTGTTGGGGAAGTAATCGGTAAGTATCACCCCCACGGTGATTCTGCCGTCTATGAAACGATGGTACGGATGGCGCAGCCCTTTAACTATCGTTATATGCTTGTGGATGGTCACGGGAATTTCGGTTCAGTCGATGGAGACCAAGCTGCTGCAATGAGGTATACAGAAGCAAGAATGTCGAAAATCTCGATGGAGCTGCTTCGTGATTTAAATAAAGACACGGTCAATTTCCAGGATAACTATGATGGTTCGGAAAGAGAGCCAGCCGTTATGCCAGCCCGTTTCCCTAACCTTTTGGTGAATGGTTCATCCGGTATAGCGGTAGGGATGGCAACCAATATTCCACCGCATCAATTAGGTGAGGTAATTGACGGCGTATTGGCTATAAGCAAAAATCCTGACATTACGATACCGGAGCTGATGGAATACATTCCAGGACCCGACTTCCCGACAGCCGGGTTAATCTTAGGCAGAAGCGGAATCAGGAAAGCCTATGAAACTGGAAAAGGGTCGATCATCCAGCGGGCGAAAGTGGAGATTGAAGAAAAACCTAATGGAAAACAGGTTATCCTAGTTAAAGAAATTCCTTATCAAGTGAATAAAGCAAGATTGATCGAAAAGATTGCCGAACTTGCCCGAGACAAGAAAATCGAAGGCATCACCGATTTACGGGATGAATCGGATCGCAATGGCATGCGCATCGTCATGGAGCTTCGCAAGGACGTTAATGCAAATGTCCTTTTGAATAACCTGTACAAGCATACTGCCATGCAGACAACCTTCGGGATCAATTTGCTTGCCTTGGTTGACGGTCAGCCAAAAGTATTGAACTTAAAACAATGCCTGCAATACTACTTACAGCACCAGCAGGTGGTCATACGCCGCAGGACGGAATTTGAATTGCGCAAAGCGGAGGCCCGCGCCCATATTTTAGAGGGCTTGAGGATTGCGCTGGATAATCTGGATGCGGTCATATCTTTAATCCGTAATTCACAAACTACCGACATTGCCCGTGAAGGGTTAATGACACAGTTTTCACTTTCCGAAAAACAGGCACAGGCCATTTTGGATATGCGTTTGCAGCGTCTGACTGGTTTGGAACGCGAAAAAATCGAAGATGAATATCAAGCATTAATGGCCATCATTGCAGAATATAAAGCGATTCTGGCTGATGAAGAAAAGGTTCTTGAAATCATCCGTGAAGAGCTTCTTGAAATCAAAGAACGTTTTAATGATAAGCGCAGAACGGAAATCACATTAGCGGGCTTTGAGAGCTTGGAAGATGAGGATCTAATCCCAGAGGAAAATATCATCGTGACGCTTACCCATAACGGTTATATTAAACGTCTGCCTGCAACGACATACCGCAGCCAAAAACGCGGCGGCCGCGGGATTCAGGGCATGGGAACGAATACAGATGATTTTGTCGGTCATTTGTTGACCACATCGACTCATGACACGCTATTATTCTTCACGAACAAAGGTAAAGTATACCGTTCGAAAGGATACGAAATACCTGAGTACGGCAGGACGGCAAAAGGCTTGCCGCTCATCAACCTATTGGAAGTGGATAAGGGCGAGTGGGTCAATGCCATCATACCGGTGAAGGAATTTGCCGATGATTGGTATTTATTCTTCACGACGCGGCACGGGATATCGAAGCGTACACCGTTGTCTTCTTTTGCCAACATCCGTAATAATGGGTTAATCGCTCTAGGTTTACGGGAAGATGATGAATTGATTTCCGTTCGTCTTACGAATGGAGATAAACAGATCATCATCGGAACGAAGTCCGGAATGATGATCCGTTTCCCAGAGACGGATGTACGGACGATGGGCCGTACTGCAGCAGGAGTGAAAGGGATATCCTTAAGGTCCGATGATGAAGTGGTCGGTATGGAAATCCTTGAAGATGATGAAGAAGTCTTGATCGTTACGAAAAATGGATATGGAAAAAGGACCTCTGCTGAGGAATACCGTATCCAAAGCCGAGGCGGCAAAGGGATAAAAACATGTAATGTAACGGAGAAAAATGGCGAACTGATCGCCGTGAAAACCGTTACGGGTGAAGATGAGGACTTGATGCTCATTACAGCTGCAGGTGTATTGATCCGGATGGAAGTCGAAGGCATCTCCAAAACGGGCCGTAATACTCAAGGGGTCAAACTGATCCGCCTTGAATCCGCAGACAATGAATATGTCTCGACGGTGGCCATCGTTGGTAGAGAAGAAGAAGAGGAAGCAGATATGGAGCAAGATCCAACAGCCGATCAAGAAACAATATCGGAACCCACTGTTGTGAGCGAGAATGAAGAAACCGAAAAAGATCCAGAAGAATAATGGTAAACGGCCCAGCGATAAAATGCTGGGCCTTTTTTGTTGGGTAAAAGGTCATGGGACTTGTGTTGAAAAAACGTATTTGTAGGTATATAATCATAAAGAAAGATAGTTATTACCATGTTTTTCAAGTGGAATGATATTCATTACTACTACTATCGAGGTGAACCGATTTGCTAGTAAAAACGCGCTATTTAACGGAAGGCTGTATTCTTTCCAAAGAAATCAGAGGTCTCGCCGACCGTCCTATCATGTATGAAAAAACAATATTGACCGCGGAGTCGATTGAGGCTTTGGAGGCTTTTTTAATTTCGGAGGTAAGCGTTGAAAAAACGTTGATTGATGGAAAGAAGTTTTTACCGAAAGAAGTGATAGATCCGGAATTGGACGAATTGGAAGAGTCGTCCGATTTTACCGATTTGTATCTTAAGTCCGTTCAAACTTATAAGCGATTATTCAGGAACTGGCAAGCCGGCAGCAAGGTAGAGGTGGCCATGATCCGTTTAATCATTATTCCCCTAGTGGATAAAGCACTGGAGGAACCAGGCAACATTTTAATGCTGCACCATTACTGCAATAAAGAGGACTACACCTTTCACCATGCCATTTCCATCGGATTAATAGGAAGCTATATTGCATCTAAAATGAAATACAGCAAGGCCGACGTCTACCAGGTGGCCATTGGCGGATGTCTCGCGGACTGTGGGATGGCTAAGGTCGCTCCAAGATTATTAAATAAGATGGAAGACTTAACTGCGGAGGATTATGAGGAGATCCACAATCACCCCATTTTCAGTTATAAAATGATAAAAGATAGCTCCATCATAAAGGACAGCGTAAAGATTGCGATACTAGAGCATCATGGAAGGCTGGATGGAACGGGTTATCCGAAAAGGCTGAATGCCAAACCGATGAATTTGTTTTCAAAGATCATTGCAGTGGCAGACGTCTTTCATGCGATGACCTCCGAGAGGGTATACAGGAAGAAACAGTCGCCATTTAGAGTATTGGAAATGATATTACATGATGACTTCGGTAAATTTGATATAGAAGTAGTGAAAACCTTGTTATCAAGCTTCTCCAGTTTTTCCATAGGAAGCAGGGTCAAGCTGAACAATGGCTTTATTGCCGAAATCATTTTCATTGATGCCAGTAACCAAACAAGGCCGATCGTCCAGGTGAAAGATAGTGAAGAAATCATCAATTTAAGTCTGACTCGGGAATTATATATAGAAGAAATACTTTAATGGTTAAGGGTGGCCTACTCCTAAAAAGATATGACCTTCCATCTTATTAGGGGTATATCCCAGACTATCATTCATCCATTTCATTTATTTTAAAATAACTCTTGCTTTTGTTTTCGATACTAGATATAATAACTAAGTCGACAGCGAAAGAAAAAAAGTTGTTGACAAAAGATAATATAGTTGATATATTATTAAAGTCGCTTCTAAGGAAACGGCAACTAATTGCTCTTTGAAAACTGAACAAAACAAAGCGCCAACGTTAAATTTTAAGTGAGCACACACTATCAAAAAAGCAAATGAGCAAGTCAAACATTTCTTCGGAGAGTTTGATCCTGGCTCAGGACGAACGCTGGCGGCGTGCCTAATACATGCAAGTCGAGCGAATCGACGGGAGCTTGCTCCCTGAGATTAGCGGCGGACGGGTGAGTAACACGTGGGCAACCTGCCTATAAGACTGGGATAACTTCGGGAAACCGGAGCTAATACCGGATACGTTCTTTTCTCG
>NZ_PHNG01000517.1:0-12749 GCF_002803435.1 Bacillus sp. mrc49 | reverse complement strand
ATACCTGAGCTGATAAAACGGATACGGGACCCCATCATCATAACCAGGGAACTGAAAAAGCATATGAGGGGTTTATTCCAGGGAATTCATTTGGAAGATACAATCAATGCCTGTTTTTCAGCCTTCATTGCATACGTAAATACAAGGGAAAGATTCATTGAATATGTGAACTGTGGACACCCCCCAGCCATTTTGCATGCCCCAGACACCAATTACATTCTCAGATTGAGTAAAGGGGCTGGCCCTATAGGCTGCATTAAGGATGCTCCGATAAAAAAAGTAGTATTTCATTACCAACCAGGAAGCCGCTTCATCATTTATTCAGACGGCCTCTCTAAATCTCCTAGCCCTTCCGCCGCTGAACGGACTGAACGCATCGAGAAGGAATTCATTGAAAACGCCCTTCTTTCTATACACGACCTACTACAAGCGCTCTTGCTATCAAGAATGACGCATTCCGAAATTGATGATGATATCAGCATCATTGCCGGTACACTTTTTTAGGACGAAAATAGGCCGCTTCAAAACGAACGAAAGGAACAAGACCCCTGAGCGCCTGCAGTGAAATGAAACGTTCTTTGAGAGAACTAAAAAAACTGCAGATCAACTCCATGATTATCGAGTTGGTCTGCAGCCTGACTGATCAAATAAAAACAACCTGTTTAAAAGACCTTTACTTCTGTAAAGCCTGAACGACTTCCTCCAGCTTCATGCCCCTGGACGCTTTCACAAGGATGATGTCATTTGCCTGCGTCGATGTTTTCAGCTCCTCTATAAGCTTCTGCTTATCTTGGAAGGACCGAACATTTTCTGCAGGAAAAGCTCCACTTGCTCCCTTGCCAATATACTCGGCCAAAGGGCCATAGGTGAAAATCTTATCAATCCGGTCACTTGAAATCAATTCACCAATTTTCAAATGAAAGTCTTTCTCCTGCGGTCCCAACTCCAGCATATCTCCCAGAACGAGGATTTTTTTCTCGAAACCGGATAAACCTTCGATCAGCTCGACAGCCGCCTTAACGGAAGTTGGACTCGCATTGTACGCATCATTGATGATTTTCTGCCCTTTTGCGCCCTCAACCAATTCCATCCTCATATTCGTCAACTGAATGGTTGACAGCCCTTTTCGGATGGAGGAATCATCCACACCGAACTCCTTCGCAACCAAAATGGCTGCCAATGCATTAAGAACATTATGATGACCTAAAACGGGTATTTCGTATTCAGCTTCCTTTTCATCACACGTGATGGAAAATGTGGTGCTATCGCTCCCTTGGGTGATCAGCTGTGGAAATAGATCATTTTGTTCGGTGCGCCCAAAAGATATTACATTCAAATCAGGGAGATCCCTTTTGATCCGATTGCGAAGCAGCGGTTCGTCTCCATGATAGATCAGCACGCCATCTTTCGCCAGGCCTTCGACAATCTCCAGCTTTGCATTCGCAATTTCCTCACGTGATCCCAAATCCAATAAGTGCGATTCACCGATATTGGTAATGATGGCTACATCAGGTTTTGCCATTTTGGACAAAAATTCGATTTCACCTCGGCTGCTCATTCCCATCTCCAAAACGGCCGCTTCGGTATCCTCTTCAATCGAAAGTACCGTTAGTGGCAAGCCTAGGTGATTATTGAAATTACCGTTCGTTTTATGGACTTTGTACGTAGTGGCAAGCAGCGCTGCCGTCATATCCTTCGTCGTGGTTTTCCCATTGCTTCCTGTAATCCCCACGACCCTTATATTCAGCTGAGAACGGTAGGAACGCGCTAATTCCTGAAGTGCTTTTTCCGTATTTTCGACAATGATTAATGGTAATTCGGTAGGTGGATTCGGAACATCCTTTTGCCAAAAAGAAGCTGCAGCTCCCTCCGCCAAAGCCTGCTTGACATACTGGTGCCCGTCAACTTGCCCCCCCTTAAGCGGAATGAACAAGCATCCTTCTTTAACTTTTCTTGAATCAATGGTGACCCCTTCAATTGCTACGGATTGAAATGAAGTGATATCATTCAATCCAGCTGCCATTTCATGCACTTGTTTTAACGTTCTCTTTATCATTTTGTTCCTCCTACATTCTTCGAAACATTAACCTATCCCCCACCCATTAACCAAATGAAGCAGAAACCAGTTAACTGCCGGCTCCTGCTAATTTGGACCCATCAAAAAAATGACCATTTGACGGTTTGTTGAGATAACTTATACATCATCTGATGATTAGACGGTATATTTGATTTGCTGTTTTTCTTGATGGCGTTCCAAAGCGAGCTTCACGAGTTTTTCAATCAACGCTGGATAGTCGACTCCCGTATGCTTCCACAGTAATGGGAACATGCTGTAAGGAGTGAATCCTGGCATCGTATTCACTTCATTAATATAAATTTCACCATCTTTGGTCAAGAAGAAATCAGCTCTGACCAATCCCGAGCAATCCAATGACTTGAAGGCTCTTATTGCCATATCGGATAATGCAGCATATTCGCTTTCGCTTATCTCAGCCGGGATGACCATTGCGGAATTGCCATCCTCGTATTTTGCTGAGTAATCATAGAAGGCGAAGTCTTTTTTAGGGATGATTTCCCCTGCCACCGAACAAGCGGGATCGTCATTGCCGAGAATGCCAAACTCCACTTCCCGAGCAATGACCCCTTCTTCAATGATGATCTTCCGGTCGAATTGGAAAGCTTCAGCTACCGCTTTTTCCAAGCTATGTGCATCATCACATTTGCTGATGCCGACACTGGAACCTAAGTTCGCCGGTTTAACAAAGCAAGGGTACCCTATTTCATCTTGAACCTTTTTAATGCCAGCTTCCTTATTAGCCTCCCATTCAGAGCGAATGAACCACGTGTATTTCACTTGAGGAAGTCCAGCGTGGGCAAAGATGTTTTTCATGATAACCTTATCCATTCCAGCTGACGACGCTAATACGCCATTCCCTACATAAGGGAGATTTAACAGTTCCAGCATTCCTTGAACCGTGCCGTCCTCTCCATTTGGTCCGTGAAGCAATGGGAAAATGACGTCATATCCAGTCGATTCGCTATTTTCATCAGTTGAATGTGCTTGCAGCGCCAGCGGGGAAGTCGTTTTTTCAGGTAAAAAAGTCAAAGCCGCGACATTCTCGGCAGGTGCCGTCAATTTCGGTCCATTTATCCATGAACCTTCTTTTGTTATGTAAATCGGATATATATCAAACTTTGCTAAATCGAGAGCTTTAATGACCGCTAAAGCTGTCTGCATTGAAACATCATGCTCCGCAGATTTTCCACCATAAAGCAAACCAAGTTTAGTTTTCATGAGTTATTACCCTCCAATATTCTTTTAACCATGTTCATTGTATCATTTTACACTAAAACGGGAAAAGCGAAACTTCCATCATCGGTGCATTTCCAATCATTTCTAAGGGCAGCCGTTCACTGAACCCCCTCTTATCTTGTATGCATGAGATAGTAAGTCTTACTACTAAAGAATGAAAAGATCGAGAATCTCACTTGTAGGAATCATTTTTGATGACACAATCCCATATTTTTTCCTTTCTGCTGAAAGTGATGAAGACATCCGGCGCCCCAGCGTTTCGGTCTGAAAAGTCCTCATGCATCTCGTCCATGTTTAAATAATCACCAACGGCCCATACAGGAATTTCTATTTTCGCTCTTGAATACTTAACATCTCGAAACGAAAAAACGATGCCCTCGGCAAGTATCGGAATCAAGGCGGAAATGACTTCAAGGGGAATGGCCGTTAATTCTTTTTTCTTTCGGACTCCGAGCCACGTCCGCTCTACTTTCAGCAGCTCCAGCTTTAGAGGGATTAAACTTCCCAACATCATATAAAATGTTGAAAGAGATCGAAAATAGACCTTATTGAACCATCCATCGTCCTGTGCAAGGTACGCAAGTTGGTTATTCAATTTAGGAAAAAAAGGAGGCTGCAAATGGGTCTTGGTATGACCTAGATATAAAAGCTCCGCCAGTTCCCTTCCTTCCAGCTCATTCAGCCCTTCCTCCTCTTCAAAGTCGACCCAGCAAAAATCACCATATGAGCGGACGTTTTCTTTAAGAAGCTTGGCGATGGACTGTGACGAAGCACTCTCAAGCAGCACGTTCAAATTGTATTCCCCACCATCGAATTGATGTTTCAATAATAAGATGGAATCCAAGGCAAGTGGCAGTGAATAGGAAAACTCCCGAAAGTTGAGTCCGTTAAATAGGACAAACCGTTGGGAAGCTTGCATATGCATATATAATATATCATCGCTAACATTCTTCATAACCAGACCCCCTCCGAACTTGCAATCAATACTGTTATTTTAACAAACTTTTTGGTTTTGACGTAGGTTATATAACCGAGAATATTCATTCACCCTCACTAAATACGGAAACTTGCACTACACTTTCACCTTTATATAATGAACAAACTCCGCACATTTAAATATCCACATTATAAAAAATGGTTAATCATGATAAGGATGAAGCCGAGGCAATCTGCAGAATACCTCTGAATCGGAATGACCCAATTCGCCTGGTGTGATGGTAAGATTTCAGGAGCATTTGAGACCTTGTGTGATACGGGGGTCTTTGCAGTCGTCCGCTTATGAATAGACGAAGCCGCGTTTTAAATTAAAAAAAATCCAGAGTGAACCTTCACTCTGGATTTTCGTTATTAAGAAACTTGTTTTAATTCCTCGGCGGATGGAGGGTTGAATTGACCTTCCCATTTAGAGATGACGATTGCAGCCAGTGAATTACCGATTACATTGACTACCGTACGTCCCATATCAAGAATACGGTCGATACCAGCAATGAATGCTAAACCTTCGACAGGAATACCAACTGTTCCCAATGTAGCTAAAAGAACGACGAAGGATACACCCGGTACGCCTGCAATACCCTTGGAAGTAATCATCAGTACAAGCATTAACGTAACTTGCTCATAAACACTCAAATCAATTCCATACATTTGAGCGATGAAGATAGCTGCCAATGCTTGATATAATGTCGATCCATCAAGGTTGAATGAATATCCAGTCGGGATAACGAATGTAGCAATATGTTTCGGGCATCCCGCTTTCTCCATTTTTTCCATGATTTTCGGAAGAACGGCTTCTGAACTTGCAGTAGAGAACGCAAGAATCAATTCCGCTTTAAGAAGTCTAATTAACGTAAAGATGTTGAATCCTACAAATTTTGCAATAAGCCCCAGAACGACGATAACAAAGAAAATCATGGTTCCATATACAGAAAGCGCTAACTTCCCTAACGGAATTAAAGATTCCAAACCGAACTTGGAGATGGTCACACCAATTAGGGCAAATACCCCGATAGGAGCGAATTTCATGACCATATTGGTTAAGTAGAACATTCCTTCTGCTGTACCTTGGAAGAAACGGAATACTGGTTTACCTTTTTCACCGATGGCCGCGATACTTAGTCCAAACAATACGGAGAAGAAGATGATTGCCAGCATATCGCCTTCTACCATGGCTTTTACTGGATTGGACGGCACAATGTGAACGAGTGTGTCCACAAATGATTCATGCTGCTTCGTTTCTGCTGTATCAACATATGTGGAGATATCTGTTTGTTCCAGATTATTCATATTCACACCGGCACCAGGCTGGATGATATTAGCTGAAATCAGACCAACAGCAATCGCTGTAAGGGTTACCACTACAAAGTATGAAAGTGATTTTGCACCCAATTTACCTACAGCTTTCAAATCACCTACGCCCGCAACTGCAACGATCAGGCTTGACACAATGATTGGTACAACAATCATTTTGATCATTCTTAGGAAAATGTCCCCGAATGGCTGTAAAAAGTTTTGAGCTGTCGCATTACCATAAAAAATGGCTCCAACGATTATCCCTAGAATTAAACCAATGAAGATCTGGCTTGCTAAACTTAATTTAATTTTCTTCATGTACTTTCCTCACCTTCTATAAAGTCTTTGATGCAAAAACGTTTGTCTCGGTAAGGGAAACAGATACTAATAGAAAGAAAGTAATTTTTCTTTTTTTGAAAAACTCTATCTTTACGCCGAAAAAAAAGACACTTCATGTGTCGATTTCTTATTGGCGTGAATATTCACACATGTTCCCTTAAAGACGCTGACGAGGTTAGCTGTCGGGTTAGGAATTGGAAACACAAATGCCCTTTCATTTCTGAATTCACCCCTAGCGGATTAAATCCACAAAGTTGGGTCCCCCGTTCTTGAATAAGATTAAGCGAATTAACTTATAATAAAATATTATACTAAAAACTTTAATCTGTAAATATTTATTCTTGTCGAACATATAAAAAATCTTTAAAAATGTCTGAAAATTCAGTATAGTAGACCGATTATATAAAAATTCCTTTTCTATATTTATCCAAAATAGTTATACCGATATATTATTCAGACTCCCTTCACACAAGGAATTTAGTTATTTTTCAAGGACTCCTAGCAATAAATATCTTACCTTTTCCCTAGTGGTGAACTTCTTGTAGGTTTTAGTCTTCACTTTTTCGAAGTGAACGGGCGTAATGAAATGAGAATGGTTTTTCATCACTTTCTCCGGTTCCATCAGGATGACATCTCCTACTGCAGGTCCCTTTATAAGTTCCTCTTTTCCTTCAGCCTTCAGCCCCAACGTCACGTATTGTTTATCCAAATAGCCTTTTTTCGTCAATTTGTAGACATGCGGTTTTTTGGTTTGTTGAACAGCTCCTACAGGGACAGAAGGTACCCCCGCCTTTTCATTGGTTATAACGGATAGGCTGACCTTGGATCCAACCGTCAACGGCTCAATTTCTTCACCTTCCGTTTCGATCATCGCTTGAAATGGAAAACGGTTATCTTTTGTTAGTGTTGGCTCTTCTGCCGGATACGAATGGATACGGCTTATTTTCCCCTTTAATTCCTTTTTTAGATCGGGGACGCTTGCCTTTATAGTCATGCCCACTTTGGCCTTTTTCATTTCGCTTTCGGAGAAATCCCCTTCAATTCCCATATTTGCCGAAGCAATCGATATGATGGGATTATTAAGGTTTTTGTTGATATTTTTAACTATGCCGTCAGCCTCACTTGTCGTCTCGACCGCGCTGGTCTGTGTCTCTATTGAACTTAACTGGGTACTCAACATCTTCACTTTTTCGTTCAAACGGCTTTTTTCGAGTTCTTGCTTGTACATTTCTTGCTCGATGTTACTTTTAATAAGCTCCGAGGAGCTCGTTGTTATATCGATGTTCAACTTTTGTTCCACCGAATCATCAATGACCGCTTTATCAGGATCACGGTCCAGATTCCCTTGATATGCCCTCAGCTTCGCTATGTATTGGTCGATCCCTGAAATTTCTCCTTCAGCAGCCGTCTTCTCCGCCGATAGATCCGCTTTAAGCGCATCAAGCTCCGTTGTCGTATACTCAAACAATGACGCGCCAGCGGTAATCACATCCCCTTCTTTTACGAGGAATTTCCGGAAGTCATTTTTCTTGGCATCGAAATAAATATCATGCACTTCTGCAGGCTTCACAATCGCCTTTGTTTGAATGGTATCCGTAATGGTATCTTTTTTTACCTTTGACCAGTTTTCCACGAAAACGGTTCGTTCCACTTTGCTTTCTTTCTTTTCAATAAGATATATGTTGACTGTTATTAAAACGATCGATGCAACGGAGACCGCGGTTATCTTCCATTTCCCTTTCATTCCCCTTCACCCGCCTTAGACAAATACTCCCACATGTATGTATGCCAAAAAGGCTTTAGCAAACCATGTGACCAAATAGAATAGCGCAACCAATAAAAAAATCAAATAATGATTTCGTTCTGAAAATCCCTTTATATAGAAGTATTGCAGGGATATAATCAGCAATTGAAAAATGGTGATTTCACTGAAAACATGTATAAAGTAATCATTGCTGAGAAAATGCTGACTTATGACTCCGAGTGAAAAAGGATTGCCATCGTTTCCTACATGTAACAGTATGAACATCGGAATCAGCAAAACCTTTTCCAATAACTGCAAGCAAAATAGGATCATTTGAACGATTACTACTTTTATGTATGGGACTTCCCCGATAATCCAAAAATAGAGAGACGCTAAAAATATGTATAAAGAAGGGTAAAGGAGACCGGCAATCAAATTGCCGCCCATGATCAGCAGCTTTCCCGCTTCGAATTCATTCATACTCATCGTCGTGATTTGCTTGGAAAAGGTTTCGGAACCAATCCCAAAATATCCACCAATGGCAAATACAATAAGACTAAGAAAATATAACAATAGCAATTTACTTCCAAGCCGAGTGACCGCCTCAGCATTTTGCAGCTGATAACGACTCCTGTCAGGCTCAAAAATGCCCTTTAACAATCTTACCTGGTAAACCATATGTGTTCCCCCTGCAAAAATTGATCTTTCTTCTAATATTTTATCTTATTTTGGAAACAATTGCAGATATAAGGAACCATTAAAACAAAAAACACATAATTAACCCCCGCTCTTTTCTAACTTGGGGTTAATACCGATAAATGGTGTTCAAGCACCTTAATTCCCGCAGGAGTCTGACTGCTATAGTTTTCTCCATCCATGTCCACATCAAGCGGCGTCTTCGTTTCAATAGTTAAATTACTGCCCTGTACATAAGTCACTCCCGAATTCGAACCTAGATTTTCGGACCATTCACGTTTCATCGTTATTAATTCTAAAAAAGTACTAAAGTTTGCATTTTCCAAAATGGCAACGCCTAATTTCCCATCATCAGGATTCAGCATCGGAAAAGGCAAAACATTGGTCCCGATGAATGAGCCATTCATGACCAAAATCATGAGCGCTTCCCCTTCCATCTGTTTCCCATCATATTCGACTTTGAATTCGAAGCCTTCATTATCTCCAATCGTCCTTATCGCGCTTAATAAGTAACCGATCTTTCCAAACCGGTTTTTTTCCTGATCGTCAATATTGTTCGAGGTCTCGGAAACAAGTCCAATTCCCCAGAAATTAGAGAAATACACATCATTGGCCACCCCGATGTCGATGGGACGAACCTTGCCATTAACCAGGGCCTCCGCAGCTTGGCGAACATTTTGGGGAATGTTTAACGTCCTGGAAAAATCATTGCAGGTCCCTCCAGGTAAAACACCGAACAACGGCCGCTTCGCAAGTGGTGATAGACCGTTTACACACTCATGGACCGTTCCATCTCCTCCTAATACGAAAACTACATCCATGTCTTCCCCATATTCCAGGCAAAAACGGTGAGCATCGCCTTTTTCCTTGGTTTTCATAATAAGGAACTCATCTATTTGTGGTGCAATCACCGGAAGACAACCTTCGAGGTTTCTTGCCAGCTTGTGATTACCTGCATTCTCGTTATAAATCAGCATTCCTTTTTTCCATCTCATGATCTTCCCCCCTATACGTATAATGAACAAATCACATTTCACTACCTATACTTTTTCCTAAACCATATCATTTGAAACGCACTCATGACTAAATGTAATTTACGAACACTATAAAAAAAAGAGGCGTTGCGCCCCTTCCTTTCATATATTCGTTAAGTATTCCTTCATCGTTAAGACAAGCTTTGGATATAAGGGGCCCTTCTTATCACTTTTTTCCAAGAATAATAAAAGGCTCTCCAATATTATCGATCTTGGCTTACCTTTAGATAGCTCTTCTTGAATCGCACTCAATGCTTTCGTATTTTTACTCGCTTTCCTTCCTTCTTCTTGGGTTTCCATTTCCAAAAGTTTAGTGATGATCAAAAGGATTTCCTCTTTTGGATTAATGTCATGCAACGTGCAATTCGGCAAAGGAAAGTGCTTCAATAGTGGGTCTTCCATGTTTTGCAGGCTTGCGATTAACGAATCCAGCCGATTCAAAAAGAAGTTAGGGAATAATTCCACTTCAAAAGCATCTTTTTTCCTCATGAGGATGCCCATATATCCTTTGAACAATGAATCCAGCATGACTGTGCAGTCCGGCAGAAATTCTGCAGGCAGTTCCGGGTATAACTCCGTAATTTTACGCTGGAACCAAATCATCCCTTCTTCATGGATGTAATGCAAGAATTGATCCAATTCTTTACTGATATGTACCATCTGTTCCTGCATCAGCATTTGAATTAAGTTGGTATTCCCCGTCATATGTTCAATTTGAACGGAAATTTGCCCTAGGAACCTGTCTTTATTGGATAAAGAAACATCAAGTTCCCAATCGAGCAAAGCGTCCGTCAACGCTTCATAGAAGTACTTGAAAATGGATACGAGCAGCTCTTCCTTCGATTTAAAATAATTATAAAAAGACCCCTTTGCTATCCCGCACTTTTCGGCAATCTCTTGAACCGAGGTAGAATGATAGCCCTTCTCCGAGAAAAGCTCTACCGATTTATCTATGATCAATTTATGTTTTTCATTCATCAGATCCATCCTATCCTTTAAATATTGTCCCTATATGACCATTCAGTCACTTCATCCACATTGTATCTCAAAACCCTTGAAATCTCAATGATATAACTACGGATTACTATCTGTTGCAATCGTAATTAATATGCTATATATTTGAGTCTATGACCGGCTGGTCACAATATTATGTATGGAGGGTACAAAGCTTGAATTCGATAATCAAATTTTCCTTAAAGAATAAACTGGCAATCTGGTTGCTTACAATCATCATCGTTGCAGCAGGTTTATATTCCGGTTTAAACATGAAACAAGAAACCATCCCAAACATCTCCACCCCTTTGATCAGCATCTCCACCGTATATCCCGGGGCTGCACCTGAGGAAGTAGCCGATAAACTCACAGACCAAATTGAACAAAAAGTCACCAATCTATCAGGAGTAGAATTGGTCAGTTCGTCTTCCATGGCCAATGTTTCTTCCGTCCAATTGCAATATGATTATGATACGGATATGGACGATGCTGTAAAAGATGTGAAAGAAGCATTGGAGAAGCTTGAACTGCCTGATGGCGTGGATGATCCAAGCGTTTCCAAGTTGGAATTGAATGCTTTTCCGGTTGTCGCACTTAGTGTAACCGATAAGGATTCTGATTTGCCTGCCCTGACAACAAATGTTGAGGATGTGTTAGTTCCTAAACTTGAAGGAATCGACGGGGTGACATCCGTAACGATTTCAGGACAACAAGTTAATGAAGGCAGCCTTGAATTCGATCAAAAAAAGATGGCACAATACGGACTCAATGAAGAGGACGTAAAAAAGGTCATTCAAGCCGCAAATGTCAACATGCCGCTTGGCTTATATAACTTTGACGATAAAGAAAAAACGATCGTGGTTGACGGTAACATCTCCACGTTAAAAGACTTGAAAAACATTAAGATCCCTTTAACTGGCGGAGCACAAGCACAAACAGCACCGGCACAGGGGCAAGCGGAAGCTAATCAAGCGGCCCCGGGAACGGCACCAACTGCTCCCCAAATGCAAAGTGTCAAATTATCGGACATTGCCGACGTGAAAATCATCGGTAAGGCTGAGTCCATTTCGAAGACAAATGGCAGCGAATCAATTGGAATACAGGTTACAAGATCGCCTGATGCCGATACAGTCGCCATTGTCGATGAAGTGCAAGACCAAGTTTCCAAGTTTAAAGATGAATTTAAAGGCGTGGGCATACATACTACGCTTGATCAAGCAAAACCGATTAAAGACTCTGTCGAAACAATGATTAGCAAGGCCATTTTCGGCTGTCTGTTTGCTGTCATAGTGATCATGCTTTTCCTAAGAAACTTCAAAACGACCCTAATCTCCGTCATTTCGATTCCACTATCCTTGTTGGCAGCCCTTTTGGTGCTCAAACAAATGGATATCTCACTTAATGTCATGACATTGGGAGCCATGACTGTTGCAATTGGCCGAGTCGTCGATGACTCAATAGTGGTAATCGAAAATATTTATCGAAGGATGGCACTAAAAGGCGAACAATTGAAAGGCGGCGAATTGATACGTTCCGCCACTAAGGAAATGTTCATCCCGATTCTTTCATCAACAATTGTTACTGTAGCCGTATACCTGCCGTTGGCAAGCGTTACAGGACCTGTCGGCGAGCTATTCATGCCATTCGCTTTAACGATGGTGTTCGCATTAGTCGCATCATTAATCATTGCCATCACTCTTGTACCGGCCATGGCAGACTCATTATTTAAAAACGGCCTTTCCGAAAAAGAGTTGAAGTCACATGAAGAAAAACCAAGCAAGCTATCCGGTTTCTACCGCAGGGCACTGAACTGGTCATTAAGCCATAAATTGATTACATTCGGTACAGCTATAGTATTATTGGTCGGCAGCTTATTCCTAATTCCAAGCATCGGCGTCAGCTTCATGCCGGCAGATGAAGAGAAGCAGATCATCGTCACTTATACTCCAGCACCTGGCGAGTTAAAAGAGGATATTGAAAAGGAAACGGAAAAAGTAGAAAAGTACCTGATGGATAAAGATGATGTGGAAACAGTCCAATACACACTAGGTGAAAACATGATGAGCGGCATGATGGGCGGCTCCAGTAATTCCGCGCTCTTCTATGTGCTTTATGATGAAGACACCGAAAACTTCGGGGCAAAGAAAGAAAAGATCATAAAATATCTGACCAATCTTGACTCTCCCGGAACTTGGAAGCAACAAGAGTTCACCTCTACATCAAGCAATGAAACGACTCTTTATGTCTATGGAAATACACAAAAAGACATTGAACCGGTAATCAATGATATTCAAAACATCATGAAGAAAAATAAACAATTGAAAGATGTCGATACAAGTCT
>NZ_PHNG01000516.1:0-1221 GCF_002803435.1 Bacillus sp. mrc49 | reverse complement strand
GCTTCTGCAAATTCACCGATGAAAGCCCCGCCCATGATGGCATGCCCGGCCCCGCCAGGTGAATTGTTCAAATCTGCTATCTTACTATTGCGTACGCGTTCCTTGTCCTTTTCGGTAATGGGCAGCCGCCACATAGGCTCGCCGGCCTCCTCGGAAGCTTTTTGGACTTGCTCGTAGAATTCAACGTCATTGGTCATTGCACCAGTCATATCCATGCCCAGCGCCGTTATGACACCGCCCGTTAACGTCGCTACGTCAATCAGGTATTCTGCACCATGATGTTTAGCGTAGGTCACGGCATCTGCCAAGACGAGCCGTCCTTCAGCATCGGTATTCAATACCTCGATCGTTTTTCCGCTCATGGCAGTGATCACATCATCCGGCTTGAAGGCCTCGCCGCTGATCATATTATCAGTGGAAGGAATGACGGCAACTACATTTTGGTCCGGCCCCAATTCGCCGATAATCTCCATTGCCCCCAATACGGCTGCAGCACCCCCCATATCCGTTTTCATTCCGACGATGCCGGCCTTCGTTTTCAAGGAATATCCCCCAGTATCGAACGTGATGCCTTTGCCTACCAAACCGATAACATCCCTCCATTCCTCTTTTCCTTGATACTTCAACACGATCATTTTCGGTGGTTCGACCGAGCCCTGATTGACGGCAAGGAGGGCTCCCATTCCCAACTTGAGCATATCTTCCTTCTCAAGTATCTCCACTTCAAAACCATAACGTTCACCCAAAGCGGCTGAATAGTCAGCCAAATCCGTGGAAGTCAGCAAATTCCCAGGTGTATTGACCAATGTCCTCGCCGAGTTGGTGGCCCTGCCGAAAATTCTGCCTACATGAAGCGCCGCCCCTACCTCGCCACTATCGGCATCACTATAAACCGTAATTCTTTCGATGCTTTTTTCGACCTGGTTCGATTTTTGCTTGTAGCCTTCAAACTTATAGGAAGCAAGTTCGAACGCCTCCGAGCACGCATGCGCAGCGTCCAGGGCATCCAGGTTTTCAGTCGTGAATGTATCCAAGGCGATCGACAGAGTCGTCAGCTTGGATTCCGCAATCGTTTTACGCGCTTTACCGAGCGCTTCGCGGAGCGTTTCGAAAGTAAGCTCTTTTTCCTTGCCCAGGCCCACAAACACCAACCGCTTCACGCCTAACTTGCCTAATGTATGTATTTTAACCACTGATTTTTTCTTGGAAGAGATTTCTCCA
>NZ_PHNG01000515.1:0-1143 GCF_002803435.1 Bacillus sp. mrc49 | reverse complement strand
TTGGGGGTCACCGGACCGACGAAGGGAATCTTATCCGGTGTCACGATATCCTGTGCCGACCAGCGATAAGGAATATCCGTAACATCGAAATAGTTCGAGCTGAAGTCTTTCAAAGCTTCATAATGCTCGATCGTCGAGACTCCCTGCCCCGTTTTATGGCCATCGCCGCCGACAAGGATCAGCTTCTCGCCATCTTCACCTTCCGTGTAGCGGAGGGAGCGTGAAGGGCTGTCGGCACAATAATACATGCCGCCGGGATACTCCTTCTCGGTCCTGATTGCCAGTACATACGACCTTTTTACATGCACACGGGCGAAATATAGGCCCGTTTCATCATTGAAAGGGAAGTGGGAAGCAACGATTACTTGCTTGCTTTTGATGCTATGTCCCGTATCGGTCAAGACGGTCGGTGGATCGCCGTCTTCAATTTTCATTGCCGTTGTATATTCGTGGATTGTGCCGCCAGCCTCCTGGATTGTGGAAATCAGCGCCGTTAAATATTTCAACGGGTGAAACTGGGCTTGATCCTTCATGATCACGGCAGCTTTGCAAGGGATGGAGAACGGGATTTCATCGGTGTAGTCACCCCTGATGCCAAGCTTTTGATAGGCTTTCAGTTCTTTTTGGATTTTGTTTTTATATTCATCCGTATTCGCGTAAACATAGGCATCCTGTGCGGTCAGGTCACAGTCGATGGAATGTTCGGCGACCAGGTCTTTGATGAGCTGCATTCCTTCAGCATTCGCTTCATAATAAAGCTTGGCCTTCTCTGCTCCATGGTCCGTAATCAATTGATCGTAAATGAGGCCATGCTGGGCCGTGATTTTCGCTGTCGTGTGTCCTGTCGTTCCATTCAGGATTTTGCCTGCATCAATGAGTGTGACCTTTACCCCCTGTTTCGCTAGAAGGTAAGCAGAAGTGATTCCGGTAATTCCGCCGCCCACGATTAAGATATCGGTGGTGATATCCGAATCCAACTTAGCAAATGAGGGAAAATCCAATGCATTACGCCAAAAAGGTTCCGGGAATTGAGGAAGATCTGTATTTTTCTCAGTCATGTAATTACCTCCATTACTCTCCAATAGTGAATTGTCCATTTATTACCATACCCAAAATCACTTTTTATACGCTTGTTTTTTGAAG
>NZ_PHNG01000514.1:0-1139 GCF_002803435.1 Bacillus sp. mrc49 | reverse complement strand
CCGCTGGTGCCGAAAAGGTTGCCGATGGAACAAGCCGTGTAGCATCAGGCAATGAAAAATTGGCTGATAATTCAGGTGCTTTGGCCAAGGGTACGAAAGCTGTGGCCGATGGAACGAATTCAGTAGCTTCAGGAAATAAGAAATTGGCTGATGGTTCAGGCGCTGTGGCAAACGGCTCGAGAGCACTTGCCGATGGCACCCGTTCAGTAGCTGAAGGAAGTGAAGCCTTGACTGCTGGCTCAGGCGCGGTTGCCGACGGTACCCGTTCGGTGGCTGATGGCAATAAAGCATTGGCTGAAGGCACGAGCACACTGGCCGATGGCTCGGCAGCACTTTCCGATGGGATCGGTTCGGCAGCTTCCGGAAGTAATGAACTAGCAAGTGGTTCAGGCAAATTGGCTGACGGAACAGGTGAGCTTGCAGCCGGAACCGGAGCCGTAGCTGCCGGTAACCAAACCGTAATGGCTGGCTGGAATCAGTTAACAGCCGGTGCAAACAAGCTAAATGAGGGGATGATCCAGGTAAGTGACGGTACGAACACCGTAAAAACTGGTTGGGGCCCTTTAGCTGATGGTGTCCATCGAGTGGATGGCGGTTTAGGTGCCATCAAAGATGGCAGCAAGGAGCTGGCGGCTGGACTTTCAGGCGGCGCCGGTAAATTGAGTAACATCCACGCGGACCAACCGAATATCGACATGTTCGCCGCACCCGTCCAATTGAGCGGGAAAGCCATCCATGCATTCCCTAAATATCGCTATGCTAATGCGCCATATATCCTTTCATTAGCGCTATTTGTAGGTGTTTTGGTCATGGCATGTCTTTTCGACTTACAAAAGCCGGCCATTACAGAAATCTCGGCCTTCAGATGGTATGCCAATAAATTAGGAACGATGGCGGCGTTTGCCGCGGCACAGGCGCTAATCGCCTCCATTTTCGCGTCTTTTTATTTGAAATCAACGTTTACAAATGGCATCATGCTGGTTTTATTCTCGATATTCGTCAGCTTAACCTTCCTGGCGATCGTGTTTTTCCTAGTCGTACTGGCAGGCAATATAGGCAGATTCATTGCATTTGTATTCCTGGTTTTACAACTATCCACAACTGGTTCAAGCTTGCCTGTGCAAATGCTTCCTGAAAGC
>NZ_PHNG01000513.1:0-1042 GCF_002803435.1 Bacillus sp. mrc49 | reverse complement strand
TGATTTCTTTTCTCCATTCCAAACCTGAGGCTCACCTCCTTCATTCACGGAAGCTGCTCTCCATTTATTATTCTTCCAAATCCAAAAGCTCATCCCATACCCATCATCCTCGCTAATAAAAGGAACAAATACATGTGTATCATCCAAAAAGATACGGTCTTGAATGATCTTTGGCTGGGCTTCAGAAAAAAATGAGTTGATGCGTTTGATGACTTGCTTATCCGATAGGAAAGGGTCAGGGTCTTTAGGTAATTGAGTAAATGAAAGAACACCGATCATCAATAATATCGCAGCTAGTAAAATAATCTTTTTTGTTTTTTTAGCCATTTTCCCCATCACCTCCTGTCAAAATCGATTCCTTGAGCCTGAAGTAGACTTGACGCCCTTTATTAGGTGTAATCAGGATTCCCCTGCCATCTTCTTCAATGAAAATGATTGCTTTAAGTCCGCTCCCCTTTGCAGCGGTTGTCCCATTCAGGATATAAGGGAATTTCTCTTTGTGATCGCCATCTTCACGGATTCGATTATACCAAGATTCACTCTCGATCTTTTTTTGTTTCATCTTTCCCATCAATTTTTCCAGCTTTGCTTTATTTAATGTTTCTTCTTTCGAGTGGGGGTGGCTCGCTATCAAAGAAGCCTTTTTAACATCCATCATATATGTCGACGGCACATTCTTCGGATACATCATTCCATCAATCGGTATGGCTAAAAGGGCAAAAGCGAAAACGATGAAATTCGATAAAAATCCGAGCCAGGCAAAACGGCGAAATCGCTGCCATCTCGCCGCATTCCCTTGCCTTCCCAAGAACCAAGAGAGGAGAGCCACACCGATTGGGAGAATGGGTATGCTTATGACCTCTCCTGCTAGATTAAAAGTGAAATGAAAAGCGAACATTCCTAGCACCAATACGAGAATAGCCTTCCAGAGCTTAGGAGATGCTGGTTTTTTTCTATAAATGATGGCAAATAAGGTTCCGATCAGTATGTAACTGGACGCTGTAGCAATTAAAGAGGGTGCATGCATATATTTTTCGAAATC
>NZ_PHNG01000512.1:0-1404 GCF_002803435.1 Bacillus sp. mrc49 | reverse complement strand
GTCATCGGAAGGGTGGCAAGAAGGATTTGGGCGACGGTCATGAAGGATAAATATGGTGCGAATGACAGGAGCCAGAAGCTGAAATACCATATACAAACATCAGGCCGCTCCCTTCATGCGCAAGAAATAGATTTCAATGATATCAGAACGACACTTCAGGCTTTGATGGCCTTACAGGACAACTGTAACTCCCTGCATACGAATGCTTATGATGAAGCCATCACGACGCCTACCGAAGAATCTGTACGCCGTGCCATGGCCATTCAAATGATCATTACGAAGGAGCATGGGCTTTCAAAGAATGAAAATCCGATTTCCGGTTCCTTCATTGTCGAGGAATTGACGGATATGGTTGAGGAGGCAGTCCTTCAGGAGTTCGATCGCATCAATGATCGAGGCGGCGTTCTTGGCGCTATGGAGACGCAGTACCAGCGGGGCAAAATCCAGGATGAATCCATGCATTATGAAATGAAAAAGCATACCGGGGAATTGCCGATCATCGGGGTCAATACGTACCTGAATCCAAATCCTCCTTCCGAGGATGCCGTCAACAGCATGGAAATTGCCCGTGCAACAAAGGAAGAAAAGGAAGGGCAAATCAAAAACTTGCGAGCATTTCAGGAAAGAAATAAGCAGTTCACTGATGAAGCGCTAACCAGGCTGAAGGCTGCGGCCATGAATGGTGACAATATTTTTGCCGAGCTCATGAATTGTGTGAAAGTGGCTAGCCTTGGCCAGATAACCCGTGCGCTATATGATGTAGGCGGGCAATATCGCAGAAATATGTAAGGATGGGCAGATGGGACTCCGTATTGAAGGGGTCCCTTTTTCTCAATAACGATGCCCCCTTTTTTTGGAAAAATGTAAATTTCCCCTTATAATAATTTGGAAAAGGGGCAAAAATGATGAATCAGCCCATTGGAGCTGAATGAACCTGAAAATGCTCGAATTAATAATTGGTTCCTTTTTGCCATCATTCTTTTATTTGAACTGTATGAGTATCGATTGGGTACCATCTTTTTTTTCATCATATCGTTTGCCTTTTTTTACGGCAGCTTATCGTCAAAAATCGCAGAAAGAAAGTAAATGACCAAGCACTCCCCGCAGCAGGGGCATTAAGGTAAATCTGTGAAAGTATCAGATAGAACTAGCATAAACCCATTTGGATTGTTTATAATGGAGTATATGTCTAGCAGGAATTGTCGTTATTTTATCGAAATACTGTTTTAGATTATTTTTTTATGTGAAAAAACACGGAAGCCAGTGTTTGAATAGAGAAGGGAAGTGCGGAATTTGAGTTTAAAACAATACTCAAAAGAGCAATTATTGGAAATGTCCTTAATAGAGATGGCATATGATTTGTTAGTGGAAAGAAATGAACCGATTCCATTCAAAGACCTAGTC
>NZ_PHNG01000511.1:0-1092 GCF_002803435.1 Bacillus sp. mrc49 | reverse complement strand
ACTCGCACGAAAGCAAGCGAAGGAGGAAGGGACGGAGAGTCCGCCAGGAGAAGAAGAATAGGCAAAAATCTGTTGAAATACCTCGAATGATGGAACAAACTTTTTACCATATAAATCCTCCACTCGTCGACATCTGATAGTCATGATGGTATAATGTATACGCTTACATTTTTACTTCCATCCCCCTCTCGCCACGTTGCTTCTAAAAGATTGCTACCCTGCATAAATATTTAAAACGGCATCCAACAAAAAAGAAGACAAGCAAATTGAAGACGACCTCACCCCTGCCGAAATGGAAGAGATGCGCCAAAGCATTTTCTTATCAACGCTTGAACAAATTAAAGGCTGGGCTAGAAGCAACTCCCTCTGGCCAATGACATTCGGTTTAGCATGCTGTGCAATCGAAATGATGGGTGTAGGCTCCTCACATTACGATTTGGATCGTTTCGGTTCTTTTTTCAGGACGTCGCCCCGGCAATCTGATGTCATGATCGTATCAGGTACGGTAACGAAAAAAATGGCACCAATCATAAGTAGATTATATGACCAAATGCCAGAACCTAAATGGGTCATTGCCATGGGCTCCTGCGCAACGGCAGGGGGTCCGTATGTGAATTCCTACTCGGTGGTCAAAGGGGTTGATCAAATCGTGCCAGTCGATGTATATATCCCCGGTTGTCCCTAGCGAAGCAAAAGGCAGCCGCAGCGGCGAAGGCGAAGGCGGCGGCACTCGCACGAAAGCAAGCGAAGGAGGAAGGGTCAGGAGAAGAAGACCTAGCGAAGCAAAAGGCGGCCGCAGCGGCGAAGGCGAAGGCAGCTGCTGCTGCCAAGTCCAGGGCCAACGTGGATGAAAGGACGGAAGATGACAATAAGAATGAGCCATCCCCAAACCAGCCCACACTCAATCAAATTGTTCATGCTATTGAAAGGCATGTAGGACAAGATGCATTAATAGACCACTATATTAATAACCTATCAAAGGATGTACCTACAATAGTGGCGAATCCTGATACATACTACTCAATAGCTAAATTACTGCGTTATGATGAAAAGCTTAACTTTTCTTACTTATCGGAACTTCACGGCACCGAT
>NZ_PHNG01000510.1:0-1336 GCF_002803435.1 Bacillus sp. mrc49 | reverse complement strand
CGGTAGTTCACTTTCGGCAATGGTGATTCTCCCTTTTCTTCCAGTACCTCCATTTTCACACTCATTTCCTTATAGTTCGGTGTGTGGGTTACCGTATCATGATAACTGCTTGTCAGACGGTTAACCGCTTCCTCATCTTCTCGTGTATTCATCGTTAAGTATAATTCGTTCCCTGTTACACGTTCTGTGACTATCGCTCTTACCTTTACGTGACCATAAGGTGAGGTTAAACGAACGAGAGAGCCATCCTCGATTCCACGTTCCCGAGCAAGCTCCAGTGATACCTCAAGCCATGGGTGGGGAACCTTATGTGTCAGTCCCTCTGACTTGTACGTCATATTCCCTTCATGGAAATGCTCCAACAGTCGGCCATTATTTAAATGTAAATCATATTCAGCACCGGCTTCAAAAGGAGGAGTCCATTCAAGCGGAATGAGCCGTGCCTTACCATCTTCAAACGCGAACCCTTCTTCGAAAAGGATCGGCGTATCCGTACCATCTTTCGCAACCGGCCAGATTTGACTATTGAACCCTTCCAGTCTTTCATAGCTCACCCCGGCAAAATAACCAGCAAGACTCGCTGCTTCATCCATGATCTCGCTCGGATGCTGGTAAGTCCAATTCGCTCCTAGATGATTAGCAAGCTCTTGGAATATGAGCCAATCCGGCTTAGAGTCTCCAAGTGGCTCAAGCACTTGATAAAACCTCTGAATTCGGCGCTCTGTATTAACGAATGTACCGTCCTTTTCCAGACTCGGAGCTGCAGGCAAAATAACATCAGCGAATTGCGCCGTTTTACTGAAAAATAAATCCTGGACAACAAAAAACTCCAGATCTTCGAGCATAGTATCAACAAAATTCACGTTGGAATCCACAAATGCCATGTCTTCACCGAATAAATACAGCGACTTTAGTTTTCCTTTCTTAACACCTTCAAGCATTTGATGATTATCCATTCCAGGATCTTTTGGCAAAGAGACGCCCCATGCCTTTTCATACCGTTTTCTGACCTGCTCGTCTTGAATCGGTTCATAGCCAGGGAACCATGAAGGCATTGTACCGAAATCGCATGCTCCTTGAACGTTATTATGTCCTCTAAGTGGGTAGGCACCTGTTCCTGGACGGCCATAATTCCCTGTGATTAAAAGCAGATTGGAGATTGCCGTACTCGTATCCGTTGCTCCCTTATGCTGGGTGACACCCATGGCCCATAAGATGCATGCCGATTTGGCTTCATGAATCATGGTTGCCAGCTCAATGAGTTCCTCCTTTGTAATGCCGGTCATTTCTTCCGCATAGTCCAATGTGAATTTATCAAGAGATTGAAGATAACTCT
>NZ_PHNG01000509.1:0-1034 GCF_002803435.1 Bacillus sp. mrc49 | reverse complement strand
GTGGAGATGAACCAATATACGTTAGCTGCACTCGCACTGCTCTTTTTATCATTTTTCATGTTCTACAAACGGATGAAAAAGAAAAAGAACCAACGCATCTTCCGAAAAAACAGGTAACCGCCTCGGTTCCTGTTTTTTTATTTATGATTGTGCATATATTTTTCTTCGATAGTTTGTTAAAATGTGTATGTAATTTTACCATTGCAATGTCTTAAAATCAGGGAGAATCTCCATGTCCAAGCGTTCCATTTTAAGTATATATATCCTTTCCGGGATTCTTACACTAGTCGTGTTCGACTATTTCTTAACGACAAATATTCAAAACAAAGAGGTCTTCATTCAGCTACAGAGAGTGGAAGGCACTTTCTTTCTTTTATCGATAGGCATGGTCTTATACCTTTACTTGGCTAAAAGGGAAGAATTCAAGCAATTAAAGGAAGCGGAGCAACGCCGGCGTACACTTATTAATTCGATGGTCGATTTCGTTAACTTCAAGGATGGCGATGGGCGATGGCTGGAATCGAATACCTTTGGACTTCAATTATTTCAATTGGAGCATGTGGATTATAAGGGCAAAAAAGACAGCGAGCTGGCGGAATACACTGAATTTTACAAAGAGTCGTTGATCTACTGTGAAGTTTCCGATGAGGAAACGTGGATGAAAGGGGTAATTACAAGATGCGAGGAAATCATTCCCCTTCCAGATGGCAATCACAAAACCTTTGATACGATCAAGGTTCCCTTGTTCTTTGAAGATGGTTCCCGAAAAGGGCTAGTCGTCATCGGCAGGGATATATCTGAAAGAGTTGTTGCGGAGAAGCAATTATTCGATAGTGAACAACGTTATAAATCATTATTCGAACACAATCCATACCCGATGCTCATGCTTGATTTAAACGGGTTGATCACCACCGTGAATCCGAGGTTTGAAACGGTTACCGGCTTTCATCAAGAAGAAGTCCATGGCTCCTCCTTCGTTAACCTGGATTTTTCACCGGAAGATGCAGAACTGATTCATACATCCTGCGACTATG
>NZ_PHNG01000508.1:0-1718 GCF_002803435.1 Bacillus sp. mrc49 | reverse complement strand
TTGGCATCATTAAGGCCGCCGTTGAGCCTTTGGGCACCGGAATTCAATTCGGTCATGCCGACATTCAGTTTTTGGATGCCTGCATCTAATTTCCGTGCGCCGCCGTTTACCTGCTGCATACCGGTATCGACTTGGTTAGCCCCATCCGCCAATTTACCGATATCCGCTTGCTTACCTGCCAATGAGTTATACATGGTTCCGGTTCCGACCTTTAATTGGGCTGCCCCCCCTGCCAGCTTGTCGATATCAGGAGCTTTTTGCTGCAAGGATTCGAGGATCTGGGCCGTACCGCTTTTTAGTTTCCCAGCTCCGTCATTGATTTTTTGTGAGCCGCCAGCTCCGTCATTGAAACCGTTTTCAATTTCGGCCATTTGCGAGAGAAGGGCCGTCGTATAACTGGCCGTCACTTTATTCGACAGATTTTCACGAATGCGTTCAGTGGCGCTTTTTGTGACTTGAGCCGCCATGTAATGCAGCCCTTCGTTCTGAATATATGTTAATTCAGGTTTAACAGGATTTTCGTCTAAGACCGTCGTTACATTTTGAGAGAAGTTTTCCGGAATTTCGATGACCATGTAATAGTCTGTATTCTGAAGCCCTTTCTTTGCCTTTTTATCATCGACAAAATCCCAGCCAAGGGTATCACTTTTCCTTAGCTCCGCTACTAAATCTTTACCGACATTAACCGGTTTATCTCCCAACGTACTACCTGCATCCTTATTGACTACGGCAACCGGCAAATTAGACAAATGATCGTACGGACCCCACTTAGCAGTTAGAATGAGTGCTGCGTAAATGAATGGAATGAATAAGACTGCTAGTATGGCAATGATCCAACCAGCCCTATTCGTGGAGCCGCCAAACTGTAACCCTGAACCTTTCATACATTACCCCCTATATGCTTTGATAGTTATGAATGGGGTGGGAAATGTCCCGCCCTAATTCATAACACAGTATATTCTGACTAGATTTGCTAAATCCTCCTTCGGTTTTACAAATATTTTCAAGTTTTGCCCGCCTAATTAGTTAGAAAGTTTCAAAGAATAATGATTCGTTTGTCTAATAAACGCTTCTTTAGTCGGATGTGAAAATGAAAGATCAATATGAATGGGTATTCATTCATTATTGTTCTGTGAAAGTAAGGAAGAAATATTATACTGTTTTTGAAAATCGAATAGTAATTTTTATTTTGAAAAAAGGCTGTTTCGTTAAGATCGTTGTTTTTAAAACGAGACGATTTAAGGTTGATTGGAACGGAGCAGCGGACTCCTGCCCGCCCCGTTGAAAGGCAAATCGATCACACCGCATTAGTGGGTGAATAGCAACAAAATATACGAAATCAGTCTAAAAAAAGAAAGAATGCACATCTTCGACCCGATAGCGGGGGGGGGGAAACGGAAAAAAAGATTTACTATTGATTGCAATATATAGATGATTTTTAATAAACAGTAAATATATAACTGATATACTTTCAGTAGAGTTCAATTGAAATAGTAGAAGAGGGGACCATATGCTAACGGGTATGAAAAAGTTCTTCAAGGAAAGCTCCAAGGATCTAAAGCGAATATATAAGTTGGCAGATGCCGTGAACCGGCTTGAGGGTGAATATGAAAGATGCTCAGATCAAGAGTTAAAGCGAATGAAGGATAAATTCAAATGCGAATTGGATGCCGGAAAAAATATGAGCGAGATTCAGACCGATGCTTTCGCAGTCGTTC
>NZ_PHNG01000507.1:0-1206 GCF_002803435.1 Bacillus sp. mrc49 | reverse complement strand
ATCGCCTTCACGGCGCTTGTCCATTGGATAGAAGCAAACATGTTTCGCCTTTGGCAGGATGGGATACAGTCTGGAACGTACATGAGGGTTCTGATAAGGGTCCTCACCATCTCCTCCTGCAAGGTAATTGCTTAGCTCCACCACTGAAACGTATGAATAAGCCGGAATGGAATATTCGGCAAGCTTCGTTTTATTGAATTCATTTTCGATTGCATTCAATTCTTCCATTGTCGGGCGGGCAAACATAAGCATGAAGTCCGCTTTCTGGCCAACGATGGAATATAGGGCATGGCTGCCTTCGTTGTCGCTTTGGGTCATATTCCATTTATCGAGTAAACCTTGGAACTCCGAGATGGCTAGTTGGCGTTCGTCACTTGATAACGTTTTCCAAGATGCCCAATCGATCAGGCGGAAATCATGTAAACAATACCAGCCGTCCAGTGTTTGTGCTGCTTCACTCATTACGATCACTCCTAAGTCTTATTATAGCTTTAATATAACATAGTTTCAGTATAAGGAAATTTAGGTCAACCCGCAAACGCCATCACTGTTTTCGGTGCTGAGATGTGGCTGGAATTTACCGGGCCGCTGGAGTATTCTAAAAAAGGCAGGGTAGGAAAGAATGGTTAAATGATTAAACATAGTACAATCAGGGGAAACGTATCTAAAAAGGAGGAAGCGCCAGTGAGCAATTTATTTGAAATGTTGGAATCAAAAGTTATGGGTCATAATTTAAAGATCGTTTTTCCAGAAGGTTCGGATGAACGGATTTTGGGAGCCGCAGGCAGGCTTGCCAAAGCAAAACTGGTTACACCTGTATTGATCGGGGATATCGAATTGATTTCCGATAAAGCCAGGGAATTGAAAATCGCCCTTGATGCAGTCGAAATATATGATCCGAAGAATTACATCATGATGGATGAAATGGTAGAAGCGTTTGTAAAGGTCCGTGCCGGTAAAGCGACAGTCGAACAAGCACGTGAAATGTTAATGGATGAGAACTATTTCGGAACGATGCTCGTCCACATGAAATTGGCACACGGAATGGTAAGCGGTGCGGCGCATTCCACGGCCGACACGGTTCGTCCCGCATTGCAGATCATTAAAACAAAGCCAGGCGTCCAAAAGACATCGGGAGTCTTCATCATGGTCCGTGGCGAGGAAAGATATGTGTTCGCTGATTGTGCAATCAATATAAACCCCACT
>NZ_PHNG01000506.1:0-1255 GCF_002803435.1 Bacillus sp. mrc49 | reverse complement strand
AACATGTATAGGCTTTCCCTGCCCACCCTTTCGTTGCCGGCTGGAGAAAGTGCAGTATTCTGTTATATTCAGACTTCGTTCTAGTCGCAAGCGGGACATTATCACCATCCGCTTTATTGACCACAATTCCATCCACAAGCTCCAGTATCCCTTTCTTCATTCCCTGTAACTCATCGCCTGCGCCTGTCAGGACAAGGAGCATGAAGAAATCCACCATGCTTCGGACGATCGCTTCACTTTGACCGACACCGACCGTTTCAATAAGAATGACATCAAATCCTGCCGCTTCACAAAGCAGCATCGTTTCCCTTGTTTTGCGATGAACGCCGCCCAAAGTACCCTCTGAAGGCGAGGGCCTGATGAAGGCGCGGGGATTCCTTGCCAGCTCCTCCATCCTCGTCTTATCACCAAGGATACTCCCCCCGTTAATGGATGAGCTCGGATCGACCGCAAGGACCGCAACCTTATGGCCCCTGTCACATAAATAGCTTCCAAACGTTTCGATGAACGTGCTTTTCCCGGCACCTGGCACTCCTGAAATCCCGATTCTAATCGACCGGCCAGTATGGGGGAGGACGGAATGCAGCAATTCCTGTGCAAAATCAAAATGATGGGCAGCGTTGCTCTCAATCAATGTAATTCCTTTAGCTAGCCTTGCCCGGTCCCCTGATAAGATTCCCTTTTTCAGTTCTTGGACCGATACGGAGGCATCATGCTTTTTAACGAATTTGCTTGTTGATCCTTTGTTGCGGTCGGCGGCCAATTCAACACCTGGTTTTAATGATGAAGCAAAACCCTCCTGATTGTTAGGATCAAACCATTCCGGCTTCTTGTGATCACTCATTATTGGGCCACTTCTTCATATCCCAGGCGTCTGTATATTTCGAAAAGCACCTTTTTCGCTGCCTGGGGAATGACCGTTCCAGGTCCGAAAATGGCAGAAGCACCATTTTCCATTAAGTACTCATAATCCTGTGCAGGGATGACACCGCCAACGATCACGATGATGTCTTCACGTCCAAGCTTTTTCAGTTCAGCCATAAGCTGCGGCAACAGGGTCTTATGCCCGGCAGCCAGTGAGCTCATGCCTACTACGTGCACATCATTTTCAACGGCCTGCAGCGCCGTTTCTTCCGGTGTTTGGAATAATGGACCGATATCGACATCATAGCCCAAATCTGCAAACCCTGTTCCCACCACTTTTGCTCCGCGATCATGACCATCCTGGCCCATTTTCGCCATGAGCAAACGCGGT
>NZ_PHNG01000505.1:0-1178 GCF_002803435.1 Bacillus sp. mrc49 | reverse complement strand
TTGGAAATGGAAGCCGATGCTAGCAGTTATGAGGCGGCTGAAGAATTCGTGGTGGCCGAAGCCTTGGCGCCTAGGGTCCACAATGCGCCAGTATCCACGGAAAGGGTCCTGAACCTCGATACCGTCATCGCCTACCTTGAATCTATGAATGGGCGTACGCTTCAGGCAGAAGTATTAAAAACCGAAAATGAAAGATTGAAGCTTGAAATCAAGGGTCTGAAAAAACGAAATGAAGAGCTCGAGAATAAAGTCAGCCATCTCGAACAAAATAGTGGCTTGATGCAGGAAGATTATGAGACTTTGATGAATATCATGAATCGGGCAAGAAAGCTCGTCTTGTTAGAGGAAGAGGAGCGCCCGGCAACGAAATTCAAAATGGATCGGAATGGAAATTTGGAAAAAATGGCTGAGTGATGAAATAATGTGGAGCGCATGTTTGCCCGACCACATGAGGATGGCCGCTACTAAATAGATAGATCGGGAATAAGGAATCTGGAGTAAGGCTCTTTTTTTCCTTATCAAAGTTTCAGTGAATGATAAAATCGTATGAAAGTGAACAAAGCCGTTCCTGAACTTACAGGGACGGCTTTCCACATTCAAACATTTAATGAAGCAAATACTTTGTCATTCCGCTCCAACACTCTTGTCAAATAGGCCTCATATAACGGCCATTCCCCTGGGGAAAGCGTGTCCGAGAATATCCTTCCGCTATGCTCCTTCAATACATTGAGGAACCTGAGCATCACATCCTGGACACTCAATTGTACATCCAACAATTCCGAAAGGGACGCCATTACAGAAGGGATGATAGCCGGATAAGCGAATTTCGTTTCCGCATTGCCTTTCGCTGCCTCATAAAAACCTTTCACGAGACTGGCGCGCTCGGCCCCGCTTCCATTGACGCACAAATAGATTTGCACCGCTACCCCATTGCGGATCCTGCGTTGGGATATGCCAGCAAACTTTTGTCCATTTATGCTTAAATCATAACTTCCCGGACAGTAGGAGCCGACGATTTCCCTTGCCTCCATCTTGACCGGGAAATCGGCGAACATCAATTGAACAAGCTCCCACATCGCATCGTAGCCACGATTGATTTCAATTTTTTGCTCGTTTTCAGGGAAAATTAGCGAGAGATTGAGGACCCCCTCGTCCAACACGCCGGCCAGCCCCCCGGA
>NZ_PHNG01000504.1:0-1389 GCF_002803435.1 Bacillus sp. mrc49 | reverse complement strand
TGATCGATCAAGGAATCGATCCGTCCAAGGTCACGAAGATCCTGAATGGGATTGACTTCAAAAAAGAAATGCCGATTCCCTTTCAGAGAGGTGATTTTGGGCTTGGGGAAAA
The DNA here is from genome assembly GCF_002803435.1 of Bacillus sp. mrc49. Lineage (NCBI taxonomy): Bacteria > Bacillati > Bacillota > Bacilli > Caryophanales > Bacillaceae > Bacillus > Bacillus sp. mrc49. Next base: position 1,277 of record NZ_PHNG01000504.1, on the reverse strand, counting down.
TGACTTCATCATCATCATGCCTGCAAGACTGGAACCGGTGAAAGGCCATGAATATGCGTTGAAGGCATTGAAAACCGTGGTTTCCAAGTCACCGCATGTTAAACTAATGCTTGTAGGGGACGGGAGTAGGAGGAAGACCTTGGAAACGATCGTCCTCGAAACCGGTTTATCCGGTAACGTCATCTTTTTGGGGCATCGGGCAGATATTGAAAGAATTTATCCGTTGGGGGACGTCACATTGCTGACATCCTTAAGCGAGAGCTTCCCGCTTGTTCTGCTTGAAGGGGCAAGGTCGAGCCTGCCTGCCATCACGAGCGATGTTGGCGGTGTGAAGGAATTGATTCCCGATGGGAGCAAGGGCTGGGTTACGGAAATAGGAAATGCCGGCAAACTTGCAGGAGCCATCTTTCATGCTTTGGAATTGAAGGAATCCGGGGAACTGACAAAGATAGGGTCGGATTTACAAAAATTTGCAAAAAACAACTTTTCTATAGAGATTTTAGCTGAAAACGTATATAATGTTTATTTGAGGATGAAAAATTAAAATAACCATTTATATATAGGTTTTCTTATAGATCGTTACGGGTATTAGATTTTTAGTTGAATTGAGGTGGTTCTTAATGTTAATTGGGGCCTTGTTGGTATCCTTTTTATTATCCATTTTTTTGACTCCTTTTGTCGGAAAACTGGCCTTTAAATTAGGAGCTACCGATAAACCGAATGAGCGAAAAGTGCATAGTAAAATTATGCCGCGAATGGGCGGTTTAGCCATATTTTTGAGTTTTTTCATTACTTTTTTACTCTTTACGAAAGATTTCTCGGGACAATTGCCACTCCTGGTCGGCGCTCTCATAATCATATTGATCGGCATGGCTGACGATATCTATGAATTAAAAGCCGCACCCAAATTCCTGGGCCAGGTTTTGGCTGCCCTCATCATCGTATTATGGGGCGGTCTTAAGGTGGAATTCATCAATTTGCCGTTCTTTACCGATACACTTGAATTTGATGTTTTTAGTATACCGATCACCATTTTGTGGATTGTCAGCATCATCAATGCCATCAACCTGATAGATGGCCTCGATGGACTTGCAGGTGGTGTTTCAACCATTGCATTAGTGACGATCGCAACGATGGCGCTTATCAAAGGCGATTTATTCGTTGCCACGGTAGCCTTGATCGTAATTGGAAGCACTCTTGGCTTCCTGAAATATAATTTTCACCCGGCAAAGATCTTCATGGGGGATACAGGAGCCCTGTTCCTCGGTTATATCATT
>NZ_PHNG01000503.1:0-1507 GCF_002803435.1 Bacillus sp. mrc49 | reverse complement strand
CGGAGACGGTATTCTTTTCATAATCGACTGTTGCGCCGCACCAGGTTTTCAACTCGATTTTTTCGGTATTGTAATTATAAACACGGCGAAGGGTGGCCTGTATCTTGGCAATAAGTACATCGAAATGAAAGGGTTTCTGGATGAAGTCATCCGCCCCAAGCTGCATCGACATCACCATATCTGTAGGATGATCGCGGGACGATAAAAAGATGATGGGAACATTGGAGTGCGCCCGGATCAGCCTGCACCAATGGAATCCATCGAACTTCGGCAGCTGGATATCAATGATGACCAAATCAGGATTGATGTCCGAGAATTCGAGAAAGACTTTACTGAAGTCACTGATTCCATGAATATCATAAGACCATTGCGTCAATCTATCTTTCATTTCATTGAATAATGTCGTATCATCTTCTATTAATAACAATTTGAACAAGGGGGTCACCACACTTTTCAGCTTTTCCTTACACTCTTTTCGTAAGGATTGTTGTTTTTGGAGCAGATTGCGAGACTCCTGCGAGAGCAGCGTGACAGGTGAGACCCCAGGCGTTCATGGGGAAATCAACCACACCGCATTACTTGGTGAATAGCAACAAAGTATACGAAAACAGCTTTTCCTTAAAATTATATAGGAAAACCCTTTAAGGTTCTAGAGGAGGGAGGAAATGGGATTTACATTTAGGCGGGATCGCAGAAGAAACCGACTTAGAAGGAACACCCTTACCGGTTGTAGGTAAACGATTGATAGATTTAAATGGACACTATCGAATGGAGGAAGTGAATGGATGGCTGATTTTCCTAATTGCCCTACATGCAAGTTTAGAATATACATATGAAGATGGAAGTCTTTTTGTTTGTCCGGAGTGCGCCCATGAGGGACGGCAGAAGCGGAAACCGATAATGGTGACCAAAGGATGATCAAGGACGCGAATGGAAATGCCTTGAATGGCGGGGATACCATTACCGTCATTAAAGACCTTAAAGGGAAGGGAAGCTCATCCGTCTTAAAAATGGGTACAAAAGTCAAGAGCATCCGTTTAGTTGTTGGAGATCATGATATTGATTGTAAAATCGATGGTTTCGGGCAATGAAATTGAAATCCCAATTTGTTAAAAAGGTATAATGATGAAAAAACGGCCTAATCCATAGATTGGGCCGTTTTTTTTTTACGTTTCTTCTTAATAAACTTTGTCACCGTTAAAGATCGAATTCTTAACGACTACATAATCAACATTGCGTATGGCTTCCAGCTTGTTTCCGCCAGCATAAGAAATCGAAGACTGAAGATCTTGTTCCATTTCTTTCAGTGTATCTTCCAAAGATCCTTTGTGCTCGACAAACATTTTTTTGCCTTCAACGTTTTTCTTTTCACCTTTTTGGAATTCGGAAGCCGAACCAAAATATTCTTTAAAAGCCTTGCCATCTTTCTCGATCGTTTCTCCTGGAGATTCTTCATGTCCAGCGAATAATGAGCCGATCATCACCATGGAAGCTCCGAATCTAACTG
>NZ_PHNG01000502.1:0-565 GCF_002803435.1 Bacillus sp. mrc49 | reverse complement strand
CGAAGTTTCAACTACAGGGTTTTTACCTTCTTTGACGGACCTTTCCAGATCGCTTCATTTACCCCGTTCCTTTGTAACTCCATGTTGAGTGTCCTACAACCCCAAGAGGCAAGCCTCTTGGTTTGGGCTAATTCCGTTTCGCTCGCCGCTACTCAGGAAATCGCGTTTGCTTTCTCTTCCTCCTGGTACTTAGATGTTTCAGTTCCCCGGGTCTGCCTTCAGTACCCTATGTATTCAGGTAAAGATACTGTTCCATTACGAACAGTGGGTTTCCCCATTCGGAAATCTCCGGATCAAAGCTTACTTACAGCTCCCCGAAGCATATCGGTGTTAGTCCCGTCCTTCATCGGCTCCTAGTGCCAAGGCATCCACCGTGCGCCCTTTCTAACTTAACCGTTAAAAAAGTCTTACAGATGCTTTGAAAAAAATTAATTGCCTTCTATCTATTATCTAGTTTTCAAGGAACAAAGTAGAAAGAATGAATTACTCATTCAAAACTGAACAAAACAAAAGCGCACTCGTATTATCCTTAGAAAGGAGGTGATCCAGCCGCACCTTCCGATAC
>NZ_PHNG01000501.1:0-11289 GCF_002803435.1 Bacillus sp. mrc49 | reverse complement strand
AACGGAGGCGCCCAAAGGTTCCCTCAGAATGGTTGGAAATCATTCGTAGAGTGTAAAGGCACAAGGGAGCTTGACTGCGAGACCTACAAGTCGAGCAGGGACGAAAGTCGGGCTTAGTGATCCGGTGGTTCCGCATGGAAGGGCCATCGCTCAACGGATAAAAGCTACCCCGGGGATAACAGGCTTATCTCCCCCAAGAGTCCACATCGACGGGGAGGTTTGGCACCTCGATGTCGGCTCATCGCATCCTGGGGCTGTAGTCGGTCCCAAGGGTTGGGCTGTTCGCCCATTAAAGCGGTACGCGAGCTGGGTTCAGAACGTCGTGAGACAGTTCGGTCCCTATCCGTCGCGGGCGCAGGAAATTTGAGAGGAGCTGTCCTTAGTACGAGAGGACCGGGATGGACGCACCGCTGGTGTACCAGTTGTCTTGCCAAAGGCATAGCTGGGTAGCTACGTGCGGACGGGATAAGTGCTGAAAGCATCTAAGCATGAAGCCCCCCTCAAGATGAGATTTCCCATGGCGCAAGCTAGTAAGATCCCTGAAAGATGATCAGGTTGATAGGTCAGAGGTGGAAGCGTGGCGACATGTGGAGCTGACTGATACTAATAGATCGAGGACTTAACCAACGCTTTTGAAAAAATGAAATACCTTCTTATTATCTAGTTTTGAAGGAACAATGTTCCTGATATGTTTGGTGGCGATAGCGAAGAGGTCACACCCGTTCCCATTCCGAACACGGCAGTTAAGCTCTTCAGCGCCGATGGTAGTTGGGGGTTTCCCCCTGTGAGAGTAGGACGCCGCCAAGCCATTATAAAAAAGATCAGCCATCGCGGCTGGTCTTTTTTCGCATTGTTTCGGTTTCTAAAATAGGCGGAAGCATCAATTGCCGAACCTTTCGGACTTCAGCCATTCAAATATTAGTAATGGCACCTTAGCTTGGCTTATTTTGAGGAATTGCACAATACAGGGGTAATCATCGTTAGGCATTGTTTTCAGCAGTTCTGCCCACCATTCTGTTTCATAACGGGCTATTATACTAAGATTATAAGAAATCAAATAATGCAGTAAAAGTTCAGGCATTGAAAATGCTGACGAATCTTTATTGATTGATAGCATGAACTGCCCTTCTGCCCAATTATAGCGAATCGGAGAAGAGGCATTATGCATGAGGATGTGATCAGGTTTTAGCAGGAGGACTCCAGAAGCTTCCTCAATATGGTACACTTGATTCGTTCTGGAGTTTAAAAATTCCTCCAAACGGCTGCTGGACATCCGGTAGTTATCCAGTACGGCTGGGGGTAATTGAAAACAATCGGAGTTCTGCAAGAGAGGAATGAAGTTATTCCGGGAAGCGGACCATGAGAAGGTTTCCATATCCGGAATTTCCCTCAGTAATGTAGCCATGGAATATTTTTCACCTTCTAGATGCCTGATATGGAACATTTTTTCGGCAATGGAGGTGAAAAGCCCATTCTTTTGCGTTTTCACTTCATCCTTTAAAAACTCGTATTGCTGCTTTTTTCTTTTTCTTGTCGTGACCCCGTGGGCAAGTAAGGAAGTCGATTCAGGGTAATTAGGGTCAATCGTGAGCAGGCAGGCTTTCAGCAGTTGAGCAAAACCATAAAATGATAGGATTGGCTGTATCGAAAGCGGAGATATGGCCGCCTGTTTATAATAAGTTTTTGCATGTTCCAAGTGGTATATAAATGGATAACAATTTTCGTAACTTTTCATTTCCGCATCTGCAACTTTTTCATCGTTGTAACACTTTTGTAAAAAAAGTTGTGAGGAAGATGCGGAAAAAAAAGGGGTATATTTATCGAAATTATCATTGTTTTCAGGCATTGCAGCTTCTCCTTCTAATTAATAGAATAATCAAACATTTACTTCTCTTCTTGACAGTAGTATGTCCTATTGATAACCTACAAATAATATTTTTAAGCAGGAGGGGAAAATAATGTGGGAAAATAAATTTGCAAAAGAGGGTTTAACCTTTGATGATGTCCTATTAATTCCAGCGAAATCAGAGGTTTTACCGAAAGATGTTAACCTTCAAGTCAGTTTAGCCGAAAATCTGAAGCTAAACCTTCCTATCATCAGCGCAGGAATGGATACCGTGACAGAGGCTGAGATGGCGATTGCCATGGCTCGTCAGGGCGGACTCGGCATCATTCATAAAAATATGTCGATTGAAGCACAAGCTGAGCTAGTCGATAAAGTAAAGCGTTCAGAAAGCGGCGTAATTACCGATCCGTTCTTCTTAACCCCAGATCACCAAGTATTTGATGCAGAACACTTGATGGGCAAATATCGGATTTCAGGTGTGCCTGTCGTAAACAATATTGAAGATCAAAAACTTGTTGGTATCATTACTAACCGTGATTTGCGATTTATTTCCGATTTCTCCTTGAAGATTTCCAGTGTCATGACGGTAGAAAACCTTGTGACAGCACCTGTGGGAACCAACTTGGAACAAGCTGAGAAAATTCTTCAAAAATATAAAATAGAAAAGCTTCCCCTTGTAGATGATCATGGCGTTCTTAAAGGACTTATTACGATCAAGGATATCGAGAAGGTCATTGAGTTCCCGAACTCAGCTAAAGATAAGCAAGGAAGATTGCTTGCAGGTGCTGCTGTCGGTGTGACCAAAGATACGATGAAGCGTGTAGAAATGCTTGTTAAGTCCCACGTCGATGCAATTGTCCTTGATACTGCCCACGGTCACTCTGCTGGAGTTCTGGATGTGGTGAAGGAGATCCGTGAGACATATCCAGAGTTAACGATCATTGCCGGTAACGTGGCAACTGCCGCAGGAACGAAAGCATTGATCGAAGCTGGAGCCGACGTGGTGAAGGTTGGAATCGGACCTGGTTCAATCTGTACGACAAGGGTTGTAGCCGGTGTAGGCGTCCCTCAGATTACGGCAGTCTTCGATTGTGCGACGGAAGCAAGAAAACATGGTAAGACGATCATCGCCGATGGCGGGATAAAGTACTCTGGAGATATCGTTAAAGCACTAGCGGCAGGAGGACATGCAGTCATGCTCGGCAGTATGCTTGCCGGTGTAACCGAGAGCCCGGGCGAAACGGAAATCTTCCAAGGCCGTCGCTTTAAAGTATATCGCGGCATGGGTTCTGTAGCTGCCATGGAAAAGGGATCTAAAGACCGTTACTTCCAAGAGGATAATAAGAAATTCGTTCCGGAAGGCATCGAAGGCCGCCTTCCATACAAAGGACCATTATCCGATACGATCTTCCAGCTGCTAGGTGGCATTCGTTCCGGAATGGGATATTGCGGTACAGCGACATTGGAAGAATTGAGGGAAAACTCCCAATTCGTGAAAATGACTGGTGCCGGATTAAGAGAAAGTCATCCACATGATGTCCAAATTACAAAAGAAGCACCGAACTATTCCTTGTAATGATTTTAACATCTAATCGTCATTAAAATTTATTATGAAAATAGACAGAGTCCTCGATTACTCTGTCTATTTTTTTTATTTTTTCTGTGATAAACTAGACAAGGTGTCAAGGGAATTACATAAAGATTTTTCTTTGTTAATAGAGATTAGCTTAAAAGTTGGAGGTATTGGAAATTGAAAAAAATCAGCAAGATAACCCTCATTTTCACTTTTGTTTTTGTTCTTGTTATGTCGCAATTTGCCTATCAACCGGGGGAAGCTGTTGCTGAATCTGATAATTTGGGTTTAAAAGCAGAAGCAGCCATCATAATTGATGGTAAAACAGGTCAAATCGTGTATGAAAAAAATGCCGATAAAGTATTGGGCATCGCTTCCATGTCAAAAATGATGACTGAGTACATCATAATGGAGTCCATTAAAAATGGGAAAATCAGTTGGGATCAAAAAGTAAAAATCAATAAGTATGTGCATGATCTTTCAAAAGCACCGAATCTGTCGAATGTTGGTTTGACGGAAGGTGAGGACTATACAGTTAAGGAACTTTATCAAGCCATGGCCATCTATTCAGGAAATGCAGCGACAGTGGCATTGGCTCAGCTAGTTTCCGGAAGTGAAAAGAATTTCGTTAAATTAATGAACGAAAGAGCAAGTAAATTAGGCTTGAAAAATCATAGATTCGTAAATGCCAGCGGTTTGAACAATTCCGATCTATTGGGGGAATACCCTACCGGTAAAGCAGATGATGAAAACGTCATGACAGCGAAGGATACTGCTCTGCTTGCTTATCGTCTTATCAACGATTATCCTGAAGTATTAAAAATCGCCAGCATCTCCAAATTGAAATTCCGAGATGGCAAGGAATATCCGAACTTCAACTGGATGCTGCCAGGCCTTATATTCGAATATAAAGGCGTGGACGGGCTGAAAACGGGATCCACTGAATATGCCGGCTATGGCCATACAGGTACGGTCATACGGGATGGTCAACGCTATATCACGGTTGTCATGAAGTCCACTAATAAGAATCAACGTTTTGCGGACAGCACCAAGCTGATGGACTATGCGTATGCAACCTTCAAAAAAGAAAAAGTCCTTCCAGCCAAGTATCAGGTGAAAGGGGAAGAAACCCTTTCAGTTGTTAAAGGTAAGGAAAAAAGCGTCAAGATCGAATCAGAAAAAGCAATTGAGCTGCTAGTAGAAAATGGCGGTAAAGATAACTATAAAACCGATCTAGTGATCGATAAAAACAAATTGAACGAAGCCGGTAAGCTGACGGCACCAATCAAAAAAGGTGAAAAGCTCGGCTACATCACCGTCACTCCTAAAAAGGGCGAAGATTACGGGTACATTAACGGCAATTCAACAAAAGTTAATGTCGTAGCTGCCGAAACGGTAGAAAAAGCAAATTGGTTCGTATTATCCATGCGGGCAGTTGGCGGATTCTTCGGGGATGTATGGAGCAGTGTAGCTTCAACTGTTAAAGGTTGGTTTTAATATTCGTGTATAAAAGTGTTGCGTAATGTATAAAATTATAGTACATTATGGAAAACAATCCGATACGAACAAAAGCAATGACAGGAATTAGTAACAATGATTTCTTTCCGAAGAGAGCCGGTGGTTGGTGGAAACCGGTGTGAGAATTTTGTGAATCCCTCCTGGAGCAGAGTATGGAAAGCCCCTTTGGGCCAGTAATTACTTTCGGTTAAAAGCCGTTATCGTGGTAAGTGGTAGGCAGTTTTCATATGCCTTCAACTAGGGTGGCAACGCGGGTTAACTCTCGTCCCTTCTTTAGGGGACGGGAGTTTTTTGCGTTCTTTTATAGATTATAAAAATAATAAGGAGGACTTGAAAAATGTTGGATTTGAAATATGTAAGAAATAATTTTGAAGAAGTAAAACGAGTACTGCAATTCAGAGGAGAGGATTTAACCGATTTAGGTAAATTCGAGGAGCTTGATGTGAAGCGCCGCACGCTGATTGCCGAAACGGAAAAATTGAAAAGCAAAAGGAATGAAGTTTCTCAGCAAGTGGCCGTCTTAAAAAGAGAGAAAAAGGATGCGGATCAAATGATTGCCGAAATGCGTGAAGTCGGCGATCAAATCAAAGGGTTCGATGATGAGCTTCGTGAAGTGGAGGGCAGGTTAGGCACGTTACTGCTTTCCATCCCCAATATCCCTCATGAAAGTGTGCCGGTGGGAGAGACGGAAGACGATAATGTCGAAATCCGCAAATGGGGCGAAGTGCCTGAGTTCAAGTTTGAACCTAAACCGCATTGGGATGTAGCTGGAGATTTAGGTATCCTTGATTTTGAAAGGGCGGCTAAGGTGACTGGAAGCCGATTTGTTTTTTATAAAGGTCTTGGCGCTCGACTGGAGCGCGCCTTAATCAGCTTCATGCTGGATCTTCATGTCGAAGAGCACGGCTATGAGGAAATGCTGCCTCCATATATGGTGAACCGTGCAAGCATGACGGGAACTGGTCAATTGCCTAAATTCGAGGAAGATGCCTTTCGGATCGAAAGTGAGGATTACTTCTTGATTCCTACAGCCGAGGTGCCTGTGACGAATTACCACCGTGATGAAATCATGAGTGGCGATGACCTGCCGATTAGCTATGCTGCATTTAGCGCTTCTTTCCGATCCGAAGCTGGATCTGCCGGACGGGATACCCGCGGGTTGATTCGTCAGCATCAGTTCAACAAGGTTGAATTAGTGAAATTCGTGAAGCCGGAAGATTCTTATGCAGCGTTGGAGACTCTTACTGGTCATGCAGAAAAAGTCCTGCAATTGCTGGGCCTTCCATATCGGGTGCTAAGCATGTGCACGGGCGATCTAGGTTTCACGGCTGCCAAGAAGTATGATATCGAGGTTTGGATCCCGAGCTACGGTACGTATCGTGAAATCTCTTCTTGCAGTAACTTTGAAGCATTCCAGGCTAGGCGGGCCAATATTCGCTTCAGACGTGATGCAAAAGGCAAACCGGAGCACGTTCATACATTAAACGGTTCTGGTTTGGCGATTGGCCGTACTGTTGCAGCCCTTCTGGAGAATTATCAACAGGAAGATGGCAGTGTAATCATTCCTGAAGTATTAAGGCCGTATATGCGCGGTGCGGAAGTCATTAAACCGTAAGTTTTCAGTGAATGCAAGAAAAATCAGCCTCCATAGAAAAGAGGCTGATTTTCGTTTTTATATGCGTATAAAAATTATTTCAAAAAAACGTTCAAGAGTGCTTGACTTTGATTTTAAATCGATGTATTATAATAAATGTTGATACGGAGGTATACCCAAGTTCGGCTGAAGGGATCGGTCTTGAAAACCGACAGGGGAGTCAAATCCCGCGGGGGTTCGAATCCCTCTACCTCCTCCATAACTTATTAATAACCACAGCGCATAAATTGGATATCGATGAATCCCGTTACAGAAATGTAACGGGATTTTTGTTTTCTGCTATATTATTTGCCCGCTCTTTTTAGGAAATGCTCTATCGCGTGCTTCAAATGCAGCCGGCACTTCAGGCATGCTTGAAAGGTCTGTGTTTGGCAAAGGCTTTATGTCTTTTTACTCCCTCCTCTTGGCAGACAAAAAACGGCACTTTGGAATGATTAGATTGCATCTAACGCTTCCGAAGTGCCGTTCAATTATCGTTTACCTATTTCGTAATAAACTGGTTTGCTCCATATAATCGGCAATCCGCTTTATGAGTGGTTCGATGCTCGCTTCATCCTGCATGAGGTCATATTCGTTTATATTCAAGCGAAGGACAGGGCATGCATTGAATTGATCGATCCATTCTTCATAACGGCCATGCATCTCTTGCCAGTATTCAATCGGGGTATGCTGCTCCATTGGCCGTCCGCGTTCCTGGATCCGTTCAAGGATATCGTCGAGTGACCCTTCAAGATAAATCAGTAAATCAGGATGTGGGAAGTAGGGCGTCATAACCATGGCGTTGAAAAGGCTTGTGTATGTTTCGTAGTCCACTTCATTCATTGTCCCTTTTTCATAGTGCATTTTTGCAAATATACCGGTGTCTTCATAAATGGAACGGTCTTGGATGAAGCCTCCGCCATATTCAAAGATTTTCTTTTGTTCTTTAAACCGTTCAGCGAGGAAGTAGATTTGCAGGTGGAAACTCCAACGATCAAAATCATCGTAAAATTTATCCAGGTAGGGGTTCGTATCAACCTTTTCAAAAGATGTCCTGAATTGAAGGGCATCGGCTAACGCATTGGTCATGGTCGATTTTCCTACGCCTACCGTCCCTGCTATCGTAATGACGGCGTTGTTTGGAATATTATATTTCTTTCGTAAGTTCATTTGAATTTACTCCTTTTTGCAGGGCATTCTCTATTTGGCTGATTATCGTTTTTAAATCATCCTTGTTCCCGACGAAATCCAGTTCATCTCCGTTAAAGGTAAGAACAGGAATGTCAGGGTGTTGTTTCTCGAACCTTTCCATGAAGGTCTGATAATCCGACGATAACTGCTCTAAATAAATGGACGATATATTCTTTTCGATCTCACGTCCTCTTTTGCCGATTCGGGAAAGAAGAGTGTCCAGACTTGCATGTAAATAAATAACCATATTAGGTCTTGGCATATCGCGGGTTAAAATATTGAATATTTCAAGATATTTATTGTACTGTTCGTTTTTTAACGTTCGCTCAGCAAATATCAAGTTCTTGAATATATGGTAATCAGCCACCACGGCCTGGTCTTTAGTGAGATACTTTTTTTCGATATCTTCCAATTGTTTATACCGGTTACATAGAAAAAACATCTCTGTTTGGAAGCTCCACTCTTCGATGTTATCGTAGAATTTCCCGAGAAATGGATTTTCATCTACAATTTCCTTCAATAGTGATATGTGAAAGTGTTCTGCAATAATTTTTGCCAGTGATGTTTTTCCCACGCCGATTGGACCTTCGACTGTGATAAATGGGGTGGATTTCATCCAATCTGTCCTCCTTCAATGAGGTATCAAGCTGCAATTCCCAGTTTATTAGGTTTTTCAGCCAAGAGATATTGTATCACAGACTCGGGACTTTAGTGATATTTTTGTCAGGTTGATAATGAAGGAGAATGCAAGATTGGTTAACGGGGAGCTTCGGAAGGCGGAATTGCTGCCTTATCCATCCCCGCTTTTCCTGATGGAAGCCTTGAGGACATGGTCCATCATCTTTAGGGCATAATTGTTATCTTCCTTTGATGCCGACGCGATGCAATCCTCGGGTATCCATAATTGATATTCCCTCATATAGGCATCATTGGCGGTAAAAAGCACGCAGATATTGCCAGCTATCCCCGTGATGATCAAGGTCTCGACCTTCAGCTGTTTGAGCAGGGTATTGAGGGCTGTCCCATAAAATGCAGAATGTTTTGGTTTGATGAGGAAGAACTCATCCTGCTGTGGCTTTATCCTTTCGATCAAAGAGGCATTGCCGTCATTTTTGCACCTGTCGATTATTTTATCGAAGTCGGCCTGCCATAAATCATAATGATCATTGATATAGATGATCGGGAAGCCTTTTTCTTTCATCCGTTTTTTTATCTTTAAGATCGGATCGATGATCAGCTCCGTATGTTCAAGGAGCATATCACCGTGCTTGAACTGAAAATCATTGATCATATCAATGATGAGCAAGGCGAAGGACGTTGATTCGTGTCGTTTCATGTTATATCCTCCTTGTATGGTGATCATTTACTTGCGGCTCATATGCAGCTTGCGTTACTATTCATTAGAATAAGTAGTATGACCTTTATTTTGTCTTATATTTGTCTGTTTACTCCTACTTAATATAAGGGGGTTTTTTTATCAAGGATGATATGTATTACATGAATTTAGCCTTAGAGGAAGCGAAAAAGGCACAGAGTTTGAATGAAGTCCCGATCGGCGCCTTAATCGTGATAAATGATCAAGTCATTTCGACGGGGCATAACCTGAGGGAGACGGAGCAGAATGCAACGGCGCATGCGGAGCTGCTTGCGATTAACGAAGCGTGCCGTGCTGCCGGCAGTTGGCGGCTTGAGGACGCGACGTTATATGTGACCCTTGAACCATGCCCCATGTGTGCGGGTGCGATTCTGCAGTCCAGGATAAGGCGGGTCGTTTTTGGTGCGCATGATCCGAAGGCTGGCTGTGCCGGTACATTCATGGATTTGCTCCAAGATGAGCGGTTCAATCATCAATGTCAGGTAACGAGTGGTGTATTGGCAGAGGAGTGCGGCGGGATATTGACTGCTTTCTTTAAAGAGCTCAGGAATCGCAAGAAGGCCATGAAAAAAGAGAAGGCCCTCAAGAGTGCAGAATGAAATATGCACTCTCCATTTGATCTAACCGTTCAATGAACAACACTTGCGTTTTTTTTGTTACCTTAGTATAATGAATTATGCGTCGTTAAGACGCTTGAAAATTGGTATCACATTTGCCGTGCTAGACGGGGAGGTAGCGGTGCCCTGTACTCGCAATCCGCTCTAGCGAGGTTGAATTCCTTCTCGAGGTTAGCATTCTGTAGGGTCTGCCTTAAGTAAGTGGTGTTGACGCCCGGGTCCTGCGCAATGGGTCTCCATGAACCATGTCAGGTCCGGAAGGAAGCAGCATTAAGTGGAAGTTCTCATGTGCCGCAGGGTTGCCTGGGCCGAGCTAACTGCTTAAGTAACGCTTATGGTTGCTAATCGACAGAAGGTGCACGGCAGTTATTTTACATAATCAAAAAACTCATTCGTAGCGAGTGGGTTTTTTTTTGCGCAAAGAAAGTACATGACTTGGCTTTTCTTTAATAATCAGCGTTCCATTAATTTTCGATATAGACTTTGAAATTAAGGAAATCAGTAATGTATAATAAAAAAGATGGAGAAAACAAGGAGGGATTTCCGTGGGGTATCAAGCATTATACCGGGTATGGCGGCCACAGCAATTCATTGATGTAGTGGGGCAGGAACATGTGACGAAAACATTGCAGAATGCCTTGCTCTCCCAGAAGGTTTCGCACGCCTATTTATTCTCCGGTCCACGAGGAACAGGGAAAACGAGTGCTGCCAAAATTCTAGCAAAAGCAGTGAATTGTGAGCATGCCCCGACAAGCGAGCCCTGTAACGAATGTGCTACCTGCCGCGGAATCACTGATGGCTCCATATCAGATGTGATAGAAATTGATGCAGCATCCAATAATGGCGTCGAGGAAATCCGTGACATTCGTGATAAAGTGAAATATGCACCGAACGCGGTCACATATAAAGTTTATATCATCGATGAGGTACATATGCTTTCACAAGGTGCCTTCAATGCGCTGCTAAAGACATTGGAAGAGCCTCCAAAGCACGTTATTTTCATTTTGGCGACGACCGAGCCGCATAAGATCCCGCTTACGATCATTTCCCGTTGCCAGCGATTTGATTTTAAAAGGATCCAGCCGCAAGATATAGTTGGCAGGATGTCACAAATCATTGCGGAAACGGGCGTTTCGTGTGATGAACAAGCCTTGCATATCATAGCCAGGGCAGCCGAAGGTGGGATGCGGGATGCACTGAGCCTGCTTGATCAAGCTATTTCCTTCAGTTCGGAGACTGTAACGGTGGAAGATGCATTGACTGTCACAGGTTCAGTTTCGCAGGCATTTTTAAGTCGGCTGGCAAAAGCGATATATGATAAAGAAGTGGCAGTGGCCCTAGAGGTACTTGAAGAATTGCTGGCGATGGGGAAAGACCCGGCCAGGTTCATAGAAGACATGATTTATTATTTCCGTGACATGCTTTTGTATCAAACGGCACCAGCTCTGGCAGAATCCTTCGAACGAGTATTGATTGATCCCCAATTTAAAGAATTGGCGGAAGTGATCGCTTCGGAAACGATTTACTCCATTATCG
>NZ_PHNG01000500.1:0-581 GCF_002803435.1 Bacillus sp. mrc49 | reverse complement strand
GCAACAGGCACAGAGCGATTTACTGAACCTGCAGCAATACGCCCAACGCCTGGCCCTCCTGCAATCAACCCTGCCACCGCCTGAAAGCCGCGCTTTACCGTTAACAACGCTGATTGAACAATCGACCATGCGTCATCGGCTAACGCCGACGGCGATAACGCCAGACCCCGAAGAAGATGCGCTGAGCATCACGTTGCCGCCGCTGCCTTTCAGCAAGTTGATTGCCTGGCTAGCTGATTTACAACGCGAACACGATATTCAAGTGCAAACTTTGCAGGTAACCCCCCTGCCGTCCCCCGGAGTGGTCCGCGTGGATGTTTTGCGTTTGCAGCGTTTGTTCTCTCAGTAATCGCACTGGAGTCACTCATGTTATATATATTCAACAGCGTCAGTTGGCCTTTATTCGCCAGCCTGCTCGGTTTGTGCATCGGTAGCCTGCTGAACGTTGTTATCTACCGTTTACCGCTGATGCTAAAACAGCAAGATGAGCGCTATTTTATTCACTGCCTGAGCCAATTCCAGCCACAGCAAATGATCAACACGGCCAAGGTACCTGCGCGATTTAACCTTTTCTTGCCCCG
>NZ_PHNG01000499.1:0-690 GCF_002803435.1 Bacillus sp. mrc49 | reverse complement strand
TGCCTGAGCTTCGTCAACCGCGGCTTGATTGGTACTTCCTTTCAATGTGTCGAACTTGTTATCCGTGAACAGGTCTTCTACTTTTTTCTTCGCATCAGCTTGTTCTTTTTCTGCTTCTTCTTTTTTCTTCAATAAATCCTTCGCTTTGTTCACTAAATCTTGTAAACGGTCTTTTTCCGCACCGGCTGGTAATTTATTGACTGCTGCTTCCGCTTCGTCAACCGCGGCTTGATTGGTACTTCCTTTCAATGTGTCGAACTTGTTATCCGTGAACAGGTCTTCTACTTTTTTCTTCGCATCAGCTTGTTCTTTTTCTGCTTCTTCTTTTTTCTTCAATAAATCCTTCGCTTTGTTCACTAAATTTTGTAAACGGTCTTTTTCCGCACCGGCTGGCAATTTATTGACTGCTGCCTGAGCTTCGTCAACCGCGGCTTGATTGGTACTTCCTTTCAATGTGTCGAACTTGTTATCCGTGAACAGGTCTTCTACTTTTTTCTTCGCATCGGCTTGTTCTTTTTCTGCTTCTTCTTTTTTCTTCAATAAATCCTTCGCTTTGTTCACTAAATCTTGTAAACGGTCTTTTTCCGCACCGGCTGGCAATTTATTGACTGCTGCTTGAGCTTCGTCTATCGCCCCTTGATTCGTACTTCCTTTCAATGTATCGAACTTATCATTCGTGAATAGATCTTC
>NZ_PHNG01000498.1:0-1096 GCF_002803435.1 Bacillus sp. mrc49 | reverse complement strand
CCCTGGCCGGTACCCTCAAGCTCGGCAAACTGACCGCGTTCTACGATGACAACGGCATCTCCATCGACGGTCACGTGGAAGGCTGGTTCACCGACAACACCGCCGAGCGCTTTGAAGCTTACGGCTGGCACGTGGTGCGTCACGTGGACGGTCACAACCCTGACGCCATCAAGGCCGCGATTGAAGAAGCCCGCAAGGTCACCGACAAGCCGTCCCTGCTGATGTGCAAAACCGTGATTGGCTTCGGCTCCCCGAACAAGGCCGGTACCCACGACGTGCACGGTGCTGCGCTGGGCGCTGCCGAAGTGGCCGCTACCCGCGAAGCCCTGGGCTGGAAATACGCCGCCTTCGAAATCCCGCAGGACATCTATGCCCAGTGGGACGCCAAAGAAGCCGGCAAGGCGAAAGAAGCGGCCTGGAACGACAGGTTCGCTGCCTACGCCAAGGCCTTCCCGGAACTGGCTGCCGAGTTCAAACGCCGCATGAACGGCGAACTGCCGGCCAGCTGGAAAGCCGACGCCAAAGCCTTCGTCGAGCAGCTGCAGGCCAACCCGGCCAACATCGCCAGCCGCAAGGCCTCGCAGAACGCGCTGGAAGCCTTCGGCAAAGTACTGCCTGAGTTCCTCGGCGGCTCCGCTGACCTGGCGCCAAGCAACCTGACCATGTGGTCCGGCTCCAAGGCGCTGAACGTAGACCCGGCGGGTAACTACATCCACTACGGCGTGCGCGAGTTCGGCATGACCGCCATCACCAACGGCATCGCGCTGCACGGCGGCTTCCTGCCGTACTCCGCGACCTTCCTGATGTTCGTGGAATACGCCCGTAACGCGGTGCGCATGGCGGCGCTGATGAAAATCCGCAACGTGTTCGTCTACACCCATGACTCCATCGGTCTGGGCGAAGACGGCCCGACGCACCAGCCGGTTGAGCAGATTGCCAGCCTGCGCGTGACCCCGAACATGAGCACCTGGCGTCCGTGTGACCAGGTGGAATCGGCGATTGCCTGGCAGTACGGCATCGAGCGCAACGACGGCCCGACCACGCTGATTTTCTCGCGTCAGAACCTGACCCAGCAGCCGCGTACCGCGGAACAGCT
>NZ_PHNG01000497.1:0-1504 GCF_002803435.1 Bacillus sp. mrc49 | reverse complement strand
TGAAGTTCGATCGCTATTTTTTCGATTTCTTTAGCGTTCTTTTCAACATGATTTAGACGATTAGAGCGTACATGAACAACCTGATATTCCATATCTTCTTTACACTCATGAAGTTTATCCATCAAATCAAATAATTGTTTGCTTTTCTGTTTAGCACCCATGAAATAAACCTCCCTGTTTTTGTCTACTATTCGCCTTGAATGTAACAAAGTCCGCTTTTTGATACATTCAGAACGCTGATGTATATACACTCATCACGAAAAACCATTATTCTAAATGGAAAAATCCCTGCCGGTAGAGGTAATATTGGTTTCTATCGTCAATATCCATTCATGTAAATCAGATAAATTAAACCCTTCCAGGGATAAGGTTTCCGGGAATGTATTTGGATTTTCTCGAATTTGATACATCTTCTCCAAAGCTGCAGGTAACGGACCAAACCCATATATATTTTTATGGCTTGTTCGTTTTCCTACTCGATACGATCTGCGCACATAAATATAAATACTGCCGTTTGCCTTCTTTTTCGAAAGGTAACCGGGATTTCTAGTCATAACAAAGCCCTCTTTTCCCCTACAAACGGCCAAAAAGGAATGTAGGGGAAAAAACCCTACAAGACAATTTAAACGTCCGTAGTCATTTGATTAGATTCGTTTAGATTGTTGCTATGCTTAGTTTTCTAGCCAGTTATAGAAGGGGACAACTTTCTTCGCGGGTTCAAAATATGTACGTGCTGCAGCTTCTCGTTGCTTTCTTTCCCTGGCGCGTTGAGCGTTAGCAGCTACTAAAGCCTTTGTTTCTAAATCTCTGAACACTCTGTCTACATAACTAGAAATATATTTTACTGTCGTTCCTTTTTTGATCGCGTCATTAACTCTATTGAAAACATATGTAAAAATTTTATTGATGCTTTTATTATTATTATTTTCTTGTTTTTGATTACCAGCTTCTAAAAGACTAAGAGCTTCCTCTTTTGAAACGGGTTCTTCAACCTTACTCTCTGTAGGGGTTTCCGTAACTTCGCTTTCCTTCTTTTGTAACTGAATAACTACGTCAATCTTATTGAAAACAAAAACATTATGGCCGAAGCCGCCCTTCGGTTTAATAGTGTGTTTGATAGTTAGGATATGTAGAGCTTTCGCTTTTCTTAGCATGCGTTCAAAAGTAGAGCGACTAACCCCGAATCCATTCGCTTTCTCATTGATCGCTTTTAATAACGTGCCAATTTTAGCGTTTGCTACTCCGCGATATTTAGCCGAGAATCTAACCAGGCGCTTAAATGCTATTAATTCACTTTTTGTGAAGTCTTCTTTGTGGTCTAATAAAAACATTTCGATTGTTGTATTAAATTCTTTAAGCGTTTTAAACTGGCTGTATTTTGCGTATTTATCAATTCTTCCTGAAAGTAACATTCTCTCTATCCCCTATCTAAGCACGAAAAAAAGACACTATTCCCTATGGAAATTCCAATAGAGGAAACAATGTCTTTTAAATGAATTCACAT
>NZ_PHNG01000496.1:0-1270 GCF_002803435.1 Bacillus sp. mrc49 | reverse complement strand
TTAATCGCTGCTTCGGCACTCGCTTTACGTTTCGATTATCTCTGCGTGAACAAGAATATGGAATTCCGAGTGCCCACAGTTTAGGCTGGTTTATACCTAAGACCGTTTCATTGCACTGCAGGTGCTCGCTTTCCGCGGGCGGTCGGCGAGCCTCCTCGGCGCATGCGCCTGCGGGTCTCACCTTGACCGCATTTCCCGCAGGAGTCTCGCACCTTCCGTTTCATTCCACTCCGCGTGAAAACTAAATAAGATTTCCATTCCTCATCATTTGGAGGATTTGCACATTGTCCGTCTTATTCCGTTGAACGCACTAAGCTTTCCAGAGGCGGTCCGATCTTCGGTCAATTACGCCTGTGAAGTCTCCCTTGGACACGTATTCCCGTAGAAATCTCGCACCTTCCGTTCCGTTCCACTCAGTGTGAAAACGAATTAAGATTTCCATTCCTCATCATTTGGAGGATTTGCACATTGTCCGTCTTATTCCGCTTAACGCACTAAGCTTTCCAGAGGCGGTCCGATCTTCGGTCAATTACGCAAGCCAGGTCTCCGTAGGACGCGTATCTTCTAAGCGATATTTTTCACACCTTCCTAAGTTGGAAGTAGAAAACAATAAAAAGTAAAAGACATCTCCAGAACGATAGGAGATGTCTTTTTAAGGCGGCAATCGGGATCGAACCGATGATAGAGGTTTTGCAGACCTGTGCCTTACCACTTGGCTATGCCGCCGTGTCATCATGGAAATAACAAATGATATGACCTTACCTTTACATTATGCCGCTCCATCATAAATGTGAATGAAATTATAAAACTTAACCATGATACATAATCCTTTTACGGCCTAAGTTCAGAATTCCAACTCACAGGAACCTGGATGCTACCCTTTATTTTCACACTGAGTGCAATGTAACGGACAATGTTCAAATCCTCCAAAACAATGGGTATTGTAGTCTCCTTTTATTTTCAAGCACAGTGAAATGGAACGGAGGGCGCGAGACTCCTGCGGCAGTGCGAGTCCTGGGCAGACACCGCAGGCGCAAGCGCCGAGGAGGCTTCCCGGACCGCCCGCGGAAAGCGAGCGACCGCAGTGCAATGTAACGGACAATGTTCAAATCCTCCAAAACAATGGGTATTGTAGTCTCCTTTTATTTTCAAGCACAGTGAAATGGAACGGAGGGCGCGAGACTCCTGCGGCAGTGCGAGTCCTGGGCAGACACCGCAGGCGCAAGCGCCGAGGAGGCTTCCCGGACCGCCCGCGGAAAGCGAGCGACCG
>NZ_PHNG01000495.1:0-1767 GCF_002803435.1 Bacillus sp. mrc49 | reverse complement strand
AGGCCGCCGTTGAGCCTTTGGGCACCGGAATTCAATTCGGTCATGCCGACATTCAGTTTTTGGATGCCTGCATCTAATTTCCGTGCGCCGCCGTTTACCTGCTGCATACCGGTATCGACTTGGTTAGCCCCATCCGCCAATTTACCGATATCCGCTTGCTTACCTGCCAATGAGTTATACATGGTTCCGGTTCCGACCTTTAATTGGGCTGCCCCCCCTGCCAGCTTGTCGATATCAGGAGCTTTTTGCTGCAAGGATTCGAGGATCTGGGCCGTACCGCTTTTTAGTTTCCCAGCTCCGTCATTGATTTTTTGTGAGCCGCCAGCTCCGTCATTGAAACCGTTTTCAATTTCGGCCATTTGCGAGAGAAGGGCCGTCGTATAACTGGCCGTCACTTTATTCGACAGATTTTCACGAATGCGTTCAGTGGCGCTTTTTGTGACTTGAGCCGCCATGTAATGCAGCCCTTCGTTCTGAATATATGTTAATTCAGGTTTAACAGGATTTTCGTCTAAGACCGTCGTTACATTTTGAGAGAAGTTTTCCGGAATTTCGATGACCATGTAATAGTCTGTATTCTGAAGCCCTTTCTTTGCCTTTTTATCATCGACAAAATCCCAGCCAAGGGTATCACTTTTCCTTAGCTCCGCTACTAAATCTTTACCGACATTAACCGGTTTATCTCCCAACGTACTACCTGCATCCTTATTGACTACGGCAACCGGCAAATTAGACAAATGATCGTACGGACCCCACTTAGCAGTTAGAATGAGTGCTGCGTAAATGAATGGAATGAATAAGACTGCTAGTATGGCAATGATCCAACCAGCCCTATTCGTGGAGCCGCCAAACTGTAACCCTGAACCTTTCATACATTACCCCCTATATGCTTTGATAGTTATGAATGGGGTGGGAAATGTCCCGCCCTAATTCATAACACAGTATATTCTGACTAGATTTGCTAAATCCTCCTTCGGTTTTACAAATATTTTCAAGTTTTGCCCGCCTAATTAGTTAGAAAGTTTCAAAGAATAATGATTCGTTTGTCTAATAAACGCTTCTTTAGTCGGATGTGAAAATGAAAGATCAATATGAATGGGTATTCATTCATTATTGTTCTGTGAAAGTAAGGAAGAAATATTATACTGTTTTTGAAAATCGAATAGTAATTTTTATTTTGAAAAAAGGCTGTTTCGTTAAGATCGTTGTTTTTAAAACGAGACGATTTAAGGTTGATTGGAACGGAGCAGCGGACTCCTGCCCGCCCCGTTGAAAGGCAAATCGATCACACCGCATTAGTGGGTGAATAGCAACAAAATATACGAAATCAGTCTAAAAAAAGAAAGAATGCACATCTTCGACCCGATAGCGGGGGGGGGGAAACGGAAAAAAAGATTTACTATTGATTGCAATATATAGATGATTTTTAATAAACAGTAAATATATAACTGATATACTTTCAGTAGAGTTCAATTGAAATAGTAGAAGAGGGGACCATATGCTAACGGGTATGAAAAAGTTCTTCAAGGAAAGCTCCAAGGATCTAAAGCGAATATATAAGTTGGCAGATGCCGTGAACCGGCTTGAGGGTGAATATGAAAGATGCTCAGATCAAGAGTTAAAGCGAATGAAGGATAAATTCAAATGCGAATTGGATGCCGGAAAAAATATGAGCGAGATTCAGACCGATGCTTTCGCAGTCGTTCGGGAGGCCTCTAAACGGGTGTTGAAGCTAAGGCACCATGACGTTCAGCTAATGGGCGGCTT
>NZ_PHNG01000494.1:0-1756 GCF_002803435.1 Bacillus sp. mrc49 | reverse complement strand
CATGGATAACCACGAAAAAAAAGTTTAATCAAACGATTGATTAAACAGGGATTTGCCTTGCGCAGAAACCTTTCTCCCTATCAACCCTCATTATCTTTTCGAAAAAGGTGCCCCAAAAAAGAAAAACGTTCGCATAAGTGAGCTATTACGAACGTCCATGTATACCTATCCTCTTTCAATCAGAGGAATCATCCGCATTTTCTTCGTTATCTTTTTTGGCACTATAATATCCACAAAAAGTTATGGTCAGGATAAATATGATATAAAAAGAAAGACCTACGGCCCAATTGGGGATGAAGTCTTGAATATCTATACGAGAAAAAATTACTAAACATGCCAATGGTATATAAGAAATAAACCATAAATATAATTTATTTCGAATGATAAAAATAGTAGATATTATTATACATATTGTACAATACACTATTTGAAACAATTGAATCACCTATTCATTTTTTGTTGCTCTTCTTAAGGTCGAACATTAAATTAAGGTAGCTAACCAAGACAATCTAGGCAATCGAAATAAATAAAAATACTAAATGCACTCAGCATAACCAACTAGTACCTTTTAAACAATTTTCCTCTAATAATTTAAAAATCAAGTATGGTTTCTATACTTTCAGAATACCTATCCACAAGCTTAAAGCCTTATTCTTCAGCCTCATCTTCATCCGTTTTTTCATCATTTATCCATTGCTGATAATGAATAATTTCATGCGCAAAAGTATCTAGCATAGCATAAAGAGCATCGACTTTTCCTCGATCTTGAATACGTTCATCATAATCTCCAGTTGCAATACGTATATAAGGTTCTACATCTTTATCATAGGGTGCAAAAAAGGTAGCTGCTACATACTCTTTTGTTTTACGATTTTCAATTTGATAATCACTTTTCAGATATACAACGACTCGAATTGGAAAATCCATGTTTTTTCGAAGCCATCTCCCAAAATTCAAACACACAGTTCGTACCTCAGGGTGAACTCCTTTTTTACATCTAATCCTTAACCCACTTCTTGGATACTTCATACTTTTCTCCTTGTAGGATTAATTGATAAATGTAATTCCCTCTTTAAGTCTCAACGTTTCTACTAAATTAACAATTTTAGAAAAAACGTTCGTAAAAGTGAACTCTTACGAACGTCCATGTACACCTGTCATCTTTCAATCAGAGGAATCGTCAGGATTATCATTGTCTTTTTTTAAGCTATAATATACACATAAAAAGAAGGTCAGGATAACAATTATATAAAATATAATGCTCACAACCAAATTGGGGATAAAATCTAAAATATCTGTTAGGGAAAGGACTATTGAACACGCAAAAGGTACTAAACACAGTAACCAGATATAATTATTATCCCTAATCACTTGAATTATTAGTATTACCGCTAACACTGTAATAATCACTATACTAGACATTAAATCACCTATTCATTTTTGTTCTTCTTAAGATCGAACAATAAATTAAGGTAGCTTGCCAAGAAAATCTAGGCAATCAAAAGATAAATAAAAATACTAAATGCACTCAGCATAACCAACTAGTACTCTTTAAACGATCTCCTCTAATAATTTAAAAATCAAGTATGGTTTCTATACTTTAAGCATACCTATCCACAAGCTTAAAGCCTTTTTCCTCAGCCTCATCTTCATCCATTTCTTTATCATTTATCCATTGCTGATAAAGAATAATTTCATGCGCAAAAGTATCTAGCATAGTATAAAGAGCATCGACTTTTCCTCGATCTTGAATAAG
>NZ_PHNG01000493.1:0-1732 GCF_002803435.1 Bacillus sp. mrc49 | reverse complement strand
AGGCAACGCCGATAATGATGCCAAGCATGGTTAAAAAAGCACGGACCTTATTAGTTTTGATAGAGCGT
Organism: Bacillus sp. mrc49; assembly: GCF_002803435.1. Classification (NCBI taxonomy): domain Bacteria; kingdom Bacillati; phylum Bacillota; class Bacilli; order Caryophanales; family Bacillaceae; genus Bacillus; species Bacillus sp. mrc49. Next base: position 1,664 of record NZ_PHNG01000493.1, on the reverse strand, counting down.
ATGGCCATCTTCATCGATTCGCTCAAGTTCAATCCAATCACCTCCGCTTTCAAAAAGCTGTCCATCCTGAATCCGAACGACACGAGTTGCTTCCTTTGCCACTTCCATGTCATGGGTGATAAGGATGATGGTTTGCCCCTTTTCGTTTAAATCTTTTAGCATCTGCAGAACTTCTTTACTTGTTTTGCTATCAAGTGCCCCCGTCGGCTCATCCGCCAATAAAACGGGAGGGTTGCCCGCCAATGCCCTTGCGATTGCCACCCTTTGCTGCTGTCCGCCGGAAAGTTGATTCGGCAAATGGTTCATCCGGTCACCCAGGCCAACCCTATCAAGACAGGAAACGGCGGCCTCTTTTCTTTCCTTCACGCTCACTCCTCTATAGACAAGGGGAAGCTCGACATTTTCCAGCGCTGTCAACTTCGCCAACAGATTGAAATTTTGAAAGATGAATCCTATTTTAATATTGCGAATCGCCGCTAGCTCATTATCCTTCATTTTTTCAACTTCTTTTCCATCAAGAAGATATTCACCTGTATCAGGCTTATCCAGACACCCTATCATATTCATGAACGTCGATTTCCCTGATCCGGAGGGACCGATGATGGAAATGAAATCGCCTTTATCGATGGTAAGACATACATCCTGAAGCGCCTTAACGGTTTCACCGCCCAGTTCATATGATTTGGACATGTTTTGGATTTTGATGATGGGTTTCACCATTTCACTGACCTCCCTTGCCGCTCGGCATTCCGCCACCGCCTGGCATTCCGCCTCCGCTTGGCATTTGCATTTCCCCTCCGCTTGGCATTCCGCCTCCGCCCCTCATTCCATTGAAGCCGCTGCCTGTCCGGTTTTCATTGGAGATCGTTATCGGTAACGAAACCTCCTGTCCCTCTTCCAGCCCAGAAGTTATTTCAATATACCTATCATTACTGATTCCAGTCTCGACCAACGTCTTTGAACTGGCTACCGCATCCGTTGCACCAGCCTCCTGGACACTGACATATTTCTGATCACCATCCATTTGGACTGCTTCAATTGGAACATATAAGGCATCTTTCGCACGATTCGTCAAAATGCTCACCTCGGTCGACATCCCAATTTTAATATCGCGAGGCTTATCGATTTGAATCGTGACATCGAATGAAGAGACGCCATTTTCATACGTACCCTCCCTTGATACACTGGTCACCTTCCCCGTGAACGTTTCATCTTCGAAGGCGCTCGCTTTTATCTCGACCGTTTGTCCTTTTTTGACGCTTGGAATATCCAATTCATCCACACTGACCGTTGTTTTCAATTTTTTATAATCCGTAACATGTGCCACCACATCACCGCCTGATATTCTGTCGCCCGCCTCTACATCCAACGTGGTTACCGTACCATCGAATGGGGCCGTTACCGGGTCACTTCCATCCGTGAAGGTAATGAGCTCATCACCCTTTTCAACCAATTCATTTTTCTCTACAAGCACCTCATCCACCTCGGCTGCGGCCGAGGAAGTGACGTCCTCACTATTGATTGCAGCAACAGAACCCGAACCACTTATCTCGACTTCAAGGTCTCCCTTTTCAACCTGGGCCGTCACCGACTTAGCCACAGCTGGCTCCGCTTTTTCCTTCATGAAAAACCAAAACGAACCCCCAATGGCTAGCACCAATACC
>NZ_PHNG01000492.1:0-1507 GCF_002803435.1 Bacillus sp. mrc49 | reverse complement strand
ACCAACTAGCTAATGCGCCGCGGGCCCATCTATAAGTGACAGCGTAAACCGTCTTTCCATCTTCTCTCATGCGAGAAAAGAACGTATCCGGTATTAGCTCCGGTTTCCCGAAGTTATCCCAGTCTTATAGGCAGGTTGCCCACGTGTTACTCACCCGTCCGCCGCTAATCTCAGGGAGCAAGCTCCCGTCGATTCGCTCGACTTGCATGTATTAGGCACGCCGCCAGCGTTCGTCCTGAGCCAGGATCAAACTCTCCGAAGAAATGTTTGACTTGCTCATTTGCTTTTTTGATAGTGTGTGCTCACTTAAAATTTAAACGTTGGCGCTTTGTTTTGTTCAGTTTTCAAAGAGCAATTTTCACAATCGTCTGTTTCGACGGCTTGTTTATTCATCATAACACACTATTGATTAGTTGTCAACTTCTGCGAAGTTTTTAACTTATTTTAAATCGCTGTGTTTCTCAGCGACCATTTCATCTTATCATTTTCATAGTAAGAAGTCAATAGTTATTATTCCTTTTAGTAATCTACCAAAAGCGGATGAAATTTTTGTTTGTCTTACGTGGTGCTTATTTATATTAATCCTATTCCAGCTTAAAGTCAATACATTTCATAATAAATAATTCACACACTAAATGTCCTCGAATTAACATGATTAGGTTGGGGGTCGAATTATTGGCTGTCTGGGACGAATTATCTCTTTGAAGGTCGAATTATATGCTGCCCGGGACGATTTATTTCAATTGAAGGCCGAATTATCCGTTGATTTCCCTTCCCCCCCAAAAAAAACGATCATATAATGGCGCAAAAAAAGACCAGCCGGATGGCTGATCTTTTTTCTAATGGCTTGGCGGCGTCCTACTCTCACAGGGGGAGACCCCCAACTACCATCGGCGCTGAAGAGCTTAACTGCCGTGTTCGGAATGGGAACGGGTGTGACCTCTTCGCTATCGCCACCAAACATATGAGGAACGTTGTTCCTTCAAAACTAGATAATAAGAAGGTATTTCATTTTTTTAAAGCGTTGGTTAAGTCCTCGATCTATTAGTATCAGTCAGCTCCACATGTCGCCACGCTTCCACCTCTGACCTATCAACCTGATCATCTTTCAGGGATCTTACTAGCTTGCGCCATGGGAAATCTCATCTTGAGGGGGGCTTCATGCTTAGATGCTTTCAGCACTTATCCCGTCCGCACGTAGCTACCCAGCTATGCCTTTGGCAAGACAACTGGTACACCAGCGGTGCGTCCATCCCGGTCCTCTCGTACTAAGGACAGCTCCTCTCAAATTTCCTGCGCCCGCGACGGATAGGGACCGAACTGTCTCACGACGTTCTGAACCCAGCTCGCGTACCGCTTTAATGGGCGAACAGCCCAACCCTTGGGACCGACTACAGCCCCAGGATGCGATGAGCCGACATCGAGGTGCCAAACCTCCCCGTCGATGTGGACTCTTGGGGGAGATAAGCCTGTTATCCCCGGGGTAGCTTTTATCCGTTGAGCGATG
>NZ_PHNG01000491.1:0-1705 GCF_002803435.1 Bacillus sp. mrc49 | reverse complement strand
AAACAGTCCTCCCCGCTTCTTGTTGGAATGGTTTTGGGACCTTCTTGCCTGCCTTGTCGCAGGCTTGCTTGCCGCCGCCTGGACAGTCCCCGTTTTCTTCTGGTGGCTTTGCTTACTCAACACAGCAACTAAATCCTCCCTCATTTGAAGCGCTGAATCGTACTTCCCGTGCAGCGCTTTATCCAGCATTTTTCTATAGGGGAGAAGTTCCTTTTTCTGCTTAATCAAGTCATTTAGCTGACTATACCCCTCCCCTTTCTTATGGAAACGTCCCGGGTAGGCTGAATTGATGATGATCATCGCCACAGCGAACAAGTCATATTGCGGATCGGCCTTCCTCGAACCAAGCCCCCAGTAACCTCTATCAAAGAACTCCGTGAATTCCTTGACTGAACGGCCAATCAAGGTCGTTCCCCCTACATCGACGCAGCGCACCTTATAGGCGGGAGAAGTCACGATCAAATTCTCTGGCTTTAAATCACCGAACACCCAACCATTTGCATGCAGGGCCGATAAACTGGTTAATAGCTGAAGCATCAAGACACCGATCCACGATGCTCCCTTTTTTTCGATGAAACGCAAAAAATCGTGTCCATGGATATATTCCATGACATAAAAGGGGAGCTGCTTTCCTGATTTGATGAAATCGTCCGCTTCCAAAAAGGAAGGTCCAAGGGTAGACCCCTGGACCTTTGAAAAGGATTTTAGGATATTCATCTCCGATATAATGGACGTCCCATTATCACTGAGCTTTAGAGCATAATGACGATTTCCGTTTTCCACCAAATAGACGATGCCGTTGGCGCCACACCCCAATTCCTTCAAGATTTTGTACTGGTTTTTATTCCATTTCCCAATGACGGTACTTCCAGGCAGTAGTTTACATTGATTCCTCAAAGTATTGTTCATCATCATGTGATAACAATCCCCTCAATGAACGTTTTTTATTGAAATAGGTCAACGCTTCGCGAATGGCCGGACCTGTCGGAGTGAGTCCGCCCGTACTGAGCTTAGGAAAAGTTGCCGTCAGGGCTTCAAGGTTGGGGGTCCAATCCAGCAACTTTTCCACATCCTTTCTTTTCCCAGGAAATACGAACACGGAAAAACGGCTGTCACCCATTCTTGCGTTCATACTGAGGGAAAGGTCCAATAAAGAATCTTTTACGGTAGGAAGCTTATGTTTCATGCTTGCGCTGGTATCTACAAGGATCAACACTTCAAGCTTGCTTGTTTCCCCAAGCTCGTCGACCACCTCCATCACTTCGCCTCGTTTTTCCGGGGGGAGATCCTCCATCGTGCTTGAATCTCCCAGTATTTGTTGAAGTTCACGATTGATTACTCCCTGTATGGTTTGAGTCATTGCCTTTTGGGTGACCATTTGCACGGTTTGGGACAGCTGCTGGGCATAGACGATTTGGCTTACACCGCCTCCCGAGCCGGCAATCTTCTCGATTTCCTTCAGTCCCTTTTCATCAATCACATCATTTTCCATGACGCCTATGACATTGATGGTTATGCCTTGCTCCCTTGCTAGTTCAGCCATGGCAGATGGCTCCTCACCATGATTCGAACATCCGTCGGTAATAAGCAAAATCTGTCTTAATGTTCCTGCTTTCATGTTTTGCTCTCCCTTCTTTTCAATCTGTTACCATAATTGACTAAAAAAAGGGAATTTATACGCAAGCGGCATGCGCAATCAAGTCAC
>NZ_PHNG01000490.1:0-2740 GCF_002803435.1 Bacillus sp. mrc49 | reverse complement strand
AAGCATTAGTTTAACATGCGGTGACTTGGAAACCACGGTTTTCAATGCCTTCAACGCATATTCATGGCCTTTCACCGGTTCCAGTCTTGCAGGCATGATGATGATGAAGTCATTTTCCCCAAGCCCAAAATCACCTCTCTGAAAGGGAATCGGCATTTCTTTTTTGAAGTCAATCCCATTCAGGATCTTCGTGACCTTGGACGGATCGATTCCTTGATCGATCAAGTCCTGTCTAAAGCGGTCGGAAACCGCCAGTATATGATCGGCATGTTGAAATGACCTTACATGCAGACCAGTAAACAGCTTGCCCTTTACACCCTGGCCCAGGAAATCATGATGGGGCGCGCTGTGAACGGTAAGAAGCCAAGGGCGTTTTATGAGGCGCTTCAATAAAGCACCGTATATATTCGCCCGCGGCCCATGGGTGTGGATGATGTCTATATGATTTAGACGGATAAAGTCCCGTAAACGTTTCAAAACGGAAAGGTCATATTTGGAATGTTGATGAAAAAGTTCTGTTTTTATCCCGGCCGTCACCGACCGCCGGTAGAGTTCCCCTTCTTCGAACACCCCAAGCATGCACTCCTCTTTTTTCAATTGATCAAGTAAGGACATAATATGGAACATGCCGCCGCCAGTTTCATTACCAGCATTTAAATGCAAGACTTTCATCCAGTCCACTCCTTATGTTCAGGAACGCTGCACCTTTTTCCTTAACCGCCTGACCTTGAAAACGAATCTCGGCAGTGCGAGCATCCGTTTCCACCGGGAAGGTTGCTGGATCAGCCGGTACAACCATTCCAGACGCATCTTTTGCCAAAAAACCGGGGCACGGTTCACTTTTCCTGCGAGGACGTCGAAGCTTCCTCCCACTCCCATGAATACCCCTTTTTTAAATAAGGGATAGTGCATTGAAACCCATTTCTCCTGCCGAGGAAACCCCAATGCAGTCAGAATGATGTCAGGTTCGAGTTCCGCAATGGACACAGCCAAGCGTTTGTCCTTTATATCAATATAACCATGGTGATATCCAACCAACTCGATTCCCGGGTATTGCCGTTTCACTTTAAGGGCGGCTGCTTCAATCACATCTTCCTCCGCCCCAAGCAAATATATCTTCAGACCCTTTCCATCAGCGATCCGAAATAGTTCATTCATCAAGTCGAATCCTGTAATCCGCTCTTCCAAAGGTTGATTTAGCCATTTAGAGGCCATAATAATACCAACGCCATCGGGCGTGATGTAATCCGCCGATAGAATGATGTCCTTATAATCCTGATGCTCATTGGCATATTCAACGATTTCCGGGTTTGCCGTAACGACAAACGTTTTTTCCTGGTTCATGATTCTTGGATAGATGATACTATTCACAAATTCATCCATATTGCTATCGACGAATGGAATTGAGAGTATTTCAACAAACTTTTCAGTCATTTCACTTCAGCCTTTCATATGTACTATACATCTAAAGGGTGGGGTATTATTCAAGAAATTTTTTCATACACATCATAGAACCTGATTATCGATTCAAAGGTGGTTACTCATTTGAAGCTTCCAGAAAAACATGCTTTACCCATCCTTATACTTTGCCTGCTCGTAGCTGCTGCAGTGCCTCACCCCATCATTGGCTACCTAGCGACGGCGTTGATGCTCGTTTTTGTCGGTATAAATAAAAAAAGTCTCTTATTCATTTTATTCATTTATTTTCCGGCCCGTCCCTTATTCATGGAACTGAATGGCGGCCTAACCTATTCTGGTGACCTGATCATACTCACCTTATTCTTTTCATTGATTCTCGAAAGGTTCAAAAAGAACGATTGGTCATTTTCGAAATATCATTTCACCATGTCCTTTTGGCTCTTTTGCTTGGTGGGTACAGTAGCTGCACTCATAACCGGCGTGGGAATCCTGTCCATTTTCTTTGAACTCCGGGCCTTGCTTATAACATTCTTGCTTCTTTACATTATCGGTGAATTAAATCTAGAAAGAAAGGATATCTTTCACTTTTTGAAGGCAACCCTAGTATTTACGGTCATCCTTTGCCTTCATGGCCTTATCGAGAAAATTTTTTCGCGTACGATCCTACTTCCCCATGCATGGGAAATGTGGAACCTCTCTTCTGCGAACCGGATGAGGATCTATGGGGCGGCTGCCAACCCTAATGTGTTCGCCCTGTACTTAAGCATTCAGCTGTTTCTAAGCTTTTTCCTATTTCGCTCGCTGAAAAAATATAAAGTCCTCGTCTTTCTGGCATCAATCTTGCTTGCCGGGACGCTATTGCTCACCTATTCGCGGGGAACGATGATTGCATTTGGATTCGCGGCGCTCATCTTCTTATTTTGGACGAGAAATAAATCATTTCTTACCTATTCATTAGGGGCATGCTTGCTGGGACTGCTTCTCATTTACTACCCGGTTTTATTCGCCTCAAATAAAGTCGAGCTATCCGCTGCCGTTCCGATGGATAATCTGGTGATCGGGAGCAACACCGCTTCCGATCATGAACAGGCCCTGTCCGGCCGTTTTTCGGAAATGTTTTCAGATAAGATTCTTCAGCAGAGTACGGAATGGGGACGCTTATATGTCGTTTTCAAGGGCATCGAAATCTTCAAGGACCATCCGATATTAGGTACGGGGCTTGGAACATTCGGGGATTCCGCCACCCTTTCCTTCCCTTCGCCGATCTATGGTGAATATCAAATAGGAGAAAGAATGTATACGGATAATCAATATATCCAGA
>NZ_PHNG01000489.1:0-13020 GCF_002803435.1 Bacillus sp. mrc49 | reverse complement strand
ATCCGCATCAAGTTTGTCATCAAGCATCGCCTTGGCTTCCTGGAGTTGCTCACGAACCGTTTTATACTCCTTATAAGCCGACGCGGTTTCTTGAATGCCGGATTGCTCCTTGGAGTATTCCCTTAATTTCTTGGAGTCATTGATGATTTCCGGGTCACTTAAAAGTTCATTCAATCTTTCATATCTATCTTCTACTGCTTGCAATCGATCAAACAAATCATTCACCTCATAAATTTCCCGATTCAACGATATGAATCGGAAGTAATCCATCTTTTTTCACTATAAATAAGTCGTTCAGTGTCCCAGCTCAGTTCACTTCTAGGTTAATTATAGTATAGGTGAATAATCAACGTCAAAGAGGATTCAAGAATATGGTCATTTCTTTAATTCAACATCTATTTTGTATTGAGGCACCACACCCGTAATCAGATCTTCCAGACGCTTCTTTTCTTCATTTCTTTCGTGATCGTCCTTGATTTTACCCTTGTCATGGACCGTAACATGTATGGTATTGCCGTTAATCCAGACCGACCCTGCTTCATATTCCGTTTCAGACTTAACGGCATCCCGTATAACAGCTATCTCCTGCCCCATGGATGGAGAATTGTTGGATGTATGATCAGGCGTGTTGAGGATCTGATCGGAAGGCCGTTCCGCTTCATTTTCCCAATCCTTATTGGATACATGCTTTAAACCGCTGCCGACAAAATCCTTGCCATCACGGCTTTGATCGCCATATTCCGATTCATTATTGATTGCATTGTCATTTGGACCGCATGCCGTCAGTGCAGTAAGCACAATAACCGCCATCCATATCATTTTCAATTTCATATTTTCACCCTCCATTTTGGTTGGTCAACAAGATCATTTCCTCGTTAGCTTTCCCAAAATGGGACTATAATTAATCTTTTGTTCGCCTTCCATGTATTGGTCTGGATCACCGGTCCTTCGCATGTTCCATTCCAATGAAAAAACGCCCTAAGATCTGATTCGACCATAGGGCACCCTTGATTTAAATATGCTCTTTAATCCCAGCTTCCTGCTTACCTGGAACTTCATGATGATGACGGCAGCGGGGCTCGTATGATTCCGATGCACCCACAAGGATGATCGGCTCATCATAGGAGGCCGGCTTGCCATCAATCAAGCGCTGCGTCCTGCTCGCAGGTGATCCGCACACTTCACACACAGCCTGCAGCTTAGTCACAGACTCTGCTAACGATAATAGAACCGGCATAGGACCGAATGGCTCACCTCTGAAATCCTGATCGAGTCCAGCCATAATCACTCGATAACCGCTGTCCGCAAGATGCTGGGCAACCCCGATAATTTCATGATCAAAAAATTGAACTTCATCTATTGCAATGATATCCAGGGGCTTGTCCAAAAACTTAAAGATATCTGTTGAATGGGCAATCGGCTTTGCCATCACTGAAGAGCCATTATGTGATACGACAGCCTCTTCCGCATAGCGATTATCTATAGCTGGTTTAAAAACAGCGATTTGCTCTTTGGCAAATTGAGCACGGCTGACTCGTTTAATCAATTCCTCAGATTTACCTGAAAACATGCTTCCGCAAATAAGCTCGATCCAGCCTGTTTGTTTCATTACATACATGGAAACAGCTACTCCCTTCCACCTGTCGATCCATTGGCCAAAATTGAAGTGGACCCGGCTTTATATAAATTGTTGCTTGTTTACAGAAAAGAAAAAACAGGCAAGAAAAATACTTGCCTGTTTTTTAAAAAGTCCGGCTTATTTAATACCGTATTTTTTGTTGAAACGATCAACACGTCCGCCAGCTTCAGCGAATTTTTGACGACCAGTATAGAATGGGTGACACTCTGAACAAGTCTCAACTTTGATCTCTTCTTTAACTGAACCAGTTTCAAAAGTGTTTCCGCAAGAGCAAGATACTTTTGAAAGCTTGTAATTTGGATGAATTCCAGTTTTCATTCTTTTCAGCTCCTTCTGCCCTGAATCATTCGAAACAGAGTTATATACTTCAAGGTGAGTCTAAAACACCCTCACATTTATTGTAAAAACACATGAACCCATTATAGCAACTTAAAACTAGTTGTGCAACAGTTTGTTTCTTTCCCGGTTTTAAGAACGTTTAATGCTTGCCGGTCCCTTTTTCCTCTCGGACATCTCTTCATCCAATTTACTGAAGAATTCTTCATTGCCTTTTGTCTGTTTTAGACGGCGAAGGAATTTCTCCGAGAAATCGGGTGAGTCTGACATCGTCTTCCTGATCGCCCATAGTTTATCGAGTCGATCTTTCGGAATTAGCAACTCTTCTTTACGTGTTCCTGAACGGCGGATATCGATTGCCGGGAAGATGCGTCTTTCAGCAAGGGCACGGTCTAAATGCAGCTCCATGTTACCAGTGCCTTTGAATTCTTCATAAATGACATCGTCCATTCTTGAACCGGTATCCACCAGTGCCGTAGCAAGGATCGTCAAGCTGCCGCCTTCCTCGATATTCCTAGCCGCACCGAAAAAGCGTTTTGGGCGATGGAAGGCAGCAGGGTCAATCCCCCCTGATAACGTACGCCCGCTCGGCGGGATGACAAGGTTGTAAGCTCGGGCCAGACGGGTGATGCTGTCCATTAGGATGATGACATCCCGCTTATGCTCGACGAGGCGCATCGCTCGTTCCAACACCAGTTCCGCAACCTTGATATGGTTTTCCGGCACTTCATCAAACGTTGAACTAACCACGTCACCGGCAACGGAACGTTCAATGTCCGTCACTTCCTCCGGGCGTTCATCGATCAAAAGGACAATCAATTCCGATTCAGGATGGTTCGTGGTTATCGCATTGGCAATTTCTTTGATGAGCATCGTCTTCCCAGCCTTGGGCGGTGCAACAATCAGACCGCGCTGGCCAAAACCGACCGGTGCCAGGACATCCATAATTCTAGTCGATAGGTTCTTGGGCGTAGTTTCCAGCTTGATTTGCCTGTTTGGATACAGCGGTGTTAAGCCCGGGAAATGAACACGCTCTTTCGCTGACTCCGGATTATCGCCATTGACGGCCTCGACATGGAGCAATCCGTAATAGCGTTCATTTTCCTTCGGAGGCCTTACCTTACCGGAAACCTTATCACCATTGCGCAAATCGAATCTGCGGATTTGGGAAGCGGAAATATAAATATCCTCCGAGCTTGGAGAATAATTGATTGGCCGCAAGAAACCGAACCCCTCTGAAGGGATGATCTCAAGAACGCCCTCCATGAACAGGAGACCATCCTGCTCGGCCTGCGCCTTCAGGATGGCGAAAATAAGTTCCTTTTTTGAAAGTTTGCTGTAATAGGAAACTTTATATTCACGGGCGTGCTCATAGAGATCCTTAAGTTTCATGTTTTCTAAATTAGAAATAGTTAAATTCATTATGACACCACACTTTTATTAATTAAACGTTTTCACCCATATAAAAAAAGAAATGGTTTGTTAGATGGAAGAAAAACCGCAATCCATGTACCCGACCAGAGTTTTCTTAGAAAGGATGATACATTTTTACATGTAAAGAAGAAAATGATTTGAAGGCTGCTAGAAGTTTGGAGTGAAAGGGCAGATTTTATATATAGTAATCAATTAATAGTAGACCAAGCTTTATTTTACTTTTTTTATTTTAATTATTCAACTTAAATTTTTTTATAGAGAAAGCGAGCGATGAAACCGCTCGCTTTCCCTGGGGACTTTTTCTGAAAAATGCCTCAGTCGATCAAACCATTCGGTTTAATTTTTAGACTATGGCGTCCATCAATGAAACGAACGGTTCCAGATTTAGCGCGCATGACTACAGATTGCGTCTCGCCGTAATGCCCTTTGAATTGGACACCACGTAAAAGTTCACCATCAGTCACACCTGTTGCAGCAAAAATGGCGTCATCTCCGCGAACGAGGTCTTCCATCCTGAGGACCTTTCCTAGATCAAGACCCATTTTCCCACAGCGTTCCACTTCTTCATCACTCTGCGGAAGAAGCTTGCCTTGGATTTCCCCGCCCAGGCATTTCAAGGCAACGGCTGAAATGACGCCCTCCGGAGCTCCGCCTGAACCGAATAAGATATCAACACCAGTAAGATCGAAGGCCGTATTGATGGCACCCGCTACATCTCCATCATTGATCAACTTGATCCGAGCTCCCGCCTCACGAAGCTCGTGAATGATCTTCGAGTGACGATCCCGATTCAAAACCGTTGCTACGACATCTTGGATATCTTTATTCTTTGCCTTTGCCACGGCCTTAAGGTTGTCCAGTACAGAAGCATTGATATCGATCTGGCCCACAGCCTCAGGACCAACGGCAATTTTATCCATATACATGTCAGGGGCGTGCAGCAAGTTCCCCTTGTCCGCTATCGCCAATACAGCTAATGCATTCCAGCCGCCCGATGCCACGATATTCGTCCCTTCCAAAGGGTCGACCGCAACATCCACTAGCGGTCCGAGACCGGTACCAAGCTTTTCGCCAATATAGAGCATCGGCGCTTCATCCATTTCCCCTTCACCGATTACAACCGTCCCTTGCATGGGAATCGTATTGAAAACATCGCGCATGGCACTCGTTGCCGCATCATCCGCTTCATCTTTCTTTCCTCTTCCCATCCAACGTGCAGAATTCAAGGCCGCCGCTTCCGTTACGCGAACAAGCTCCATCGATAAACTTCTTTCCATTTCCCGCTCCCCCTTATGTACACTAGCATGATTTATATATATTAGTATAACACATTATATCATATAATGTAACACAGTGAGGCAACAAGAAAAGGGATCAGCTTTTAAGCTGCTCCACTTCTTCTTGTGTCATTTCTTCACGCCAGATCGTTGCTCCTAATCCAGCAAGCTTCTCCACTAGGTGGCTATAACCACGATCTATATGTTCAAGACCCGTCACCTCGGTGATCCCTTCAGCCATCAGGCCGGCAATTACCAAAGCTGCTCCGGCACGTAAATCACTCGCCTTCACTTTTGCACCGTGAAGCTGAACGGGACCATCGATGATGCCTGCCCGTCCCTCGACCTTAATCTTTGCATTCATGCGGCGCAATTCATCGATATGCTTGAAGCGCGCCCCGTATATCGTATCGGTCACCATGCTGGAGCCGCTCGCTTTTGTCAAAAGGGACGTGAACGGCTGCTGGAGATCCGTCGGGAATCCTGGATATACCAGCGTCTTGATATCAACCGCTTTATATTTTTCACCCGGTGAGACGAATATCTGGTCGTCGCCAGCTTCAATGTTTATACCCATCTCCCTCATTTTGGCTGTCAATGACTCCAAATGCTGGGGAATGACATTATCGATCAAGATGCCTTCACCGACAGCAGCTGCCAAGATCATGAAGGTCCCTGCCTCAATCCGGTCTGGTATGATGGTATGTCTGCACCCATGTAAGCTCTCGACGCCGTCAATGCGGATGATATCCGTTCCGGCACCTTTGATTTTTGCACCCATATTGGTTAAAAGAGTGGCAACATCAATGATTTCCGGCTCTTTCGCAGCATTCTCGATCACGGTTCGCCCTTTGGCCAACACGGCCGCAAGCATGATATTGATGGTTGCCCCGACACTGACGACATCTAAATAGATGCGTGCTCCCCTCAACTCGTCGGCCCTAAGGTAAATGGCCCCCTGTTCATTCGTCACTTGTGCACCCAGCGCTTCAAAACCCTTGATGTGCTGATCTATGGGGCGAGGTCCCAAATGACAGCCCCCTGGCAAGCCTATCACTGCCTTTTTGAATTTACCAAGCATCGCCCCCATTAAATAATAGGAGGCACGCAACTTCTTCACTCTTCCATTGGGAAGAGGCATTGATATCATCCTGCTGGGATTGACAGTCATTTCTCCATCATCAAAGGAAACCTCACCGCCAATTTCCTCCATCAACTCTTTTAGCATTTGTACATCCGAGATATCAGGCAAGCCTTCAATCGTTACAGGTGAGTCCGCTAAAATCGTTGCAGGAATAAGGGCGACCGCACTATTTTTTGCTCCGCTGACACGAATGCTCCCCTTTAAAGGGTAGCCACCGGCAATTTTAAGTTTTTCCATAATAAACTCCCTTCCACGCTAAGCACTTAGAAGCCGCTTTCAAAAAAGTAATATTTTTCCACGAGAAATTTGCATAATCCGACAACATTTACTATCTAGTTTCTTAGTTTACACAAAAGTAGAAAAATCATGTAAAAAAATGATAAAAATTTCTAAAATATGTTATTTTCCATTCGACCGATGCAATCTATAGCGACTTAGCGGTAAGGCATTATGCTTCTGTACGAGAATTCCAATCCTTCAAGAACGCTTCGATTCCTTTGTCAGTCAACGGATGGTGGAATAATTGCATCAATACTTTATAAGGAATCGTTGCAATATGGGCTCCCTTAAGAGCAGCATCCGTAATATGCATCGGGTGGCGGATGGAAGCGGCAATGATTTCCGCCTTGATATCATGGATCGCAAAAATGTCAGCAATGTCCGAAATCAAATGCAGGCCATTTTGACCGATATCATCCAAACGCCCTAAAAACGGCGATACATAAGTCGCTCCTGCCCTCGCTGCCAATAATGCTTGGTTGGCACTGAAAATAAGGGTCACGTTTGTTTTGACACCTTGTTTCGTCAGCGCAGCAACAGCCTTTAAACCATCCGGAGTCATCGGTACCTTGATCGTGATATTAGGCGCAATCGCAACAAGTTCCTTCGCTTCAGCCATCATTCCTTCAAAATCTAGCGCAATGACCTCAGCAGAAACGGAATCCTCCACTAGGCTGGTTATCTCCTTTAAACGATCATGGAAGGAAACGCCCTTTTCTCTTGCCACTAGGGACGGATTAGTCGTAACTCCTGCTAAAACGCCAAGTTCATGCGCTTGTCTGATTTCTTCCATGTTTGCTGTATCAATAAAGAATTTCATAAAATACCCTCCATATGTAATCGTTTTTTTCTTTCTCTAAAATTCCCCTTGAATTCTAATTGTTCAAAAAATAGAAACCCCATTTATCCTGAATCTAAAAGAAACCATTGGGGGGAAGATCCCACCAATGGAGTCATTGCCTTCATCATCCAAGAGATATGGGTTTCGATCCCTACGCCGGATGTGATGTTATGCTTTACCGTTGGAACCGAATTCACGGATTTTTCCAATGACCGTTTCTTTGATCGCGTCACGGCCAGGAACCATGAATTTACGTGGATCATACACTTCAGAATCATTGTTCAGGACGTCACGTACAGCCTTCGTGAATACAATTTGATTTTCCGTATTCACGTTGATTTTGGATGTTCCAAGCGAAATCGCTTTTTGGATATCCTTCGTCGGAATGCCTGTCCCGCCATGAAGAACTAGTGGTTTTTGCGTTAAATCACGTACCTCTTCCATTTCTTTATAGCCAAGATCCGGCTCACCTTTGTATGGTCCATGAACGGATCCCAATGCTGGTGCGAAACAATCGACATTCGTTTCTTTGACTAACTGTTCACATTCTTGAGGGTCTGCGTACACGACGCCATCAGCGATTACATCATCTTCTTGTCCACCAACCGTACCTACTTCCGCTTCAACGGATACATTACGGGCATGGGCGAATTCAACAACCTTCTTCGTCGTTTCGATGTTTTCCTCGATTGGATGATGTGACGCATCGATCATTACTGAAGTGAATCCAGCTTCGATCGCTTCTTTACATTTATCAAAACTTGAACCATGGTCAAGGTGAATGGCCACAGGAACTGTAATTTTCATATCTTCCAATAAACCTTGAACCATCATGACAGTCGTTTTGAAACCACCCATATGACGGGCAGCCCCTTCGGAAACACCAAGGATGACCGGGGATTTTTCTTGTTCCGCAGCAGCTAGAATAGCTTGAGTCCACTCCAGGTTATTGATGTTGAATTGACCTACTGCATACTTTTCTTCAAGAGCTTTATTGAGCATATCTTTCATAGAAACTAAAGGCATTTGATTTCCTCCTACTGATGGGTGTAATTATGTTAAAGTTATTTCTTTCTAGATATTCCCTAAAATCGAAGTAGCATACGCTTATCGATCAGAATATCTTTCCTCTTGTAGCATATCAATACATCAAAAAAACAGCAACAAATACACTATCCCGAGCATTAAAATTTATTCCAAAAAAACGCGGCACATCTTGAAAAAGATAGCCGCGGCAATTCTATAGCCAATAGTATCATCCGTTCAAAACCATCAGCTTGACTGAATCGGTAGGTATTCACGAACCGCTTTTCTAATATCATCAATATCGAAAGGTTTTGCAAAGTGGGTCATCGCCCCTAAATCTTTCGCTTCTTGAATCATATCAAGTTCCCCATAAGCGGTCATGATTATGACTCGGATATCGGGATCGACCACTTTCATCCGTTTCAGGATCTCTATTCCATCCATTCCAGGAATCTTCATATCGAGCAATACAAGATCCGGTGAATGATTATTCAGGACTTCCAGGGCTTGGATTCCATTTGCGGCTTGAAATGTATCATACCCTTCTTTATGTAAAACCTCGTTCAATAAAATACGGATGCCGAATTGATCATCAACTATCAATATCTTCCCTGACATTTTATCACCTCTCCTCTTCCCGATTTATAAAAATATCAGCCTAACCGGCATATTACCCAAACATGTATTTACTTTCACATTTTCACAAACTTGAATTCTATGTTCCTATTCGATAATTGTAACAAAATTCCTGCCACATAGCTAAAAGGAATTTTTATTTTTTGGTTTTTCTGACCTATTTAGCAAATCGATCCAGACTGACCAAAAATCCAGAAGCCTGTCAATGCAGCGGAAAGTCCTTTATAATAAAGGGAATATTTTTTTAAAAGGAGTCCCTGATCATGTTAAAAATTTTCTCGACACAGCTAAGCGGTATATTTAAAAAAATGATGGATAATGAAGCCTTTGAAATGGAGGATGCCGGACGTCTGCTGGCTCAGGCCGCGGTTGGGGATGGCTCCATCTTCATACAAGGCTTTGGTGAAATGCAAGGCGTCACGGCCGAGGCGATGGACGGGGCAGAGCCCTTTCCGAAAGCAAAAAGATATGAACACGGCGAAATTATTTCAAGAGAAGATCGATTCCTTATTTTCAGCCGGAATTCCGATGATAGCGAAGCATTGAAGCTTGCCAAAGCCCTTAAGGAAAAAGATATACCCTTTGTCGCCGTTTCCACCTCCGCAGCGACCGATGAGGACTCTCTTACGGAACTGGCTGACGTACATATCGACTTACGGATCCACCGGGGACTGATTCCCGATGAAGCTGGAAACCGCTATGGCTACCCCACCCTCATTGCTGCCCTTTTCGCTTATTACGGAATTAAATTCACTCTCGAGGAAATTATACAAGAATATAAAAATGAAGAAGACTAACCTTCTTGAACTACAAAAGGTATCGGAATGATCTATCCCGATACCTTTTTGATTTACAATGGGACCGAAGCGGACAGTCCCCGCCACTTTACTCGCGAATTTGGGCTTTGCATTAGATTTGAGGCCGGTTTTCGTGAACATTGCGCTTTTTCACGCGCTTTTTGTACCTTTACCCGACAGCTGCATCTGGGCAGACACGACCTTCATCAAAACCTAAACAAAAAACTGCAGGCAAGCTCCATTATTCATCGAGTCTGCCTGCAGTCTGACACAGCCTTAGAGGCTGTTTTTTTATTTATTAAAGTTTTTCGCTGCGCTTTAAGGACATCCCGACAAAGTCACGGAATAGTGGCTGTGGACGGTTAGGGCGTGATGTGAATTCCGGATGGAATTGAGAAGCCACAAACCAAGGATGATCTTTCAATTCAACGATCTCGACCAGACGGCCATCTGGGCTTGTTCCAGAGAAGACGAATCCTGCCTCTTCCATCGCCTGACGGTAATGATTATTGAATTCATAACGGTGACGGTGACGTTCATACACAACCTCGTCATTATAAGCCTCGTAAGCCTTGGTGCCCTCGATAAGCTTACATGGATATAAGCCAAGACGAAGTGTACCGCCCAAATCTTCTACATCCTTTTGTTCTGGAAGAAGATCGATGATTGGATCTGGAGTATCCGCTTGAATCTCGGCAGAATGGGCTTCCGGCAATCCTAAAACGTTGCGCGCATATTCAATGGACGCCAATTGCATACCTAAACAGATTCCGAAGAAAGGTGTTTTTGTCGTACGGGCATATTCTGTCGCAGCAATTTTCCCTTCGATGCCACGATCTCCAAAACCGCCAGGAACAAGGATGCCGTCTGCATCTTGAAGAAGCTCAGCAACATTTTCTTTCGTTACGTCTTCCGAATTGACCCAGTCGATTTCGACATCGGCGTCAAACGCATAGCCTGCGTGCTTAAGTGCTTCCACTACAGAAAGATAAGCATCTTGCAGCTCCACATATTTTCCGACAAGCGCAATTTTCGTTTTCTTCGATAAAGAAGTGACTTTTTTGACTAGTTCCTTCCAATCTTCCATATCCGCCTCGTTGCAATCCAATTTCAAGTGATCGCAAACGATTTGGTCCATATTTTGCGCTTGAAGGGCAAGCGGGATGGAGTAAAGCGTATCTGCATCCAGACATTCGATAACCGACTTTTTATCGATATCGCAGAATAAAGCAATTTTATCCTTCATATCTTGTGAGATCGGGCTTTCTGTACGTGCAACGATGATGTTCGGCTGAATGCCGAGGCTGCGCAATTCCTTTACGCTATGCTGTGTCGGTTTCGTTTTCATTTCACCAGCAGCTTTAATATAAGGGACAAGTGTACAGTGAATATACATAACATTGTTGATTCCGATATCACTTTTGATTTGGCGAATCGCTTCAAGGAATGGAAGGGATTCGATATCCCCTACAGTACCGCCGATTTCCGTAATGACGATATCCGCATTCGTTTCATTGCCTGAACGGAAAACCCGCTCTTTAATTTCATTCGTGATGTGGGGGATGACTTGTACCGTTCCGCCCAAATAGTCGCCGCGGCGTTCTTTTCTAAGGACGGTTGAATAAATTTTCCCTGTTGTCACATTGCTGTGTTTGCCAAGGTTGATATCGATGAACCGCTCATAGTGACCTAGGTCCAAATCCGTCTCCGCGCCATCATCCGTAACGAACACTTCACCGTGTTGGTATGGACTCATCGTACCTGGATCCAAGTTGATATACGGGTCAAATTTTTGGATCGTCACATTCAATCCCCTATTTTTCAAAAGTCTTCCTAAAGAAGCGGCCGTTATCCCTTTTCCTAAGGAAGAAACTACTCCACCTGTCACAAAAATATATTTTGTCATCTCATATCCTCCTAATAGAATGTTTTCTTCCGATCCTGGTGCTTGATATACAGGTAAACTGGAACTTGCACCAATACACCGCCAAATTAGCGGTCAAAAGCCAAAAGACGTAAAGCGGTATGCCATTAATCACTTAAAGGTCTTTAGTGAGAGTCATGCACGATGCATGAACAAGGTTAAACTTCCGCAAATGACAGTAAAACATAAATATGTTCTCCATAGTTTTTACAATTCTACGAGAAATCATTTTTAAAAATAAAAAAATGATGTCATTTATCCATTCCATCATTAAAAACAAAAACGCTCCGCTTACAAAAAAAGTAAGGGAGCGATATAATTTAATCATTGTGTCCTTTTTAAAGGAGCCCAAAAATGATTCTACAAATTTCGCCTCAAAAAGTCAAGGGCGATTATTTATTTTCGTTCTCTTCATCTAGCTCTTCTTCCTCTTCATCTTCGTCCTCATCGTCTTCCAGGACAAATGCATCGTCTTCAATTATTTCTTCTTCCAAATCGTCATCATCTTCCACGTCATCATCCAAAAGGACTTCATCGATAACTGGAGAACCTAGGATATCATCATCATCGTCGTCATCCTCATCCTCGTCCAGATCATCGACATCTTCATCGAAATCAAGATCTTCATCATCAAGCTCATCGAAATCATCGATAACGACAGCAGCCTTTTTCGCTTTCTTTTTCTTTTTCGGTTTAACGACATGGACGACTTCTTCTTCGATTTGATCAACCGGGTACCATGTTTTCAATCCCCAACGGTTGTCACCAAGTGAAGTGAAACGGCCATCCACATTTAAATCCGTGTAGAATTGGGCAATTTTTTTTGCCACTTCAGCTTTGGATAAATGATGCAGCGAAGCTAACTCACTGACTAGGTCTTTGAATGGAATCGGTTCATTTCTTTCCACTAACAAATCATATGCCATCTCTATTAAGGACATTTCCAATAATTGCTCTTTTGAGTATTGTTTTAAACTCAAATTCCGCACTTCCCTTCTCTATTCAAACACTGGCTTCCGTGTTTTTTCACATAAAAAAATAATCTAAAACAGTATTTCGATAAAATAACGACAATTCCTGCTAGACATATACTCCATTATAAACAATCCAAATGGGTTTATGCTAGTTCTATCTGATACTTTCACAGATTTACCTTAATGCCCCTGCTGCGGGGAGTGCTTGGTCATTTACTTTCTTTCTGCGATTTTTGACGATAAGCTGCCGTAAAAAAAGGCAAACGATATGATGAAAAAAAAGATGGTACCCAATCGATACTCATACAGTTCAAATAAAAGAATGATGGCAAAAAGGAACCAATTATTAATTCGAGCATTTTCAGGTTCATTCAGCTCCAATGGGCTGATTCATCATTTTTGCCCCTTTTCCAAATTATTATAAGGGGAAATTTACATTTTTCCAAAAAAAGGGGGCATCGTTATTGAGAAAAAGGGACCCCTTCAATACGGAGTCCCATCTGCCCATCCTTACATATTTCTGCGATATTGCCCGCCTACATCATATAGCGCACGGGTTATCTGGCCAAGGCTAGCCACTTTCACACAATTCATGAGCTCGGCAAAAATATTGTCACCATTCATGGCCGCAGCCTTCAGCCTGGTTAGCGCTTCATCAGTGAACTGCTTATTTCTTTCCTGAAATGCTCGCAAGTTTTTGATTTGCCCTTCCT
>NZ_PHNG01000488.1:0-2843 GCF_002803435.1 Bacillus sp. mrc49 | reverse complement strand
AATCCTCCAAACGGCTTAGTTCTAGTGCCTCCCCGCCATAAATCACATAGCGTAAAGCAAGCTGCTGCCCAATTTCCGGCATTTCCCGATCGGCCTGCATCAATTGATAAAATGCCGATGGGGTCTGATTCAGTACCGTCACTCCTTCTTTAACCAATAGCCCTAAAAATTCCATAGGTGATCGGCTGATCGAGTGCGGCACGACGACAAGCTTGCCTCCGTGGAGTAATGCTCCCCAAATTTCCCACACCGAAAAGTCAAAAGCATAGGAGTGGAACATCGTCCACACATCATTGGAATTGAAATCGTACCAATGCTGCGTCGATCCAAATAGTCTGATTACATTCTGGTGCGGAACGACAACCCCTTTTGGTACACCGGTTGAACCGGAAGTATAGATAATATACGCCGAATTCAAAGGCGATAACGGTCGGATGCGGTCAACATCCGTTGGATTGATCGGCGAATGATGCTCTAATTCTTCAATGGTACTCGCTTCATCCAGGATGATTTGCCTAATATCAGCCATCTCAGGCAGCTTCGATGCTACACTCGAATCGGTCAGAACACATGCAGGCTGGGCATCAGAGAGCATGAACGATAACCGGTCCGCTGGATACTCTGGATCCAGAGGCAGGTATGCGGCCCCTGCCTTGAGTACAGCCAGCAGGCCGATAACCATTTCCAATGATCTAGGCAAGGCCAAAGCGACGAATTGCTCCGGTCCTATCCCTTTCGCAATGAGCAGGCGGGCAAGCTGGTTCGCCCTTTTGTTCACCTCTTCATATGTCAATGAAGTCTCCCCATATACCAAGGCAATATGGTGAGGATACTTTTTCACCTGTTCTTCAAGCAGTGAAGGTATGCTCGCTTGCTCTTTTTCATCGGAATTTCCATTCCAGTCCACAAGGATTTTTTGACGCTCTTCAGGTGCCAGTATATCCAAAAGCCCTATATGCTGATCGGGTTCCGAAAGGGCGCCGTCCAATAGCCTTAATAAACGATAGATTAGCATTTCGGCAGTCTCCCGCTTAAAGAGATCTGTACTATATTCAAGGAACCCGCTGATTCCATCCGGACTGCCATTTTCAGCATGCACTTCTCGGAATTCCATGGTCAAATCGAACTTCGAAGCACCTACGCTGTATAGCTTCAGATTGGATTGCACCCCTGGAAGCTCCAATTTAGGATCTGGTGTATTCTGCAGCGCAAGCATGATCTGGAATAACGGATGCCTAGAGCGTGACCGGACTGGATTCAGCACTTCCACCAGTCGCTCAAACGGCAGGTCCTGGTGCTCATAAGCATATAAATTGACCCTCCGCACCCTGTCAAGAAGCTCCCGGAAAGTAGGATCACCTGATGTATCCGTCCTTAATACCAAGGTGTTGATGAACATTCCTACCAGATCGCTTAAAGCATCATCACTGCGACCCGCTATCGGACTTCCGATCGGAATATCGTTACCGGCGCCAAGGCGAGTGAGAAGTGCAGTCAGGCCGGATTGCAATACCATGAATAAGCTGACGCCATTTTCACGAGCCAAATCCAACAAACGCCGATGCATTTCGGGATTTATCGAAAAATCAATCGTATCGCCGCGATAGCTGGATTCGAGTGGCCGCGGAAAATCGGTTGACAATTCCAATTGGTCTGGCAAGTTGGCTAATATCTCTTTCCAATAATCGATTTGTTCATTGGCTAAACTGGCTTCATCACTTTCGCTTCCTAAAAGATCATCCTGCCAGATTGCATAATCGGCATACTGTACAGGCAACGGCGGAAGGTTCGGTTCGTCACCTTTAATTCGCGAAGCATAAGCTGCGGTCAGATCGCGAGTAAGCGGTGTTAACGACCATCCATCTCCTGCAATATGGTGTAATAATAAAACCAATACATGCTTGTCAGGGGCCATTGTGAAAAGCTGGGCACAAATGGCCGGTTCTTTCGCAAGATTGAAACTATATCTCGTAGCCGTCGCGATTTCCGCTTCAAGCTCGGCCTCGTTTATATGCGATACCAATAATTCCACTTGCGCCTCGGAAGGATCTAACACATATTGATGAGCTGTACCCGATGTAACGGGAAAGAGCGTACGCAATGATTCATGGCGCTCGACTACATCATTGAGCGCAGCTTCGAGTGCCCCGGTATCAATTTCACCGGACATTTCAACCACGAGCGGAATGTTATACGTCGGGCTCGGACCTTCCAGGCTATGAAGGAACCATAATCGCCGCTGGGCAAAGGAAAGAGGCACCTGTTTTGGCCTTTGTGCCTTTTTAACAGGCAACCTTGCACTTCTCCCGTTAGAAAGCTGTTTGACA
The DNA here is from genome assembly GCF_002803435.1 of Bacillus sp. mrc49. Taxonomy (NCBI): domain Bacteria; kingdom Bacillati; phylum Bacillota; class Bacilli; order Caryophanales; family Bacillaceae; genus Bacillus; species Bacillus sp. mrc49. The sequence continues at coordinate 516 of NZ_PHNG01000488.1, read as the reverse complement.
AGACCGGAAACGGTCGGTGTCTCGAACAATTTACCAATGCCTATTTCAACTCCGAATGTATCTCTTATTCGAGCCATCAAAGTCGAGGCAAGAAGAGAGTGACCGCCTAAATTAAAGAAGCTATCATCGATACCCACCCTTGAAAGGCCCAGGACCTCGGCGAAAAGATCGCTGACGATTTCCTCCTGCGGTGTTCTGGGAGCGCGTTCGGAAACAAGTGCAGAAAGATCAGGCGCGGGCAATTCCTTCCTGTTGAGCTTTCCATTTGGAGTCAATGGCAACTCCTCCAGCTCAGCGATAGCGGATGGGACCATGTATTCCGGCAAAACACAGCCTACAAATTCCCGTATTTCCACAACATCCGCCGTCACTCCCAAAGATGGAACGATATAGGCAACGATCCGTTTATCGCCCGGCTGATCTTCGCGTACGATGACTGCAGCCTGCTCGATGTCAGGATGGCGGGTAAGCCTTGCTTCGATTTCCCCTAATTCGATGCGGAACCCTCTTATTTTG
>NZ_PHNG01000487.1:0-3036 GCF_002803435.1 Bacillus sp. mrc49 | reverse complement strand
GTACCGTCAAGGTACCAGCAGTTACTCTGGTACTTGTTCTTCCCTAACAACAGAACTTTACGACCCGAAGGCCTTCTTCGTTCACGCGGCGTTGCTCCGTCAGACTTTCGTCCATTGCGGAAGATTCCCTACTGCTGCCTCCCGTAGGAGTCTGGGCCGTGTCTCAGTCCCAGTGTGGCCGATCACCCTCTCAGGTCGGCTACGCATCGTCGCCTTGGTGAGCCATTACCTCACCAACTAGCTAATGCGCCGCGGGCCCATCTATAAGTGACAGCGTAAACCGTCTTTCCATCTTCCCTCATGCGAGAAAAGAACGTATCCGGTATTAGCTCCGGTTTCCCGAAGTTATCCCAGTCTTATAGGCAGGTTGCCCACGTGTTACTCACCCGTCCGCCGCTAATCTCAGGGAGCAAGCTCCCGTCGATTCGCTCGACTTGCATGTATTAGGCACGCCGCCAGCGTTCGTCCTGAGCCAGGATCAAACTCTCCGAAGAAATGTTTGACTTGCTCATTTGCTTTTTTGATAGTGTGTGCTCACTTAAAATTTAACGTTGGCGCTTTGTTTTGTTCAGTTTTCAAAGAGCAATTTATTGTCGTTACTTCGTAAGCGACTTTATAATCTTATCACCTATCTGATCTATTGTCAATGTTTAATTATCATTGATTTTCGATCAATAGTTTATGTAAGCCAGTCGTTATTGGCGACTCCTAATATATTATCAGCTTGATTTAATTTCGTCAATGATTAATTTGTGTTTTTTTCAAAAAACATTAATGTATGAAAAAATCATGGAAAAAAACCTCATGGGAATGTCCCTGAGGTTTTCATTAAATGGAGCTAAAAACAAAACCATTTAAATGACCCAATACCCAATCGCGGCCAACGCTGCGACACCTGGAATTCCTAACAGGCCGGCCACTGCGGAGGTAACCGGGTTGATGGGTACATGAATGCCCGCTTGATTTCCGAGTGTATTCAAAAAAAACAAAAAGGCCGCACCGATGATGATCTTGATAATTCCCTGCCCGATGAACCGAACAGGCCTCAAGGGCGCACCGATGATGAGCAACATTAAGATAAGGCCGCCGATTACGGCAACGAAGACAACAGGTTCCAATCTCATTCCTCCCCGCAAGCTTGTACTACACTTATATGAAGATAGGTTCGGAATAAGAACTTAAACAAAAAAATGACTATGAAGTGCATTCCTTCATAGCCATCCCTCCATCACCTTTTAATGCGGACATTCCTTCTTTTAACTTCCTTAAATAAATAGAAATATTTCACTTCCGCAAGCCTCGCCTGGGCGATTACTTCCGTGGATGGATCCACGCTTTTTTCAAGCAATGATTTTTGATTATGCCAATTCCATTTCAATTGTTCAAGCTCTTTCATCAATGACTCATTGAATTCATTTCGAAGCTTCTTTTTTTTACGAAAGAACAAGTGAAGTCCTCCCAGCTATCTTATATTTCTCTTCTTCCTTCTATTGCTTTTGATAGCGTCACTTCATCCGCATACTCCAAATCCCCGCCAACAGGGAGACCATGGGCTATGCGGGTCACTTTGATCCCCGATGGCCGCAGCAGCCGCGATATATACATGGCTGTCGCTTCACCTTCAATGTTGGGGTTCGTCGCCAAAATGACCTCCAGCACCGTTTCATCTTGCAGGCGCTTCAATAAATCAGGAATATTTATATCTTCCGGACCGATTCCGTCCATCGGTGAAATACTGCCATGCAGTACATGATACAAACCATTGAATTCCCTCATCTTTTCCATCGCTATTACATCTTTTGGGTCCTGAACAACACAAATCAAGCTTCTATCCCTCTTTTGGTCTTCACAGATATAACAGGGATCTTGATCGGTAATATGGCCGCAGACTGAACAATACATCAGATTCCGCTTAGCGTTGACGAGTGCTTTTGCAAAATCCAAAACAGTATCTTCCTTCATGCTCAGCACATGAAAGGCTAAGCGCGCAGCCGTTTTCGGCCCAATCCCCGGCAATTTCATAAAACTATCAATGAGCTTGGAAATTGGTTCTGGATAATGCATCGAATTCCTCCTAAAAATTTCAAAAGAAACTCCCTGAAAGGAAGTTTCTTTTAAACTTGCTTAAAACATGCCTGGAAGGTTCATCCCTTTTGTGAATTGTCCCATCGTTTGGTTTGTCAGCTCTTCTGCCTTTTTCAGGGCATCGTTAGTTGCAGCCAGGACTAAATCCTGAAGCATATCGATATCATCTGGATCGACAACTTCCGGCTTGATGATCACGTCGACTATTTCCTTATGGCCAGTCACGATAACCGTTACCATTCCGCCTCCTGCAGTGCCTTCAATCTTTTTTTCACCTAGTTCTTCTTGTGCTTCCGCCATTTTCTTTTGCATCTTTTGCATTTGTTTCATCATGTTTTGCATATTACCGCCACGCATACCCATTTTCCCAACCTCCAATTATTCTTTAATTTCAAGTAAATCATCGCCGACTAATTTTCTAGCCTCCGCGATAAAAGGGTCTTCTTCTTTTGAATCCGTTTCTTCTGGACCGTCAAACTGCTGGGTTGAAATGAAGTCCTCACGCAACCCTTGCCACTGACTCTCCGGAACACCGGCTATCTCCATTCGATGACCGGTCAACTGCTGCATGATCGAGGCGATCACTTCCACGAAACGGTTATTTTCCATTGCCATTTGACAATGAATATCATATTTGAATTTTACCACAAAAGCTTCAGTTGACGCAGCAACAGGTTCCGCCTCAGACAATAAAGCTGCCAATGACTTTTGATTTTGCATGCCTAACTGTTCAAGCAATTCCCCCCACTTGCTTTTGACAGTATTGAGGTCTGGCTTTGTAGCCTGTTTCAAAACTTGATTGATCTTGCCGGAAGGCGCTTTATATGCCTTTTTAACGGCCCTTTGCGTTTTCGGCTGTTCTGCAGGTCTATCTGTCACGGCCACGGGGATGCCGTTTTTCTGCATTTCCTGTAACTTCGACTCCAACTCCTCGATTTTCAGCTGCAATTG
>NZ_PHNG01000486.1:0-2863 GCF_002803435.1 Bacillus sp. mrc49 | reverse complement strand
GGGTGGAATTATATCGGAATCATTCTGCCGTTTTTCATCATTGGCTCGTTGATTCTGATCATGAATACGAGGGAATTGAATGCGATGACCTTCGGGGAGGACCGGGCAAAACATTTAGGTGTCGACGTGCAGAGGCGGAAAATGTGGATCCTGATCGCGGGCTCGATATTAACGGGCGCAGCGGTTGCCGTTTCAGGCACGATCGGCTTTGTAGGGCTGGTGATTCCCCATTTGGTCCGGAGGATATGGGGGCCAGATCATAGGCATCTGCTTCCGTTATCATTGCTGGTAGGAAGCGGGTTCTTGATTTTGGCAGATCTTGTGGCACGGACGATCATCGCCCCGTCGGAACTGCCGATCGGGGTCATCACCTCACTGATCGGGGCACCTGCATTTGCCCTCATTTTATTAAGGAGACGGAGAGTGGGTAGGACGGATGCTTGAAGTTAAAGGGTTAACGGGTGGATACGATAACAAAAGCGTTTTGGATTCCGTCTCTTTCGACGTTCAAAAAGGAGAACTATTCGGGATCCTCGGTCCAAACGGCAGCGGAAAAACGACGCTGTTGAGTATGCTCAGTGGGGTGCTTGCTTACAAGCAAGGAAGCATACGGATCAAAGGAAAAGATTTGCAGGATTATTCGGCAAAACAGCTTGCACGGGTCATTGCGGTGCTTCCTCAACATTCCTCATTGGCTTTTTCGTATACGGTGAAGGAGACGGTCTCGCTTGGGAGGTACGCCCATCAAACAGGCTGGTTCCACAGCTGGTCTGAGGAGGATGAAAGGATTGTCCAACGGGTGATGAAACAAACGGGAGTGGCCGAATTCCAGGATCTTCATTTCGAACGGCTATCAGGAGGGGAGAGGCAGCGGGTCTTGCTGGCCCAGGCGCTTGCCCAGGAGCCTGAAGTTCTTTTTTTGGATGAGCCGACGAACCACTTGGATCTATCGTATCAAAAGGAACTTCTTGATTTGATGAGAAAAATGGCAAAGGAGCAGGAATTGACCGTCATATCGATATTTCACGACTTGAATCTGGCTGGATTATATTGTGATCGGCTCTTGCTGCTTGCAAAAGGGAAAATCCAAGCCCTTGCTGCCCCTAATGAAGTGCTTCAACAGGACCGGATCCAGAAAGTCTATCGTACGACGATCGAAAAGCATCCGCATCCTGCACTTCCGAAGCCGCAAATGTTCATCGTTCCCCAAAAGCATGGCAGCGATTACGACCCATTCGAAATCAATGAATCCCATTTGACGGTCGGGCGGGAGATGATCCGATTGAATGCCCCCAATCCCCTTAGAACGATGTCTTCTGGAGTGACTGGATCGGGGATGGGCTGGCATCGATATTTCGTGAATAGACACGTCCATCACGATTATGATTGCGATGACCATCTTGCGGAAATGGCGGATTATTTAAAAGCCAACAACATCGATCCGCAGGAAACGGTAGGGATGATGACGGCAGTCTTCCTTGATACGGCTGCCTTCAAATTAGTAAAAGCGGAAGGTTTCTCGGTTTTCATCATCGTGACGGCTGGAGTCGGCAATGCCATCGACGCTTCATTAGCGGACCGCCACTCCTGGAGTTCTGCGCCGGGGACCATCAATACATGGATATTCGTAAATGGCCACCTGGCAGAAGAAGCCTTCATTCACAGCATCGTTACCGCGACCGAGGCAAAAGTAAAAGCGCTTCATGATTTGCAGGTTCTGGACAAGGTGACGAACACCTATGCGACAGGAACATCGACCGATAGCATCTCGATTGCAGCGACACAAAGAGGGGTGAAGCTTCAATATGCAGGAACCATCACCCCGCTAGGGAAGCTGATCAGCCGCGGTGTATATGATTGTACCGCCGAAGCGATAAGGAATAGTCGTAAACGGAATGAGGCATTATGATCTATCATCACCTTTTTGCCGTTACGCTGGCGTTTTTCCTTGATTTGATAATAGGAGATCCGCCGAATTGGCCGCATCCAGTCAAATGGATTGGAACGTTGATAAGCAAGCTCGATCGCACATTCAATGAAGGCGCACATAAGAAAAGAAATGGACTGTTCATGCTGGCTATCGTCTTGACGACGGTACTATTGCTTACAGGTCTGTCGGTTTATTTGGCCTATCTTATCCATCCGCTGGCGGGAATCGTTTGGGAAGCTGCCGTGATTTCCACTACGATTGCCCAAAAGGGTTTGAAGCAGGCTGGAATGGAGGTGTGCCGTCCGCTGAATGAAAGGGATTTTCCTGAAGCGCGGCTCAAGCTTTCCTATATCGTCGGCCGTGATACCGACATGCTTGATGAGTCCGAAATAGTCAGGGGCACTGTTGAAACTGTAGCTGAAAATACGAGTGATGGAGTAACGGCCCCGTTGTTTTGGGCAGCGGTTGGCGGGGCGCCGCTTGCGATGGTATACAGGGCAATCAATACGTGTGATTCGATGGTTGGCTACAATAATGATAAATATGGCCAATTTGGCTGGGCTTCGGCAAAGCTCGATGATATCGCGAACTACCTTCCCAGCCGCCTCACTGGACTTTTGATGCTGTTATGCTCGAAATCTAGCCATCATGATCTTCAGGGCAGATGGAGGATCTTATTCAGTGATGCGAAGAAACATCCAAGTCCGAATAGCGGCTGGTGTGAAGCAGCCGTTGCGGCGATTTTGGGTGTGCAGCTTGGCGGGCTCAATATGTACAAAGGAGTAGTTTCTGACCGTGCGCGCATGGGCGTGCCGCTTGTTCCGCTGGAGGCAAAACATATACCAAAAACGATTGCCATCATGCATCGATCGTCTTTTCTATTTTTACTGATGCTTTGGCTGGGGGGAATTGCATTTGAAATTACCATCTCAT
>NZ_PHNG01000485.1:0-3886 GCF_002803435.1 Bacillus sp. mrc49 | reverse complement strand
TTGAAGCTGGTCCAAAAATCCTTCCTGTGCTGCCTGATCCGCTAATCGACCGGGCCATGTCTTCCTTGGAAGCGCGCGGCGTCGAATTCTTGACAGGTCTGCCTGTAACGGGTGTCAAAGGCAACCAAATCGAATTGAAGGATGGACAAACGATCACGGCCAATACGCTTGTTTGGACAGGCGGGGTTGCGGCTCTTCCTATCGTCGGCGAATCAGGTCTTGAAGTCGATCGCGGCAAAGCAGCCGTTAATGAATACCTGCAATCGACATCACATAAGGATGTATTCGTTGTCGGTGACAGCGCCCTTGCTTTCCCTCCAGAAGGCGGACGTCCATACGCGCCAACTGCACAAAACGCATGGCAAATGGGTGAGCTTGTCGGGTATAACCTCTATGCAGCCTTCGAAGGCAAGAAGCTTGAAGTATTCGCACCTGTAAATTCAGGTACGCTTGCGAGCCTTGGCCGTAAGGATGCCGTGGCAACCGTCGGAGCCAATAACACATCCCTGAAAGGCCTGCCGGCCACTTTGATGAAGGAAGCAAGCAATATCCGCTACCTATCACACATCAAAGCGCTATATAGCTTAGCGTATTAATTCCGTACAATTGTGCCGCATCCGCGGTACACGCCCTTTATTCCCGAATCTGGGGATAAAGGGCTTTTTTTTACGATTAAAAAGACAGGTCCCTTGAGAGGACCCGCCTGTTTCTTCACTCGATATTACTATGCTTGGAATAAGTCGACTGGTGGCTTATGGATTGGGACAATGAATAGTCCAGGCATATGGCATCACACAAAACATGTACGCATTGATCAAACAAGGAGCTTAGCGGCTGGACGCTTTCCGTTTCATGACTCAAGCGGTTTTTCGTAGCAGCAGGGACCACCAAAACCTCATCGGAAACGTTCGCTAATTCGGATTGGTCATTTGTCGTGATGGCGAACACCTTGCAGCCTATTTCCCTGCCTTTCATGGCTACCGAGACCACACTTTTCGTCGTGCCGCTCCCGCTGATGGCTATGATCAGGTCGCCGTTCGCGATCGAAGGCGTGATCGTCTCCCCGACCACATATACGTTCAAGCCAAGATGCATCAAACGCATCGCGAAGGCTTTAGCCATGAAGCCCGATCTCCCCTCCCCCGTGATGAATATCCTTTGCTCCGGCTGTAAACTGTTTACGAGCAAGTCGGTTGCATCTTCATCCATATTGCGAAATACTCCGTTCACTTCTGTTAAAATAATGGCAATTTCCTTTTTCAAGCCTGCTTCACGTCCTTCTCCATATTCATCGCTTCCTTGAATCGATTTGCAGCGTCCGCTGGGTGCTTCGCTTTTGTAATGGCCGAGCCGATGATCATAACATCCAGCCGGTTGGCGATCATGGCTGGCAACGATGATAGCGTGATTCCTCCAGCTGCCGCCCTCATCGATCCGGCGTGATTTCTCATGTTGATCAAGGCATGCCCCCCATTCTCCTGGCTATCCTTGCTTACATGCTCACAAAAGATCGCCTCATTGTATTTCTGTAATTGTTCAAGCCGGGAATCGGACACATTCAATAAATCAATCATGATTTTCCCATTATACTCACGCGCTTTTTCCAGGCAGGTTTGGATGGTAACATCCGATGCCACCCCCATCACCGTTGCTATATCGGCGCCGTTCTGAAAGCAAAGATCCATTTCGTACGCCGCATTATCGATCGTCTTCATGTCTGCAACGATTTTTTTATCAGGAAAGCTCTCACTCATTTCTTTGATGCTACCGATGCCGAACTCTTTAATCAAGGAAGTCCCGACTTCAATCCAGTCTATCGACGACTCCACGGTACGGGCCAATTTCAGTGCTTCCTCCATATTCATCCTGTCCAATGCCAGCTGTATCATCAAGACGTAACCACCTCCACGGATTTGGCTGCCGTAACCACTGGCTTTTTGACCATCAAGGTCAGTACGGCGGAGATCAATAAAGATCCGGCCATGAACACATACGATGCCCCTGGCCCGCCAGTCAAGCCGTTTAAATATCCGACGAAGTAGGCACCTACGAATGAGCCTAGCGCACCCATGCTGTTGATCAGGGCCATCGCCCCGCCAGCGACATTCCTTGGAAGGATTTCGGGAATGATGGCAAAGAACGGACCGTACGGGGCATACATCGCACCGCCGGCAATGACCAATAATGCGTAGGAAAGCCAGAAATTCGTGGTTCCGATCATGAAGGAGCCGAAGAATGCGAGGGCCCCGACGAGCAGCGCTGCCCATACGAATGTTTTCCGATTTAACGTCTTATCCGAAAAGTGGGATAGCGCCAGCATCGCGATGACCGCCAACAAGTAAGGTCCCGATGAAAGCCAGCCGGTCGCGACAATATCCAGATTGGATGCCTGCTTAATGATGGACGGGAGCCACATGACGAAGCCATATACCCCGATGCTCCACATGAAATATTGGATGCTGAGTATGACGACCTGCCTTGACTTGAACGCCTCCCGATAATTTTTCACCGGTTTTAAAGCGGCCTGTTCTGCTTGCAGGACGGCTTCCATATCGTTTTTTTCCTGTGCGGTAAGCCACTTGGCATCTTTAGGACGATCATTGACGACCTTATACCAGATGAATGCCCAAAGCACTGCCGGCAATCCTTCGATGATGAACAGCCATCTCCAGTCGAATGCCTTCAATAAGTAGCCGGAAAGGATCGACATCCATAAGACGGTAACGGGGTTCCCAAGGATCAAAAAGGTATTGGCCCGGGAACGTTCCTCTTTTAAGAACCAGTGGCTGAGGAACACGAGCATTGCAGGCATAACAGCGCTTTCAACGACCCCGAGCAAGAAACGGATCGGATAAAGCCAACCGACGCTTGTCGCCATGCCCGTCAAGGTTGCAAGTCCTCCCCAGAGGATCAGGCTCCAGAAAATCAGCTTCTTCGCGCTTTTCTTTTCAGCATAATGTGCACCTGGAACTTGGAAGAAGAAATAACCAAGGAAAAACAGCGCGGCCAAAAAGGAAGATACACCAGCCGTGATGTTAAGGTCCTCCCCCATCCCTCCCGCTACGCCAAACCCATAATTGGCCCGATCAAGATAAGCCAGGCTGTATGTGATGAACACCAACGGGATCAATCTCATCCACCTTTTTCGCGAAGCTACCTGCAATTGAGAGGTTTTCATGATTGAAGCACTCCTTTTTTCATAAAGTGTTCCAGCTCTGCCCGATCCGGAAGACCTTCATGATCTCCGGATGACATCACCGCTTTCGCTCCTATCGCATTTCCCCGTATCACCGCTTCTTGATACGATCTTCCTTCCAATAAAGCGCTTATCACCCCAACGGCAAAACCATCGCCTGCTCCTACCGTATCCTTGACCTCCGTGACGGCAAATCCCGCTACATCCTTCCTTTCCTTTTCGGTCGCCAAATAGGCACCCTCTTCGCCCAGCTTGATCACCACCAGCTTAACCCCTTGATCGAGATAATAACTGGCGATATCCTCCTTCCTGCTATAGCCTGTTAGGATTTCGCCTTCCTTCATTCCCGGAAGCAGCCAATCCGCTTCTTTGGCAAACATATTGACGACCTCGATCATCTCCCGTTCTGTCGGCCACAAGGTCGGCCGGAGATTCGGATCGAATGAAACGGTCACACCCTTTTGTTTCAGATCATTCAACACTTGCCATGACAACTCCCTGAAACTGGCGGAAATCGCAGGCGGTATCCCGGTCAAGTGCAAGTGCTGGGTCTTCGGAAGCTGCTTAAGCGGAAAATCCTCCAAGGAAATCTTGCTCGCGCTTGAATTCCTCCTGTAGTATTCAACGACTGGATCGCCCTTCTCCACTTTGGATTTCAGCTGGAATCCTGTTGGATGATGCGGGTCGGTT
>NZ_PHNG01000484.1:0-5766 GCF_002803435.1 Bacillus sp. mrc49 | reverse complement strand
TTCTTCTTTCAACATCCACCAGATAGTAGGGTCATTCAATATGCCATTGATATAATGAACGAGCTGGAGTCGCCGCTCGATCTTCAAAAACAGATGAATACACTCTATCTTTATATATCCGATTTCGGTAAACTCGCATTTCAGATTTTCATTTCCATGTTGCTTAGCCTCTTTTTCTTATTGGAAAAAGATAAAATCATCCGCTTCACTTCTAAATTCAAGCGGGCCAAATTTAAATCGTTCTTCATAAACTTGGGGCACTTCGGCGTTAAATTCGTTAATTCATTCGGAAAAGTAATTGAGGTACAGTTCTTGATAGCCATTACGAATGCAGTGCTATCAGTAACATTCTTATGGATCCTTGGCTTTCCGCAGTTGCTCGGTCTAGGCATCATGATATTCTTTCTCGGTTTGATTCCGGTAGCAGGGGTCATCATTTCCCTCGTCCCTCTTAGCATGATTGCCTATAGCATCGGCGGCATGCCAAAAGTGATTGCGGTGCTGATCATGATCGTTGTGATCCATGCGATTGAAAGCTATATTTTGAACCCGAAATTCATGTCGGCAAAGACGAATCTCCCAACGTTTTTCACTTTCATCATCTTGTTGTTTTCCGAGCATTTCCTTGGGATATGGGGCTTGATCATCGGGATACCGATTTTCATCTTCCTGTTGGATATGCTGGATATAGAAGAGGTGAAAGAGCAAGCACCATAAAATCTTGTAAGCAGCGCCAGCTATACCGGCCGCTGCTTTTTTTTGTCTGAAATGTTAAAATGCGGGCTCTATTTGTTTTTAATATAATATCTAATCATGCTTTATACGAGGCAAAATTGAAAGGTTGACCTTTTGGTGTATATTCGCTTACTCGGTTTAACGAGTTAATTGATTAAAATTTTATTTTAGGAAAGTTATTTACCGACTTTTTATTGCATAAAAAAACAAATAAACGTATAATACTTTTAAATGAAAATACTGAATGTTCTATAAAGTTAGATTTATCTGTTTTCTTTGAAAAGAGAGTTTACAAGAGAGAAGGGGATTTATGTTGAAGAAGGTTTCTTTTTTAATGTTTACCATGTTATCTTTGTTACTCATCTTGGCGGGATGCGGCAAGGATAAAGAGGTTTCGACAACTGGTAAAGAAGAAGGGTCAGAAGGGAAAACACTCAGGATCGTGACGGACGCCAATTATGCTCCATTTGAATTCCTTGAAGGCGATAAGGTTGTAGGATTCGATGTTGATTTCATCACTGCCGTGGCTAAAGAAGCTGGTTATGAACCTAAAGTGGAAAGTATAGGCTGGGATCCGATTTTCGTCGAAATCGAAGAGAAAAGGGCGGATGTCGCGGTTTCTGCCATTACAGTAAATGACAAAAGGAAACAAACTTATGATTTTTCCGTTCCATATTTCTTATCAACAAACAAGATTCTCGTTCCAGAGAAAAGTAATATAAAGTCCGGCAGTGAGCTGAAAGGCAAGGTCATTGCCGTACAGACCGGTACAACTGGTCAGGCGGCAGTGGAGAAGCTCATTGGGGAAAATAATAAGAATATCAAGAAATTCGAAAATAATAACCTGGCAATCCAGGAACTGTTACAAGGGGGAGCGGCAGCGGTCGTAGCTGATAATACGGTTGTTGAGGAATATGTGAAAAATAACCCCGATCAGAAACTGAAGGTCGTCGAAGATAGCAAAGCCTTCAAAGAGGAATTCTACGGTCTTATGTTTCCAAAAGGCAGTGAATTGAAAGCGGAGTTCGATAAAGCGGTAAATGCCGTTTATGAAAACGGGAAATATGCAGAAATATATAAAGAATGGTTTGGTACCGATCCAGATATGGAAACATTGAAAGCACAACAATAAAAAAGTAGATAGAAAAAGATTGCGTAACTTTACGTGTGAAGTTACGCAGTTTTTTTGGCCTTTAGGAGGGGAATGGAATGAGTTTTCGCTGGGATATTATTTTTGAATATGCTCCTTTCTTATTGAAAGGTACATTACTTACTATTGGGCTGTCGGTTTCATCCATCCTGATCGGGACTTTTTTAGGTTTATTGATCGGACTAGGTAAAATCATGCAAAACAAAGCGCTTGCATTCCCATTTTACTGTTATGTCACGGTTTTTCGCGGTACCCCGCTTTTAGTGCAAATCTTTTTGATTCATTTCGGGATCGTGCCCTTATTTACGGGGGAAACGAATGCTGTAGCCGCCGGTGTCATTGCTTTATCTTTAAATGCAGCGGCATATATCGCGGAAATATTCCGTGCGGGCATTCAATCCATTGATAAAGGGCAAATGGAAGGATCCCGTTCCTTGGGAATGACCCATACCCAAACGATGGTCCATGTTGTATTGCCCCAAGCCTTTAAAAGGATGATCCCGCCGCTCGGCAATGAGTTCATCGTGTTATTAAAGGATTCCTCCTTATTATGTGTCATTGCAGCCCCTGAGTTAATGTATTGGGGAAAAGCGATGGGAAGCCAGTACTTTAAAGTGTGGGAGCCGTATCTGGCGTGTGCGTTCATTTATTTATTCCTGACCCTCATTTTAAGCTTCGTATTAAATAGACTCGAAAGAAGGTTGAAAACAGGATGATCAAAATCGAGAATCTTAAGAAATCCTTCGGGGAGTATGAAGTATTGAAAAATGTCAATGCAATCGTTTCCCCACAGGAAGTGGTTGTGGTAATCGGGCCTTCTGGATCGGGTAAATCAACTTTTCTCAGGTGTATCAATCAATTGGAAACGATTACGGCAGGACATATTTTGATCGAAGGTCTGGATACGACGGACAAGAAGGTCAATATCAATAAAGTCCGAACTGAAGTTGGCATGGTCTTTCAGCATTTTAACTTATTTCCACATAAGACGGTTATTGAGAACATCATGCTCGCACCTTTAAAGGTACGCAAGGTTTCCAAGGAACAAGCAGCGCAAAGAGGGATGGACCTGCTAAAGAAAGTGGGTCTTGCCGAAAAGGCAAATGCCTATCCGGATTCATTATCGGGGGGACAAAAGCAGCGTGTGGCCATTGCCAGGGCGCTGGCAATGGAGCCCAAAATCATGTTATTCGACGAGCCAACCTCGGCTCTTGATCCCGAAATGGTCGGTGAAGTGCTTGAGGTAATGAAGCAGCTGGCAAAGGAAGGGATGACGATGGTGGTCGTGACCCATGAAATGGGATTCGCAAAAGAAGTTGGCGATCGGGTGATCTTCATGGATGAAGGATATATCATTGAAGAAAACATCCCCAGCGAGATTTTTAATCATCCGCAGCAGGAGCGAACTAGAGCCTTTCTAAGCAAGGTGCTCTAATATTAAGCAAAGAAAAAAAACCTCCATTTAGGATGGTCTTTTTCGGGAGAACCTATGGGCGCTTCATTTTATTGTTGAAGCGCCTAAAAGTGATTCAGGGCTTTTACCGAGCACCAGCATACTGATTTTGGCGTAGCCTATGTTTTTACTGTTGGTGAAAATCTGAAGTAAGATGTGGAAATCAGGATCATTCTTTAGCTTTTGAACTTCCTCTTTATATAAATCGATAACGGAGGGCGTAACGAATTCAGGGGTGTATTCGTTATAATTTTCATCCATGAGTAATGTGCCCATAAAATGATATTTAAATTGCAGTGTACGTGTTAAGGCAACGACATGGAATAATTTATTAAATAATTCGGGGTATGAATATTTAATTTTCCAAAGCGCGGCTTCGGTTGCCCGTAACTCATCGACACTAGATAAAGTGATCATATATATCTTACTCCTTTCTTAAAAAATATCGTTTCCATAGCCTGAACGGCCTTTGACTCTTATCAAGTCTACCCCTGGGCGATAGGCATGTAAAATGGTTAGATGTTATCGTTTCCATAACTTGCATCTATGGTAGTGCTTACACTGTTTGGGTCACCTTCATTTCACTCCTTATTGTTGAGCGCTTCCTTCGTATATTTTAGCCATTCTTTTGCGGCGTATGAAAGGTAATGGTCCTTGCTCCAAATGAAGCCAAGCTTCCAGCTGATGGATGGTTGATTAACCTTTATCGACCTCACGCGTTCATCATGCCGGCACAAGCTTTCAGGTAAAAGAGCAACGCCAAGCTTGCAGTAAACCATTTCTTCGATGAAATCCCAGCGTGAGCTTTCCGTGACGATATGTGGAGAAAAGCCGGCCTCACTGCAGGAAGAAATGATAAGATCCCTGAGGACGTAATCTTTGTTGAATAAGATGAAGGACTCGTTTTCCAGCTCGGCCAAATCGATTTCTTCCCGATTGGCAAATGGATGGGAAGGGTACACAATCAAGTTAATGTCTTCTTCCAAAAAAGAAAAATGGTGGAAGAGTGAGGTGTTGGTCGGCAGGACGATCACGCCTATATCTATTTGGTCCTTTTGGACTGACTCTTCAATTTTCTTTGAACCATCCTCCACTAACTGAAAGGTTATATTCGGATATTGCTCATGAAACCGGCTAAGAATCTGGGGAAAGAAAGAAGCGTCGATGATGGGGGGCAATCCGATGCGAATATGTCCCTTTTTCAAGCCCAGCAAATTGTCCACCTCCGTTTCCAGATTACGAAAGGCTTTATCAATCAACTTTGCCTGCTCCAAAACAACCTTGCCTGCATCGGTCAGTATCAATTGCTTGCGCGAACGATCAAAAAGCTCGACGCCCAGCTCGTTTTCAAGGTTTTTAATCATTTTGCTGATGGCCGGCTGTGTAATGAATAAATGATCGGCTGCCCGAGTGAAATTATTAAAATTAGTTACCTCAATAAAGTATTGTAAATGTTTAATATCCATTGCTTCACCTGTTATCCTCATTAAAAGTACCTTCATTTTACCTGGAAGCGGAAGTGTTTGTAAAACAAGCGGATCAAAAAAGCTGGGCTCCTAAGGAACCCAGCTTCTTACTATATGTCACCCCATCCCTTTTTATTTAACTAAGAGGACAGGCACAGGCGAATGCTGAACGATGTAATGGCTCACGCTGCCGAGGAATTCCTTGAATCCGCTTAATCCGCGGCTGCCCATGATGATAAGGTCACAGTTATGGGATTTTGCATGTTCCAATAAGGCCGTGATGGCAGACCCCTCGACGACAAATGTTTGGGAAGCATTCGGAATTTCCGATAATAGGGCTTCCGCTTTTCCTATCACTTCATTGCCATATTTGCGCATCGATTCTTCTATTTCCTGAAAGGCATTGCCGTAAATGTTTGATTTGATCGGTAGAGTAACAGCGTGAAGCACCTGCACTTCAATGGCCGGATCAAGCTTCGCTAACTCTATCGCCTTTTCTAAAGATTTAAGTGCCAATTCAGACTCATCATAAGCTACTAATATTTTTGAACAAATCATGATAATCCTTCCCTTCTATATAATGAATATACCCCTAGTATACCAGGTTGAATCTTCCATATAGTTTCATATAGTATAAATTTTGTGAATATTTATTGAAGTTTACGTTAACGTCAATGGTAAGATAAAGGTAAATAATCCCTTTGTAAAGTGTGGTTTTTAACATGTACACCATTTCTGAGTTAGCGCAAGAATTCGAATTGACGACAAGGACGCTCCGGTATTATGAGGAACTAGGCATGCTAAAGCCAAAGCGTACAGAATCAGGAAAAAGGGCGTATGGAAAGAAAGAGTATGCCCAACTCAAAATCATCATGCGTGGAAAAAAATATGGGTTCTCGTTAGCGGAAATAAAGGATATTGTCCTTTTGTTTGATGAGGACAGGACAGGCATCAAGCAATTG
>NZ_PHNG01000483.1:0-3987 GCF_002803435.1 Bacillus sp. mrc49 | reverse complement strand
ATTTGGGTATGGAGCATCATCTTGATCTCCCATATCATATATACGAAAAAACGGCCTGACTTAAGGGCCAAATCGACTTTCAGGGCACCCTTGACACCCTTCATCAATTACCTGATCCTAGGTTTATTCGCGTTCATCCTGCTCGTCATGCTATTCGCTGAGGCTACACGACTCTCACTGTTGATGACGCCGATCTGGTTCATCGTCTTGGCGATGCTTTACAAATATAAAAAACGATAACGAAAAGGAGGAAGCCTTGGACTTATTGGAGCTCAAGGTTTCCTCCGTCCCTTGACAGTGCCGCATAAATATATAAGCGTCCACATTAAATTTTATATCAAAATAGTGTAAGCTATATATCATCGGCCGATTGCCTAAAAAAGATGGCAGACGCTTCACTTTATATAAAACGGAGGGGTTTGTTTAATGAAGATGATCTATATCCTTACACTAGTACCTTTTATTGGCATACTAGGATTCCTGCCTTTTGTGAATAGAATAGAGCCATATGTATTGGGAATGCCCTTCAATATGTTCTGGATGTCGATGTGGGTTGTCCTTACATCGGTGATCTTGGGCATCATGTATAAGCTGGATCCAAGGAATCGCGAAGGTGACCAGGAATGAAGAGCTCCCTTTTCATTATTTTAGCATTTTTACTTTTAGCCATATTTCTAGGCATTCGTTCCTCCAAAGGAAAAGACATGAACCTCGAGCAATGGACGGTCGGCGGACGCGGGTTCGGGGCGATCTTCGTCTTTTTATTGATGGCCGGGGAAATCTATACGACCTTCTCCTTTCTTGGCGGCAGCGGCTGGGCCTACGGCAAAGGTGCCCCCGCCTTATATGTTCTCATATACATCACATTGTCTTACGTATTATCCTATTGGCTCCTTCCTGAAATATGGAAATATGCCAAGGAAAATAAACTTATGTCCCAATCCGACTTTTTTGTTAGCAAATATCAAAGTCCCGTCCTCGGCATACTGGCGGCGATTGTCGGTGTGGTTTCGATGATTCCAGTGATCGTCGTGCAGCTGAAGGGTTTGGGGATCATTGTATCCGAAGCATCTTATGGTGGCATTTCCATGTCTGCGGCGGTTTGGATGGGAGCCATCAGCCTAACCATTTATGTCATGATATCCGGCATACACGGATCTGTCTGGACTGCAGTCATTAAAGATACCTTGATGATTGCCATCATAGGCTTCTTGGGCATTTATTTGCCCATTCATTACTTTGGCGGTTTTCAACCGATGTTCGAAGCAGTCGATGCAGCCAAGCCTGGTTTTCTGAAGCTTCCTGACGAAGGGCTTAGCGTATCATGGTTCATCTCCACGGTAACCTTGCTCGTGTTCGGTTTCTATATGTGGCCGCAAGTTTTCAGTGCGGTATATTCAGCGCGCAGCGGGAAGATCTTTCGAAAGAATGCCATCATCAGCCCCATTTATACACTCATGTTACTATTCGTGTTTTTCGTGGGGTTCACAGCCATATTGAAAGTGCCAGGGCTCGTTGGTGCAGATGCCGACCTCTCCTTGCTCCGCCTTTCGATCGAGACCTTCGATCCATGGTTCATCGGCATAATCGGCGGAGCGGGGTTGCTGACCGCATTGGTTCCGGGATCGATGCTATTGATGAGTGTCGCTACGCTGCTCGCGAAGAACGTCTATAAGGAAATTGCCCCGGCAGCATCCGATAGGCACATTGTAAGATTGGCAAAATTCCTTGTGCCCGCCATAGCCCTTATCGCCGTCTACTTTACCTTGAACGGAGGCGATACGATGTCAGCACTGATTCTCATGGGATACAGTTTCATTACACAGCTCTTCCCGTCCCTTCTCTTTAGTTTGAAAAAGAATAATCCCATCAATAAATATGGTGCAATTGCCGGCATCATCAGTGGGTTGGCCATCGTCACCTGCATTACGGTCAGTCATTCGACAATAGGAACCTTGTTTCCATCCTTGCCGCAAGCGGCGAAAGATTTGAATGTCGGAATCATTGCCTTGGCGGTCAATTTCCTGGTGATGTTCCTAGTAAGCCTTGCTTTCAGTAAGAGGACCATGCAGGCAGAACCTAATATTAACAAGATTTGATGCAACGACTAGCAAATACGAGACGAGAGGCTCAGTCAAAAAGACTGAGCCTTTGTTATTCTCGTTTACCCCAAGTTGCTTGATCCCGTCAATAATCCACTAAAGCCTTCCTTCGGTCATTCAACGCTTTAACCGTTTTCCTGTAAGTCTGCACTTGTTTCTCCAGTTTTTGTTTTCTATCCACTATCATCCTCGAAACTTCTTTTGGGCTCGGTCCGCCCTGGATGCTCCTTATCTCGACAAAGTACTCGGGGGAGATGATTTTTTTCCATTCATCTCCTGAAATATTTACTGAAACGAATTGATTTACAAGCTTGTTAATGTCCTTTATATCCCAATCATATAGCTCTTTTCCTTCACTTAACGAACGTTTTGCGATATGACTGGCTATCGAGTGGGCTTTTCTGAAGGATATCTTGTGCTCCCTTGAGAGCGTATCCGCCAATTCAGTAACGGTTATACTGGATTTTGCCGCCATTCCCTTCGTATGCCCTTCATTTACTTTCAAGGTAGCGATGACGGCATACATAAGCTTCATGACACGGCCCGCATTCGAAAAAGCCCGGTATAAATGCGGCTGCAAATCATCTTCCGTATCGACGATATCCCCAAATGGCGTATTGTGGATCATAGTCATGGCAGCTAGGGCATCCCCATACGCACTGCTTGCAATCGACCGGGAATGTTCAATGGAGACAGGATTCCTTTTTTGCGGCATGATGCTGCTTACTTGGACATAGGGATCTGCCACATGAAATGTACCAAATTCCCTTGTCACATGCTGCAGGAAATCCTGAATCCATCTTCCGGCATCAACCATGCACGTCATGATCGCCGTCGCGGTTTCCACCAAATAATCGGCACCGGCGATCGAGTCATAGGAATTTTCAATAATCGAATCGAAGCCAAGCAGTTCGGCAGTCCGATCCCGGCTGATCGGAAAGCCGGTCGTGGTCAATGCAGCGGCACCCAGGGGAGACTGATTCACCGTTTCGTATGCTGCCCATAGCCTGCCTGAATCTCTTTGAAGAACATCATGAATGGCCAGAAAGTAGTGGCCTAATGTTGTCGGCTGGGCAGGCTGAGTATGCGTGTAGCCGGTTATATAAGTCTCTACATGCTTCTCTGCCTGCACGAGGAATACTTCTCGCAATTGATCCACATGACCAATCAGTTGGAGAAGGCGGCCTCTTAATACGAGCCTGTACATCGCGACCCCCATATCATTGCGACTGCGGCCGATATGGATTTTACCCGCCAGCTCATGGCCGATTTCTTCTCCGATCTTTGCCTCCATCATGAAAAATAAGTCTTCGAATTGCGGTTGATAGTTCAGCACGCCGAGATCTGTTTGAGCCACTTTCCGAATCCCCTCCAACATGATGGTCGCTTCACTTTCCATAATGATCTTTTGCTCTGAAAGCATGATGACATGTGCCCGATGAATATCGAACATTGCATGAAATAAGTAATCTCTTTGATCATTAAAAACAGGTATCAGAAGCTCTTCCGCATATGTTTTCCCAGGAAAAGCACTGCCTTCATTTTTGATAAATTCATCAAGCTTACCCATTTTTGAACCTCCGATTTATAAAGCTTTTTCCGCCTTGATTCCAAAAAACTTGTTTGAAATGAAAAGCACGATAACAATAAGCGTAATTTGTATCATCCCATAGGCAGCGGCCTGCCCCATATTGAACATCCGCAGCTGATTCATGATTTCAATGGATATCGGCCTATTGGAAATCGTATATAACAGCACCGACGTTGGAAATTCCCCGACTGACTCGATGAATGCCAATAATGTCCCTGCCAACACGCCAGGCATGATGATCGGCAAAATGACCTTTCTGAAGGTATAAAACCACTTCGCTCCCAGGTTCCTGGC
>NZ_PHNG01000482.1:0-2933 GCF_002803435.1 Bacillus sp. mrc49 | reverse complement strand
GTGGGGAACAGGGGTCCAAGTACACTGGAAAACTACGATTTCCTGGAAAAGATCAGCCATTTCGATAGGGAGAGAATTCCTGAACGGGTCGTGCATGCCCGCGGTGCCGGAGCCCATGGCTATTTTGTTCCGACTGGTAAAGCAGGGGACGAGCCGATATCAAAATATACGAGGGCGAAGGTGTTTCAGGTGGAAGGCAAAAAAACACCGGTATTCGTGAGGTTTTCATCTGTTATCCATGGCGGGACATCTCCGGAAACGTTACGTGATCCAAGGGGGTTTGCCGTTAAATTTTATACGGAAGATGGGAACTGGGATCTTGTCGGGAATAATCTGAAAATCTTCTTTATCCGTGATGCGATGAAATTCCCGGATTTGATCCATGCCTTCAAGCCGGATCCGGTCACGAACATTCAAGATGGGCGAAGGATTTTCGATTTTTGCTCGAGTTCTCCGGAAACGTTTCATATGGTTACGTTTTTATTTTCCCCTTGGGGCATTCCAGCCAATTATCGCATGATGCAAGGTTCAGGCGTCAATACGTACAAATGGGTGAATGAAGAAGGCAAAGCCGTACTCGTCAAATATCACTGGGAGCCCAAGCAGGGCATCAAGAACTTGACCCAGAAGGAAGCCAATGAAATTCAAGCAACGAATTTCAATCATGCCACACAGGATTTATATGAAGCGATCGAACGCGGGGAGTTTCCCGAATGGGATCTGAATGTACAGATCATGAGTGATGATGATCACCCTGAGTTGGACTTCGATCCGCTCGATGATACAAAGATTTGGCCAAAGGATGAATTCCCATGGCTGCATGTCGGCACGATGGTATTGGATAGAAACCCGCAGGACTACTTCACTGAAGTCGAACAGGCTGCATTCGGTACGGGCGTCTTGGTGGATGGCCTTGACTTTTCGGATGACAAGATGCTTCAAGGGCGTACCTTCTCTTACTCCGATACACAACGCCACCGTGTGGGGGCGAATTACCTGCAATTGCCGATCAATGCTCCAAAGAAGCCAACAGCCACGAATCAGACTGGCGGACAAATGCAATATGAAGTGGGCAGAGGCAACCAAAGCCCTCACATAAACTATGAACCATCAACCGTAGGAGGCTTGAAAGAAGCTGAGCAAACGGGTAAGGAGTATACCCCTTTCGTAGAAGGGAAACTGGTCCGTGAGACAATCGATCGCCAAAGCAATACGAAGCAGGCTGGTGAAACGTACCGTGAATTCGAAGATTGGGAAAGGGACGAATTGATCGCCAATTTGGTATCGGCTTTGGCACCGGCAGACCCGCGCATCCAAGAAAAAATGATCGCCCTCGCAAAAGAGGCCGATGAAGATTATGGCCGCAGACTTGAAGCGGGACTGGATTCCGCTACCGAACAAACGGAATCCTCCAAACCGGTGGGAGGGACGGATGACCCAGGGGACGCTGCCAGAAAAGGACATGAAGCGGATCCATATTGATCGTGAAAGAAGCGAACTTCCTTTTATGGGGGTTTGCTTCCTTTTCGTTATGGAGATAATGATAAAGTGTTTCAAATGTTCTTTTATCGGTTATCGGAAATCAAGCAGGAAATAGATTGGCAAAAAACTTCATAATCATTTAAACTGAAATTACTCTATTTTTCTCTTACAAAGGAGATGAAAAAATGATTAAAATTCTTTCTGCCCTTTTCCTTCCTTGTCTACTTGTCATGCTTTTTTCAAGGGTCACCTACAACAATGTCGTCGGTCTTGTGTTAACGGTTGCCTTGATAACAGCTTCTGCATATAAAGGTTATACACATACGAACTTATTGATTATCGTTGATGCATTATCCCTGACAGTTGGATTCTGGCTATCGAAACGAATGATGAAACGAACATCCAAGAGCGCCTGACACCAGAGGTGCTTTTTTTGTACTCAGCTTGTCTTCACATATGAAGCGACAAAGGATATTAACTTGAAAATAGAATGGGTGTTCGCTTATTGCTGGTTTGTTTTGAGCTTGTTGTGGTAGAATGTGTATATATACTTTCTAAAACCGGAATAAATAGAAGGGATAGGAACATATCCCGTTTTTCATATAAAAATATTTCAATAGGAGGCTATGCTTGGTGAAGGATAAGTTTGAGTTAGTCTCAAAATACTCTCCTCAAGGAGATCAACCTGCAGCAATTGAAATGCTTGTCAATGGCATCAAAGAAGGAAAGGAAATGCAGACATTATTGGGGGCGACGGGAACAGGGAAAACGTTCACCGTTTCCAACGTCATACAGCAAATCAATAAACCGACGCTTGTCATTGCCCACAATAAAACGTTGGCAGGGCAGCTTTACAGTGAGTTCAAAGAGTTTTTTCCCAACAATGCCGTTGAGTACTTCGTAAGCTATTATGATTACTATCAGCCAGAGGCCTATGTCCCATCCACCGATACTTTCATCGAAAAAGATGCAAGCATCAATGATGAGATCGATAAACTTCGCCACTCGGCCACTTCGTCTTTGTTCGAAAGGAAAGATGTCATCATCATTGCCAGTGTATCCTGCATTTATGGGCTCGGCTCCCCGGAAGAATACCGGGAGATGGTGGTTTCGCTCAGAACAGGCATGGAAATGGACCGGAATGCCCTGCTGCACAGGCTCGTGGACATTCAATATGAACGGAATGACATAGCTTTCCAGCGCGGGACCTTCCGCGTGCGCGGCGACGTGGTCGAAATTTTCCCGGCCTCCCGCGATGAACATTGCGTACGAGTCGAGTTTTTCGGAGATGAGATTGACCGGATCCGGGAAGTCGATGCACTGACCGGTGAAATTACCGGTGAGCGCGAACATATTGCCATTTTTCCTGCTTCCCACTTCGTAACCCGCGAAGAGAAAATGAAAATCGCGATACAGAATATCGAACTGGAATTGGAAGAACGATTGAAGGG
>NZ_PHNG01000481.1:0-5875 GCF_002803435.1 Bacillus sp. mrc49 | reverse complement strand
GATGGAGCTAAGCTGAAAACGGCCATAACTGCTGGAGAAAAGGTTAAGGTCAGCTTCAATGGCGATAAAACAAAATCGGCAAACCCGGAAGCGGGAAAAATGAGCGCATTCAGTTCATGGGGCGTTGCACCGAATTTGGACTTCAAGCCAGAAATCACTGCTCCAGGCGGGCAGATATACTCGACGTTGAACAATGATGAATATGGGATGATGAGTGGTACCTCGATGGCGGCACCACATGTTTCCGGCGGCTCTGCCCTTGTTCTGGAAAGAGTGGATAAAGACTTTAAATTAACAGGACATGCCCGAACCAATTTGGCTAAAAACCTGATGATGAACACGTCAAGACCAGTGAAGGATCAAGGGGTCGTCAACAAGGCACTTGGTTGGGAAAATCCTTATTCGCCACGCAGGCAGGGAGCTGGAGTCATGCAGCTTCATTCAGCATTGTCCACGCCAGCCGTCGTGACGGAGGCATTCACGAAAGAAGCGAAGGTAGCCATGAAAGAGGTAGGCAATACGTTTGCTTTTAGCTTGAAGGTCGAGAATTTCAGCAACAAAGCAGTCAAATATGATGTAAAAGGAAATATTCAAACGGACTACGCCATCCAAGGTCAACTCGGCTATTCCGCTCATCAGTTGGAAGCCCAGGAAATTAAGGACGCTTCAATCAAAATCAATAATAAAGATACAAACAAAATAACCGTACCAGCGAAAAAATCGGTAACCTTTGAAGTGAAAGTCGACATATCCAAAGCAAAAGTGCTTGGTGATGATCTTGAGACGCTTGTCGACATTAACAAGGTCTTCCCAAATGGATATTTTGTGGAGGGGTTCGTTACTTTGAAAGATCCAGCAGACACCAACCCGGAGCTGCATGTACCGTATGTAGGGTTCAAGGGGGAGTGGGATAAAGCACCAATCCTTGATGGAACAAAATATGATAAAGAGTCTTTTTATGGCGCGGCAGGTGCTGTAACGACAGTAGGTAAAGATTTCGATTACCTTGGCCATGACCGTGTAGCAGATACATTCGACAGCAAACGCATCGCGATTTCCCCGAATGGTGATGGCGCACAGGATGACTTCGTGCCGCTTCTATCATTCTTGAGGAATGCAAAAAAGGTAGAGTACAGCATCCTGAATGGTGAAAACAAACAAGTAAGGAAACTTCGCACGGAGAATAATGTGAGCAAGAACTATTATGATAGCGGGGAAGGAACTGCTTATACACTTGATCCAGCCCGGAAATGGGATGGGAAGGTCAATAATGCATTGGCAAAAGATGGTGTCTATTATTTTGAAATTAAAGCGATGATAGATTACGAGGGTGCAAAATGGCAGACATATAAAATGCCGATCAGAATCGATACGGTAAAACCAACGGTCAGGATTTCGAAAAAGGGTAACGTATTAACGATCCAAGGTAAAGATAATCTGAATGGTTCGGGAGTAGCTTATTATGATGTACAGGTCGATGGAAAATCGATCCTGGAAAATCTGCTTCCGGGGACTTCGAAACAATTCACCCTGCCTGATTTACGAGGGGAAAAAGTACAGGTGGTGGCGATTGACAATGCAGGCAATGAAAAAGCGGCCGAAACGGAATTAGCCAAGGATTCGGCGCCAATCGATAACTATGCACCGGCTGTAAAAATTAAAAGCCCTGAAACCTTAAGCGTGAACAATAAAAGTAAAATCAAAATAACGGGGGAAATCCAGGAAGCATCGAAAATCAAGGAATTTAAAATCGATAATCAGACGGTCCCTGTAACGTATAACAAAACGAGTAAGAAATATGAATTCTCTTATGAAAAGAAATATGCAGATGGCGTCCAAAGCATGACGGTCAAAGCGACAGACAATTGGGATAACACGGTATCGTTTAAAAAGGTGTTCATGGTCGATACGACAAAACCAGGCTTGAAGGTTAAAGGCGTGCCGGCAACTGTGGGAGCAAAAGCGAAAAATCCGAAGGTGGACGTGACGGTTGAGGATAATTTCGATGAAATTCGCCTGTACTTGAACGGAAGTGAAGTTTTCTATAATGAGTTCAAGGAACCATACAAAATGAGGGCTTTTAAGAAAGAGATAAAGAAATTGGAACTGCCGCTCAAATCGGGCAACAACAAGATTGAGTTTAAAGTGACCGATCTTGCCGGCAATGAATCGAAGAAGGAATACAACATAATCAAAGCAAAGAAATAAATCTTATGCTGTAGGCAAACTCGGGTATTAACGGAGTTTGTCTACAGTTTTTTCTTTTTGATACGTGAACGTTGCATTCCAATTGGTGAAAGTTGGAGGGATGATCCCTAGAGCGTTCCATTGCCCTGCAGGCGCTCCGGGAAGCCATCTCGGCGGTTTGTCCTACCCTGGCGAGAAATGGTACAAAAAGCATGTTAATAATGCACTTTTATGAGAAAACCTGCCCCAAATTCGATGCAAAGCCTGAACTCGCGAGTAAAATGGCTGAATTAGCGACTTACTTTACCTTAGACCCTTCTCATTGCACTGCTGGATCTCGGCTTATCGTGGCAGTCCATGAGCCTCCTTGATAGGCGCCTGCGGTGTCTTCCCTGGACACGAATTCCAGCACAGGGGTCTCGCACCCTTCGTTCCAAGCAGGTAACGACTCGTGCCTTAAATCGGAGAGAGGATTCGATTGCTAACAATCTTATTTTGTTTGGTGCAGTCTTTAAAACCGTTTATTGGGTTATATGAAAATATTTTTATAATCTAGCAGGTAAATGGAATGAGAGAAAAGAATTAGGTATAAAGAACCAATGAAAGGAGAGAATTTATGAATTATAAGAAAAACTCGAGCAATAAGGAGGATGTTCGTGGAATTACAGTGAAAATTGAAAGAAGGAACAGGGCCCCGGCTTCCCTGGCAAAACCGAGTTTTTTTGATGCGCTTCAACATGTCAGTTCTCCATTTGAAAGAAAGCCCCTCTCGGATTCAACTTATCAAAATTTTCCACTATGTCAATTAGTAACTCTTTCTTTCTTTGAAAAGGGCGCCAGGACATCCATTAAATATGACCCGCATAAAGAAATAATCACAATTGAAGAGATTCCGGAAGAATATCAGGTGAATAAAGGAAGCGCGCTAACTGCAATTCTGGAGCATATCATGATCGATCATGGAAAACACCATTCCTTTTTCATCACCAATTTGAGTGAGAAGATCATAAAAAGGTGAGCAGCTTCTCCGTAGGGTCATCTTTAGTTTAATTAGGAGAGGGCTGCCGTGGCAGCCTCCAAGTCGTGTCTAAGCAGATTTTCCTGGGCTCAAATCAATCGCCGGATGATTTTCGAGAGGGTTTGAATCCCATAAGCCAGCTGTTCCTCGGAGGCATATGAGTACGAGAGCCGAAGATGTGTATGGTTATTTGGTTCATATATGTACCCAGGATTGATGAGCAGGTGCTCTTTTATCGCTAGCTTGAAAAGGGTTGGATTCACAATTGGTTTGCCTAATTCTAACCATATATAAAATCCGCCTTGGGGTGTTTGCCATTTGGCAATCCCTTCAAAATATCGATTGAGAAGAGCCAGTGTGAAGTCCCTGCGTGCCAACAATTCACGGCGCAGCCAATCTAAATGTTTCGAATAATGGCCCTGTGATAACCATGTGGCTACAAGGTGCTGCGAAAGTGCACTCGAGCCATAGTCCATTTGCATTTTTATATCTGCCAGACGTTCAATAACAGGCATCGGACCAGCAATCCACCCGATGCGCAACCCTGGGCTCAATGTTTTCGACATACTGCCAATGTGCAAGACCAGGCCATCGGCATCAAAGGATTTTAAGGGTGGCGGTGGTTCTGTTTCCAACCATAAATCACTATAAACGTCATCTTCAATAATGGGGATTTGCTCCTTTTTGCATATGGATAGAAGATCCAACCTTTCTTCTTTTGTCCAAGTCGCATTGGTTGGGTTGTTAAACGTTGGGACCGTATACAATAGAGACGCTTTCCGCTTCCTGTTGATACGCTTTATTTGATTCGGGATAGTTTCCCGCCCATGTTTTGATAGGCCTGCCAAATGCATGCCCGCAGATTGAAAGGGGTGAACCGAATTCAAATAAGAAGGTGATTCATGTAAAATCAACGATCCTTTTGGAAGCAAACCAACTGCGATCAATTGGAGTGCTTGAAGCCCGCCGGAGACGATCATGAGCGAGCCGGGACTTACGGTTACTCCTTTTTCCTTTAAATGATCACTTATGCTTTGCCGCAGTCTTTTATCGCCCTTCGGTTCGGAATAGCCTAATGAATATGCATCAAAAGCGGTGGATTGCAGCGTCTGCTCGATTTTTTTAACAGGCAAAAGCGAGGGGGAAAGCTCGCCGGTACCCAATCGGATCATGGCAGTGTCCGCTTCATGAAAGTTAATGTCTTGAATCGTCTGTATATTGGGTTCATGCAGTCCGTTCCGGACATATTTTCTCCAGTCGGGCTGCTTACTTGCGGCTAGCACGTTCCAAGTGTTATTGGAAACGAATGTACCGGATCCCACCTTCGTTTCCAATAGTCCGTCTGCAATCAGCTCATCGAGAGCTGTAATGATCGTGCTTCGGTTTACTCCAAAAGAATCCGCCAATGAGCGCTGCGATGGAAGCTTGGTAGCAACTGGCCATTCCCCGCTTGTTATTTGCTGTTTCATCCAATTCACTATTTGCTGGTGAAGGGATAGGCTTGAGTTCCGGTTTGGTCTCCATTCGATAACGATAAGGAAAACACTCCTTTCATATACAATTCATTATTGATTGGTTGGGTGAAAGCACTCCCAAATGGATGGTC
Source organism: Bacillus sp. mrc49 (assembly GCF_002803435.1). NCBI lineage: Bacteria > Bacillati > Bacillota > Bacilli > Caryophanales > Bacillaceae > Bacillus > Bacillus sp. mrc49. Next base: position 1,064 of record NZ_PHNG01000481.1, on the reverse strand, counting down.
AATTCCTTTGCTTTTTTCATTATACTGAAAGTGAAGGAGGAAGGTATTCGTATGGGACCATTTTTTCATGGATTGCTATTGGCATTAGGCCTGATCCTGCCATTAGGCGTGCAGAATGTATTTATTTTCAATCAGGGAGCAATCCAGCCGACCATAAAAAAGGCTTTGCCTGCAACGATCACTGCTGCCATTTGTGATTCTGCACTCATTCTGTTGGCCATCTTCGGCGTTTCGTTGATTGTCATGCAATATGTTTGGCTGCATCTGGCATTGATCATTATTGGAATCACATTTTTATTGTATATGGGTTTTCAGATTTGGTCTTCCGGTGCCATTCCACAAGCAGATGCTGAAACTAAGCAAATGTCAGCAAAAAAACAGATGATTTTTGCTTTATCGGTATCATTGCTCAATCCGCATGCAATCTTGGATACGATCGGTGTAATCGGATCGAGCTCGCTTGTATATTCAGGAACGGATAAAGTGATTTTCACGGTAACGTGCATCGCTGTGTCATGGTGCTGGTTCCATGGACTATGTCTGGCGGGACGATTGCTGAAAAAGATTGATACTACTGGCAAGTTCCTTGGTATGTTAAATAAAGTATCGGCCATCATCATCTGGATTACGGCTCTTTATTTGTTGAGTTCGATTTTTTAGAAACGATTTTCACTCCATTTGATGGCTATTCAAACGGAAAAAGGAGAATGCCCATTCGATAGGCATTCTCCTTTTGTACCTTATTGAAGAGCGACCAGGTCCTTGATTTCCTCAGTGGAAAGTTCGGTGATCCAGTTGTCACTGCTGATGATTTCGTCGTTCAATGCTTGTTTTTTATCGAGCATTTGATCAATCTTTTCTTCCAGTGTCCCTGTACAGATTAGCTTATGAACATGAACGAATCGCTGCTGTCCAATTCGGTAGGCACGGTCCGTGGCTTGATTCTCGACAGCCGGGTTCCACCAGCGATCATAATGGATCACGTGGTTTGCTTCCGTTAGGTTAAGACCGGTGCCGCCAGCCTTTAATGAAAGAATGAAGATGGGGAATTCGCCATCTTGGAA